>NZ_CP061205.1:3681938-4041658 GCF_015240255.1 Kordiimonas pumila
ATAATCGAAATGATTATAAAACTATCTATAAAGGCAGACACGAACCAAAAGTCAAAAACCACAGAAATGAGTGAAATTGGAAACAATGGTATTGCAATAGCAGTGCAGCTCCCAAATCCCCCCAGTGCGCTAACGTATAAAATACCAAAAACATCTCTGCCCCTGGGGACATACACAAAACTTTTGTATCCCGCTATCATCGCTGGAAAACTCAACAGAACAACAAATAAAGCCCCGTACAGCACCAAAAAAAGAACAAAAAGCATAAATACCGCAGCCATTGAGCTGGTCAATTCTTCCAAAACTCCTGAAAGGTAAAATAAGCCTCGCAATATAGTAAGTACCAAGATGGAAAGTGAAAAATATTTCATGATGACTTTATAATCAGAGCCACCCTTGCTTGCATCTGGTGATAAAAGGGCAACCTGCCACTTATATATATTCCATGATGCTGCAATCCACACGAACAGTATAGAAATTAAGCCCTTGCCTTGCGTGTCATCAATGCCAGCAATAATGAAACCCACAATTGCTAGGGCACATATAAATGATGGAATGATTGCACTCTTAAAGTATTGGAAATTTCTGTTTCCAAATAAACTTTACTGTACTTTTTATGACCGCATCTTTTTCCATAAGTCCCCCAATCAATATATTTTCTTCGCCATTTTAGTCAGCACCTGTATCAACGCAACCATTTTCAGATCAGGCGTCGCTATCAAGTGGACACGCATATATAACAATGTCACTTGCCTTATGTGCGAGTGCCTGATAGGGGCTTCGCAACACTATAGAATAGACTATATAAGACGGAGACAGGCGCGTGCCCAAGGACATCAGCACACCGGTTGCAACTACCTTGAACGAAAACGACACTGTAAAAGACTATTTTGTGGTCCGCGACGGTATTCGTTATGCAGGAACGCATCTGATTATTGACCTGTACGGCGCATCGCGCCTTAACGAGTTGCCGCACATTGAAGAAACCCTGCGCGCATGTATCACCGCATCAAAGGCAACTCTGCTGCATATGCACCTGCACCCGTTTGAACCAAACGGTGTGAGCGGTGTGGCTGTGCTGGCGGAAAGCCATATTTCTGTGCACACGTGGCCTGAGAGCGATTATGCTGCTTTTGATGTCTTTATGTGTGGGGCCACAAAACCTGAGGTCTGCGCCGACATTCTGGAAGCTGCCTTTAAGCCAAAAAATCTTGTCGTTACTGAACTTTTACGGGGTAAAAACTTATGAGCCAGAAACCTGCAGCCCCTTCGTGGTGGCGTGAACGGTCTGAAGATATAGGCGCCGCACTCTCACTTGAGGTAACCCTGCTACACCGCGAGCAAAGCCCCTATCAATTGATTGAGATTTTAGACCATAAAGCCTATGGTCGCCTTCTAGTGCTAGATGGCTATGTGCAGGCAAGTCAGGCTGACGAATTTATCTATCACGAGATGGCACTGCACGTGCCGCTTTTAGGCCGCGAGCGCACTAACACATCTGTCCTTATTCTGGGCGGCGGTGACGGCGGCGCACTAAGAGAAGCGCTTGTGCATGATTTTGTAACCGACGTGACCATGGTGGAAATTGACGAACGCGTTATCGCGCTTTCAAATGAATATCTGGGCGTGAACGGCAACTATAACGACCCACGTGTTACCCTGCATATTGAAAACGCGGCGGATGTTGTTGCCCGGTATGTGGCTGAGGGTAAAAAATATGACCTGATCCTGCTGGACCTCACAGAACCGGTTGGTCCTTCTGCTTGCCTGTTCACGGAGGATTTCTGCCGTGAACTTGTGAAGCTGGTATCAGACACAGGTGTGATTATCGATTCAGATAGTATTTTCCTGTCCACCAGTGGCGGTCAGTTCCTACAAGAAGACAGCGACCACGGCGAAAACCTTGTAAATGTGATGCGTCGTACCAAGATGCTACCTCATATGGAAGTATACCGCGGCAAAGTGCCTGTATACCCTGGCGCTGATTTTGGCTTTTACCTATACAGCCGCGACGGTGTTTCTCTAAAGCAACCAGTGCGTAACTATGAAGGCAAGCAGTATAGCCCAGAGATGCACAGCGCCGCTTTTGTACTGCCCCGCTGGCAAAAAGAATGGCTTGGGCTATAGGCCTGCTTCCACGCTGAAAACTAGGTTTCAAGGCAAGAACTCTTTCCTTCTTGCCTAATTGCCATTTCCCGCGTATAAGGCGCGCAAATGCTGGGGCCCATATAGGTGAGGCCCCTTTTATAATTTTGTAACAGATGGTGTGCATAGATACTCCCCAGAGTCCATGCGCGAAGTGCGCCGGTAAAAGAGCGCCGCCCCCCAGGAATGTAAAATGACAAAAAAAATACGCAATATCGCGATTATCGCGCACGTTGACCACGGTAAGACAACACTTGTGGATAACCTTTTCAAACAGTCTGGTATGCTACGCGAAAACCAGCGCATGGAAGAACGTGCGATGGATAGCGGCGATCTGGAAAAAGAACGCGGCATTACTATTCTCGCGAAATGTACGTCTGTTATGTGGGGCGACACGCGCGTTAATATTGTTGATACACCAGGCCACGCCGATTTCGGCGGTGAGGTGGAACGTATTCTTTCCATGGTTGATGGTGTGGTCCTGCTGGTTGATGCCGCAGAAGGCCCTATGCCGCAAACCAAATTTGTAACCATGAAGGCCCTCGCCCTTGGCTTGTGCCCAATTGTGGTTGTAAACAAAGTTGATAAATCAGACGGTGATCCAGACGCAGCAACAGACGCCTGTTTTGACCTGTTCGTGAACTTGGATGCAAACGAAGACCAGCTTGATTTCCCTGTAATGTACGCCTCTGGCCGTAATGGTTGGTGCGACGAAACACTCGATGGGCCACGCGAAAACCTGCACCCGCTGTTTGAGAAAATTATCGAGCATGTTCCTGCGCCAAAAGTGGTAACAAACGGTAACGCTGACAAGCCTTTTTCCATGCTGATCAGCCTGCTTGACCGCGACAACTTTGTTGGTCGTATCCTGACCGGGCGTATTGAAACAGGCCGGGTAAAAATTGGTACCCCTATTCACGCACTTGCCCATGACGGCGGCGTTCTGGAAACTGGTCGTATTTCAAAGCTGCTCGCTTTTAGGGGGCTTGAACGCGTACCGGTGGAAGAAGCAGAAGCAGGTGACATTGTCGCGATCGCAGGCCTCACAGTTGCAAACGTGGCGGACACCATCTCTGTTCCTGAAGTTACAGAACCGCTGCACGCTATTCCGGTTGACCCACCAACCCTCGCAATGACCTTTATGGTAAATGACAGCCCACTTGCTGGCCGCGAAGGCAAGCATGTAACAAGCCGGGTTATCCGCGACCGCTTAATGCGCGAAGCCGAAGGTAACGTTGCGATCGAAGTTACAGAATCTGAAAGCAAAGACGCTTTCGAAGTAGCTGGCCGCGGCGAGCTGCAACTTGGTGTCCTTATTGAAACTATGCGCCGCGAAGGCTTTGAGCTTGCAATCTCTCGCCCACGCGTACTGTTCAAAAATGACGATAACGGCAAGCGTCTTGAACCATACGAAACTGTACAGATCGATGTGGACGAAGAATACCAAGGCAACGTGGTAGAGAAAATGTCGCAGCGCAAGGCTGAACTTAAAGGTATGGTACCATCAGGTGGTGGTAAAGTACGCCTGACGTTTGATGCCCCTGCCCGCGGCCTTATTGGTTATCATGGTGAATTCCTGACAGACACACGCGGTACCGGTATTATGGCCCGCGCCTATGACCGCTACGACGCCTACAAAGGCCCAATCCGTGCACGTCAGCGCGGTGTGCTGATCGCCACAGCTGGCGGCAAGGCCGTTCAGTATGCGCTGTTCTATTTACAGGAACGCGGTACTATCATGATCAACCACGGCGACGAAGTGTATGAAGGCATGATTATCGGCGAGCATAGCCGCGATAACGATCTTGACGTAAACGTGCAGAAAGCCAAACAGCTTACAAACATGCGCGCCAGTGGCAAGGACGATGCTATCAAAATGACCACGCCGAAGATTTTGCCTCTTGAGGAAGCTCTTGCCTACATTAACGACGACGAGCTGGTTGAGGTAACACCACAAAGCATTCGCTTGCGCAAACGCTACCTCTTACCACACGAGCGTAAGAAAAACGCCAAAGCAGCAGAATAAAACCTACCAAAAGCGGTTTACCGCAAAGGCGCCACGGCTTATCCGGTGGCGCCTTTTTTATGACGTAATTTTTGGTATATTGTAAAAGTAGATAAAACGTCTTATATTAGACAGACAAGTGACGCTGAAAACAGCGCGCCATAAAATAAAAAACGACAACGACCGAGCGGCCAAATACATAAAAAAGCCGCACGACAAGCGAAGGAGAAAACCCATGCAGAAACCTGCAAGCACCTACGGTATGACCAAAGTTGAATATCAACGCAGGCTGCAAGCTTTTGAGCAAGCTCAAGCTTACCGTGAAGCTGCCCAGCAGCCAAGAGACGGCCTGTTCACGCGCCTTTTCAAGCGCAGCCATTAAAATAGTCCTTTTGAAAGCTTAAAAACCCGCAGCACGGGCACCTTTGCATGTGCCGGTCCTTTTAGCATGATCCCATGTGGTTATTCTATGAATTCAGCCATGTTATGAGGGTGCTTCTGATTGTAAAATCAGTTGCCCCTTCTATACAAAAGGTATCTAGAGACGGGTTTACACGTAAACCATAATTATTTGGAGTTTTATATTCATCGGCAACCAGCATTGTGACTACTTCTAATATCCCATCCCCAAATGTAAACCAAGAATACTCATTGTCCGCAATGCCATAAATTGCAGCCTTGGGGATAGTGAGCACCCCTTGCCGTGTTGTTAAACACAAATGGTTTGTATGGATTTCCAAGGCATTTTTAGAATATCGGACAGGATACTGTATAATAGGATACTGTATCCATAGAAAAATTAGCATCACCACACAGAATATCAGGCTAAAACCAAGCGTGTCGCGCCCGACATCACTATAAAAAGCATAAACGGGCGCCAAAACCAGAACAGCAACGGTGACCCAAAAGCAAATGATCATCATGGCAATTTGTCGCGTTTTAAACTTATAAATAATCGGATATTCCATAGCCTACCCCAGCTTAAAATGTTTCTATGGCACCACTTTCTAAATATTCACTTTTACCTCTCAACTCTTTTGAGAAGTGGAGTATTCGGTCAAATTGACAAATACCAATAGGTATATTTATTCATCTATAGTCAAAGCCGCTAATGTTCCCCACAAACCGTATAAAAAGGCGCCACACGGGCGCCTTTTATGTGTTTCGCGATCGACATGAAGCCTGCTTTTAGTCTTCTTTTTCGATATAAAGCGTGCGCGACGGGAATGGAATATCCACATCGCTGGCGTTGAAGTTTTCTTTCACGGTTTTAAGCAGCGCCCACTTCAGCGGCCAATAATCACTACCAAGGCACCAGACCCGCACCATAATATCAACACTGCTTTCACCAAGATTTGACACGGCAACAACCGCCTCAGGCTCTTTCATGCAGCGCTCGTCAGCCGCCAGCGCCTTACGGATAATATCCATCGCCTTATTAATATCAGCGCCGTAACCAATGCCAAAAACCATGTCCAGCCGGCGGGTGTCGTGGTGATTAAAGTTTTTAATGCTAGACCCCCAAACACTGCTGTTTGGAACGGTAATGCGTACGTTATCTGGCGTGTCCATTTCAGTCACGAACAGAGTAATAGCCTTCACCACGCCTGCTGTGCCGCCTACATCGACAAATTGCCCAACCCGGAACGGCCGGAAGATCAAAAGCATAACACCAGCAGCCACATTAGAAAGCGTGCCCTGCAGTGCGAGGCCAATGGCAAGGCCTGCCGCACCAATAACCGCCACAAGGCTTGTGGTTTCCACCCCAAACTGGCCTAAAATCGCAATCACTGTAAAAATAATAACCGCGTATTTCGCAAGGCTCGCCAAGAAATGGGAAACCGTTTCATCCATTTTTTCGCTACGGCCCAAAATTTTGCCAAGCCGCACCTTAACCGCACCGGCAAGCCACAAGCCAATGATCAGGATAAGAATAGCGCCAATAACCGAAAGGCCCATATCAATGGCTTGTGCCAACATCACATCCATCTGCTCATTATCATTCAATAGGTCCATGAAAGTTTCCTGTTATTCTTCAAATGTTATTTGTTAAAGGGCCATTTAAGCTGGCCGGGCTATGGTATTACAAAAGTAGCAGAATCACACATTGTTTGCTGGGCGATGAATCCAGTTTTGGCGGAAATTATCTGCCGAAACCGGTTTACTAAAATAATAGCCCTGCACACTGATGCAGCCCCTATCCTGTAAAAACTCAAGTTGTTCTAACGTCTCCACACCTTCGGCTGTTACCATGAAACCTAGCACTTCACCAAGACTGAGTATAGCCTGAATGATAGCTTGATCATCTGTGTTTTCAATCACACCACGTGTAAAACTATGGTCAATTTTAACATAATCAAACGGCAACCGTTTCAAATAAGACAATGAACTATAGCCAGTGCCAAAGTCATCTAGCGCAAACCGAACCCCAATAGTTCGCAGCCGCTGCATAACCTCTGCAGCTTGTTTCAGGTCTGCCAGCAAACTTGTTTCTGTGAGTTCAAACACCAGCCTGCCGGGTTCAAGGGCATTATCTGCAATCACTTTTTCTACAAAGGCGATAAAATTAGGCCGGTGGATCTGCTCGCCAGAAATATTAATGGAAAGCTGCGGCAAGCCGGGTGTGGCCGCCAAAAAGGCGCAGGCTTCCTCCATGATTTTCTCACCTAGCAACCAAATGAGACCACTGTTTTCTGCCACAGGTACAAAAACAGCTGGCGAAACTTGCCCCAAATCCGGGCTGTTCCAGCGCACCAATGCCTCGGCCCCAATAAGTTCAAATGTCTGTGAATGTACAATCGGCTGATAGTGCATATAAAATTCATTATTGCTAAGCCCCATGCGCATATGGTTTTCAATCCGCACCTGATTAAGAACCATTTCCTCCATTTCAGGGGCAAAGAAACGATAACTGTCCTTACCCGCTGATTTTGCCTCATACATGGCAGTGTCTGCCTGTCGCAAAATGGCATCAATCGTTGCACTTTCTGGTGTAAGCATGGTTATGCCAATGCTCACTGTCACGTGCAGGCTGTGCTGTTCAATAAGCACAGGTTCTACCAGCGCTTCCAAGGCTTTGCCCGCAACCTTGCTAACACCGCGTAGCGCCTTAACCATGTCGGCCCCCGCTTCAGGTAACAGAACAGCAAATTCATCTCCGCCAATACGAGCAACAGAATCTTCACGCCGACAGCAGGTTTGCAACCGGGCAGAAACTTCACGCAGCAATTGGTCTCCCACAGAGTGCCCCAGCGCATCATTGATGGTTTTGAAATTGTCCAGATCCAGCAACATCAGCGCGCCTATAGTGGCATGGCGCTTGGTGTGCTGTAAAACCTGCTCAAGCCTCTCTTGTAAAAGGCGGCGGTTCGGAAGGGAGGTCAGGTCATCATGAAACGCAAGGCGCTCTTCCCGTTCCTGCGCGCGGCGCTGGTTTGTCATATATCGTATAACCCGCCGCAACTCTCGCACAGAAAGGTCATCGTGAAAGACCACATCACTTGCCCCTCGCTTAAGGAGCGACGCTTCAAAAACAAGATCATCCTGCCCGGATATTATAACCAACGGCGCCTTACAATCAGTCCTATCAAGAATTTCTTCAACAAGATTGAGGCTCGTTTCTTTGCCGATGCTGGCGCTTATAAAGCAGATGTCAAAATACCAGCTTCTATGAGCCTTAATAAGCTCAATCGTTGTCTCTGCATCTTCGGTGCGTGATATACACCCATTAATGCCGTCCAGCCCCTCAACAAGACGCGAAAAGCTTTCGTAGCTTTCCTCATTTGCTTCGACCAGAAGTATATTCAGTCCGTTTTTCACCGGCCTCAACAACCCCACATCGTTAATACTTTATCCCGCACGCAGCACCTTGTACTAGTTTAGGATAAATTACAACAATTTGGACTTAATTGATGGAATTGGATAATTTCAATTTTCATCAAATACATAAAGTCTTTCCTACTTTTTTACAAAGCCTTAACCATACTGGACATATGGTACCTGTTGCTAAAGCTGGCCTACGAGAACCAGCAAGGCATTTGGAATAGGCGCGTTTCGCGCCGGTTAGCCAAAGCCAAAATGGGATAGGGGAACATAGAATATGGCAGAGCGTAAAATTCAGGTATTCCTGTATGGAGCATCTATAAGCCTTGAAATTCTATCAACTGCCGGTATTCCAAAACGTGCGTTTGCCCCTGCTTCCATTACCGGGTTTGATCTTGTTATAAAGCCTGTTGCCAATCTGGTTGAAAATGGCGACGGCATTGTTTACGGCATTCTAGCCAACTTTACCCACACTGAAATTCAAGCTCTTTTTGATAGTTACCTCAGAACACGCACAACAGCGACATACCAGTATGAACCAGTAATGGCCCACACTCGCGGCGGCAGAACAGTTGCCGCCATTACCTTTATGTCCGTTGATATGGAACCAGCCCCCGTTGATAAAGATTATGTTAATTTTCTCCTGAAAGCTTCAAAAGACTATGGCTTTCCCGGCTGGTATATTCAGTATATTGAAGCCTTCATTAAATAACCCAGATAAAAAGAACGCCGCGTAGCAGTGCTATACGGCGTTAAGTCCCAATGATCATATAAATATTGGTAGGAACGTAAAGCCTGCGCCCCAAAAGAGCACAGGCCTGATAGTCTTTTAGAAATCATACCCAATGCTGAACTTCACAGAACGACCAAGAATGGGGCGGCCATTCGGTGCAGACGGGTTGCGCGGATCACCTTCTGTTATGCCGTGGCTATCAGTCAGGTTATCCCCATGCACTTGGAAGAACAGGTTAGAGGATGTACGCACCAGAATACCTGCATCAAGCTTTTCATAACCGTCAAGGTCAACCGTGTTAGCGTTATCGCCGTAACGGTGGCCAACAAGCTGTACAGCACCATACAAAGTCGCGCTTACATCACCAATTTCAAACATATAGCTTGGTGAAATACGGAACTGTGTTTTTGGTTGGCGCAGAACTTGGTTATCCACATCTGCAGGTGTTGTCGATTCTGTGATCTTAGCATCTTGAACAGTTGCAAGAACAGAAAGGCTAAACGGCCCATATGTGAAACTACCATCCACTTCAACCCCGATAGACCGCGTTTTAAAGGCTGTTGCACCAATAACGCTGCCTACAACACTGGAGAAGCTGTCATTCTTGTTATAGAAGGCCGTTGCAAACAGGCCAAAATGCTCACCTGAATATTTCACGCCGCCTTCAAGCTGCTTCACACCGTTCACATTCAAGTTGTTTTCCCGTACATCATCAAAGTGTGGGAAAAGTGACCCTTTTGAATACCGTGCAAACACACCCACATCGTCGTTGAAGTCAAAGTTCACAGCGCCAGTGTAGGAAACAGCATCGTCTTTCAGTGTAGTAGCCATATCGCGTATACCGTCAGGGTAGCCCGGGCCAGAATCGAGCACATAATCAATCTCGATCCATTCCTGACGTACACCAAAATCAAACCGTAGCTGTGACGTTGCCTGCCAGCTATCGGCGATATAAAGCGCATCTGCTGTTGCATCACCCGATGACTGGATACCATATGCCCAACATCCTGTACCTGACCCGGCAGCAGCCAAATCAGCGCATGTAGTGCCATCGAGGGAATCGCCGTTCGCTACATTATGGAAGGGCAAGAAATTACCGATTGACCAGAAATCATCCGATGACCAGTTGGCACGGTAATAGCCAACAGTAATATCATGATCACCAAGGTGTTTGTTGATGCTGATATCATTTGTGAACGATTCAATATCTTTCAAGACAACCCAGTGGCCATATGCCTGTACATACTCGCTACCAGCCAGCGTTTCACCGCCTGTCGTTGTTGCTGTACCACCCGGCAAGGCAGAAACTTGAACAGAACCACCATCTGGAACAAAACCAAGGGTGTCAGCATTGCCTTTTGTATAGGACATGTTGTCCCTGATTGCCCAACCATCGCCGAGGTCAAAATCTGCATTAAGGCCCGTAACAACACCGTCCCAACCACGACCATCCGCAAAGTCGAATGTTTCCATATCGCCGTTTGCATTCACTTGAAGTGTGCGATAGCGCGAGTTATTGCCAAGCTGCGAGAATGTGCCCAGGTCGTTACCTGTACCAAGCGCCATGGGTAGATACCACTGACCGTGGTCATCTGTCATACGCGCCCATGCGTTAATTTCGCCGTTTTCAAGAACCTTGGTCAGTTGAACCGTGAATTGCTTGCCTTTTTCGGAAGTAAATTCAGCATCCCGAATACCATCAGATGACTGAACATAGCCACCGACCATGTAATACAGATCATTACCAAGGGGGCCAGACATAACCGCATCAACACGCTGCAAGCCATAATCTGATGTCGAGTATTTAACCCGGCCTTCAGTCTCATCGCCGCCTTTTTTCAGGTTAAAGTTCAGTGTCACACCCGGCTCGCCGTTAGAGAAAACAGCGTTAGGGCCGCCTCTCAGAGCTTCAGCACTTGAAACTGTTTCATCAATTCGAAACAGAACACTTTGTTCCATAAAGGACAGCATTTCAGTGCCGTAAATTGGTGCACCGTTAATAGACATGGTCACAAACGGCGCATCACTGCCACCCGGTAAGCCACGTACATCGATATTCGCGCCTGCAATACCGCCAGAGCTTTCCGCCCACACACCCGGAACAAGAGTAAAAAGTTCTGCCGTACTTTTAGGCCCTGCGAGGCTAATTGCATCTTCGCTCATGGTTGTAATAGCAAAACTTGCATTCTGCTTTGCGATACCTGCACCGCCAGGAGTACCCAGCACCACAATTTCTTCAATGGATGCAGTATTGTCTGCATTTGCCTGTGTATCCTGCGCGGATACAGCCGTCGCTGCCATCGCCATAGCTATCGCAGTCGACATATTCAAACTAAGTCGAGTTAGTTTCATGTAATCCTCCCGTGTGCCTTCTTGATATATTCCCCTGCAGAGCAAAAGCCCCGCAAATTACCAGAATTCTACAAATACTTCGTAAAGACACATCGAATAGTTTCCCCATATGTCTTTGAAAAGCTCTGGCCCTTTATGGCTACGCTTCTTTGCAATCGATTGCAATAGATAATTACAATCGATTGCATAAATCAGTAATAATTCTCGACAAAAGTGCAGTTCTAAGGGTAGTAAGGTCTTATGGAAAAAAGTAAAAACCTAACCATGGCAGATATAGCCAAGCTTGCTGGTGTTTCCGAGGCAACTGTATCCCGTGCCTTGAAGAACAGCCCTCTTATCAATAAAGAAACCCGGGCAAAAGTTCAGCGAGTCGCAGCAGAAAATAATTATGAAATAAATGCCGCCGCCAGAAATTTCCGTCTTAAAAAAACCCACACACTTGCTGTGGTGCTGATGGTAGACCGTGACTGGGGCCACGAAGTTACAGATGCGTTTTTGCTGGTGCTGCTGGGCAGTATTGCGGATGAAGCCTCCCATCATGGCTATGATTTGCTGCTCGCAACCAACCCGCGCCAAATATACGACATGAATGGATATTATATTGAAAGCAAGCGGGCAGATGGTCTTATTATCATTGGTCAAGGCCGCAATGATGCCCGCCTCGACCTGCTCGCAACCAAAAAAGCACCGTTCATTGTTTGGGGTGCGCATGTTGAAGAACATAACTATCTAACCGTTGGCAGCGACAATGAAACCGGCGCAGAAGATGCCACCGCTTTACTCATCAAAAATGGCCGCAAACGGATTGCCTTTATGGGTGATGAGCGCCACCCAGAGGTGGAACACCGCCTGAAGGGGTACAAAAAAGCACTTCAAAAAGCATCCATCCCAATTGATGACCAGTTGATCATCAAAACAGATTTTTCTCGATCAGACGGCTACAATAAAACGGATCAGGTTTTACTAGGCGAAGGCCGCGACTTTGACGCGATTTTTGCTGTAAGTGATAATGTCGCTATCGGTGCCATGAAGCGCCTTACTGAAGCAGGTAAAATAATCCCCGATGATGTTGCTGTTATCGGGTTTGATGATATCTCACTTGCAAGCTTTAGTTCACCGGGACTAACGACCGTACACCAAGATATTACCCAAGGGGGCAAGTGCCTCGTACAAAACCTGCTGGATATAATGGCAGGAAAAACTGTTGACCATGTCGCCTTGCCTGCAAAGCTTGTTATCCGACAATCGTGCGGCAGCGCCTAAGCTTTAGCCTGCATAAGCTTGAAACACTCAATCAAACCCTCAGGAGTAGGCATTACTACATCTGCTTCATGGAGAAGGGCTGGGTCTCCAATACCAACTGCGATCATCCCAGCGGCTTTGATAGCTGTTACACCTGCGACAGCATCTTCCACACCAATAGCATCAGTCGGGGCAGAGTTCAGAGCACGCGCCACATCCAGAAAAATATCAGGGGCTGGTTTACCGTTCAGAATTTTGCCTGCATCTGCCACATAATCAAATACACCCTCAACACCAAGGCTTTTAATCACCTGTGGAGCATTGCGGCTTGCTGATGCTAAGCCGATCTTCCAACCTTCTTCCCTGAGCCAGGTAAAGGTGTCTGATACACCTGGCAGCAACTCTGCCGCGTTTATCCCTTTAATCAGTTCTTTGTAATCATCATTCTTCTGGTCCGCGAGGGCGAGCCGTTCTTTATTTGAAAACAGTCGAGGTGATTTTGCCAGAATATAATCTAGCGATTCCATGCGCCCCACGCCTTTTAAGTTATCGTTGTCTTCGTGGGTGAAGGCAACGCCTACAAATTCCGCAAGCCTGCGCCATGCCTGAAAATGGTATTTAGCGGTGTCAACAACCACACCGTCCAGATCAAATATACAGGTTTTTGGTGTCATTGTTTTTGCCTTACTCAGCTTTAAAGGGCTGGCCAGCTACAAGTCGGTACAGGCTACCCTTATGGCTAATTTCCAAATCATTGCCAGCGTGCAGTTTGTAAACCGTGGCCGACGCCGTCACACAAACTGCAATAACCCGCCCTTTGATGTGCATACTAAAGCTATACTCATCCCAGCCCTTTGGCAGATAGGGGTTAAAATATAAAGTGCCCCCCTCAAAGCGTACCCCTGCAAAACCATAAACAAGCGACAGCCACGAGCCTGCCATACAGGCCATATGGAGGCCGTAATGGGTGTTGGCATGCCGGTTTTCCAAATCCATACGGTATGTTTCTTCAAACATTTCATAGGCTTTTTGCCTATCGCCCACCTCTGAATTAGCAATGGAGTACATGCAGGCCGACAGGGTGCTGTCATGTGTAGTGCGCGGTTCATAATAAGCCAAATTACGGCGTTTATCTTCTGTACTAAACTGCGCACTGAGCAGCACCTGTGCCAGCACAACATCGGCCTGTTTCAACACCTGATGCCGGTAGATAACCAACGGGTGATAATGCAGCAATAAGGGGTGTTTCTCCGCTGGTGTGCCAGCAAAGTCCCACTCTGGTTTTGCGAAAAAGCCTTCACATTGTTCGTGCACCTTCATGGTATCATCATAGGGCAGATACATGAGATTTGCCGCCTTTTCCCAGTCTTGGGCCTCAGCGGCGCGCATACCGGTTTTATCCAGAATGCCTTTTATAAGTATCGGGTCTGATACCTGCAGGTCAGCAAAAATCTTTGCCGCGTGCGCCAAATGGTGCTGCGCCATTGCATTGGTATAAAGGTTATTGTCTACCATCGCCGTATATTCATCGGGGCCAGTTACCTCGAATATACAAAACTTGCCGTCGTGCCTGTCACTAAACTGGCCAAGGCCCATCCACAGCCGGGCGGTTTCAAACAGCATTTCTGCCCCGCCCTCCTTTAGAATAGTTTGGTCTTCTGTCGCTTCCAGATATTGGATCAGCGCGTAAGCAATAGCTGCATTAATATGGTACTGCGCCGTGCTCGCCGGGAAAAATGATGAGCATTCCTCGCCGCCAATAGTGCGCCAAGGGTAAAGTGCGCCTTTACTATGCCCCATAATACGTGCACGGGCACGCGCACCTTCAAGCGCATTAATACGGTATGTTATAAGCGAACGTGCTGTTGCAGGCTGGGTAAACACAAAAAACGGTACGGCGTAAATTTCTGTATCCCAGAAATAATGCCCATCATACCCCGGCCCGGAAAGCCCCTTGGCACCCAGCGAGCGCTTACCGTCACGACCGGTTGATTGGTACAAGTGGAACATATTGAACCGCATGCCCTGCTGCACCGCCTCGTCACCCTGTATTTCAATGTCTGCTGATTTCCAAAAGCCTGCAAAGGCTGTGCGCTGCTCTACCATCAGGTTTTCAAAACCCTTTGATTTTGCCTTCTCAACAGTTTCTTGCGCCTGCTTCGCCAACATTTCGGCATTTTCTGCAGCACCGTCCGCATAGGCGGTATATTTTCGAAGCAGTAATCGCTCACCAGCCTTTAGCTGCAATGCCAAATCCCAGCCCCAAAAACTACTCTCTTCAACAGAGCATGTTTCAACAGCCCCTGTGCTTTCCAGATCATACCCGCAAGCAGTAACAATCACGCGCTCGCTGTCTGTAATAGTGTGCGTCGTAACGGCTGTATTTTCTGAAATATCAACATTACAAAATGCCAAACACTGCCGAATGGAAAGAGCGCCCGCGCGCGGATCATCGGTTTCTGTTTCAATACCGTAGCCCGCATCAATCCCTGTACCAAGACTGATAGGGCCGCTATAATCAATGGAAGATATCTCAATTTCCTGCACCATCAGGCCTGAAGAAACACTGGATACAAAACGCTTTGTTCTAACACGCACTGATTTGGTATCTGCAACCTGCCAGACACGAGTGCTCACCAGAAGACCGTCGCGCATATCAAGCGAGCGGGTATTTTCAGTGAATGAGCTACTTCCCTGCTCCAACAGGCTATCGCCTGCTCGCAACATAAGCCGCTTCACATCAGGTACCATGATCATTTTGTTGTTGTGGGTTGCAAAGCCGTATGCTTTTTCGTCGTAGTGAATAGGTTCGCGCAGATACGCGCCGTTAATATAGGTACCTTCAATCGTATCAATACCTGCAGCCACGGGTTCTTCATACGTACCGCGTGTACCAAGGTAACCATTCGCCTGTGCCATAAGGGTTTCACGTACAGCAAGCTGTGCGGCATCAAATACCGGCTCATTCAAAAGCCACGCATCAGGCATGCCATGCCCTGCATTATTTTTGTTACTCTCAACTAATCCCATGTAACCCTCACCCGCATTCAACTATAGAATCATTAGTATAATATATTCTTTGCAATCGATTGCAATACTGTTATTGTCTAGGCTTGCAAGCTGCTTTGGTGGTATCCATTGAAGCATTCTCTTAATCCTGGGGAGGGTTCATGTCTGTCTGGCGCATCAAACTTTCGCTGTTTCTAACCTATTTTGTTTTTGCAATTTTGCTGAACAGCGTGGGCACTGTCATTCTACAGGTTATTAAAAACTATGATCTGATGCACCAAAGCGCAAGTGTACTGGAAGCCTTTAAGGACCTGCCCATTGCCATAGTTTCGTTTCTGCTTGCATCATTTCTGCCGCGTTTCGGGTTTAGAAAGTCTATGATGCTAGGCCTCGCTATTGTCACTGGTGCCTGCCTTTCCATGCCACTGCTACCAAGCTTTCTAACCACCAAACTACTATTTCTGGCAACAGGCGTTTCTTTCGCACTTGTAAAAGTATCGGTTTATTCAACCGTTGGGCTGGTAACAAACTCGCCTAAAGAGCATGCCTCCTTTATGAATATCCTAGAAGGCGTGTTTATGACAGGTGTTCTACTTGGCTATGCCATGTTCAGCTATTTTGTAGAAGACGGCGTTGCAAAATCACAGACATGGCTTGATGTTTACTGGGTTCTTGCGGTTATGACAGTGCTTGCCATTCTGCTTTTGTACATAACCCCATTTGACGAAAGTGAGGCCGTACACAAAGGCAACTCACTGTCAGACGATTTCCTTGATATGCTGAAGCTGGTTATCAAGCCCCTTGGCTATGTATTTGCGTTATGCGTTTTTCTGTCTGTCCTTATTGAACAAGGTATCGGCTCATGGTTACCTACCTTCAATAACGAAGTGCTGATGCTGCCTGAAAGCATTAGTATTCAGGCAACCAGCATTTTTGCTGGCAGCTATGCATTGGGTCGTTTTTGTGCAGGCGCTGTTATGGCACGCGTGTCGTGGTACCCTGTTTTAAATGCCTGCTTGCTTGCGGTTATGGCGCTTGTCATTATCAGTCTGCCCATGGCAGAAAATATAATGCCACAAGAAAATATTACATGGCTAACCGCACCTGCCGCCGCTTATATATTCCCGTTAATTGGGCTGTTTCTGGCGCCTATCTATCCCGCGATCAATTCGATTGTATTAAGCGCTCTCCCTAAATATCAGCACTCAGAAATGACAGGCCTGATTGTTATTTTCTCTGCGCTCGGCGGCACAACCGGCTCGCTTATCACCGGTGCCATTTTTGGCAAACTTGGTGGCAGCACTGCTTTTTACTGCTCGCTTATCCCACTTGTTGGTATTCTTATCGCACTATATTTCTTCCGCCGCCTAACTGCCAAAGCTGCTGCGAACGCCGAATAATTTGCATAGCGTAGAAGGCGCCATTTGCGTATCGCTCTTGCCAACACAGAGTATAAACCATACTATCAAAGTCAAATCGAGTGCGGTTTATAAGGTGGTTGCTGGTCCGTGAGCAAGATTTACGAAAGCTTCATAGAGCACGAAAAAGCGCTAAAGCACTATCTGCGGCGTTTCTTTTCACGTGCACAAGACATTGAAGATATAGCACAGGAAACTTTCCTCAAAGCCTTTGCCACTGAAATTCGTACTGATGTACGCTCGCCCAAAGCCTTGCTATTTCGCGCTGCAAAGCATCTGGCCCTCAATGAACTGGCGAAAAAAGCAAATACCACTACAGATTATACTGAGGATTTTGGCGGCTCAGATGTCTTTCTAGATAGAAACCATACAGGTGCCGAAGCACAGATAGACAGCAAACGTAAACTGATTGTTTTTTCAAAAGCACTCGCCAGTTTACCACCAGCCTGTAAGCAGGTTTTTATCCTGCGAAAAGTTGAAGGGCTTTCGGCCAAAGAGGTTGCAATAAAGCTGAATATTTCTGTCAGCGGCGTTGAAAAGCATATTGCTGTCGGCCTGATGAAATGTAGCCAATATTTCCGCGAGAATGGCTATGATCCAGCCGACTTCGGAATGCAGGTCAAATCATTGGCACAGAAAAAGGCTAAAGATACAGATTTGGGGCAAGGCCAAGATGACTAACGGCGAAAATATCGTTTCATTTCCTGACCGACGAGTCATTGAGGAAGAAGCCGCCATGTGGGTTGCCAAAATGGACACGCGCGACCTGATAGCCGCTGAACGGCAAGAATTTCGAAATTGGTTGCAAAAAAGCCCGCAACACCAAGAAGCGATTGACCGCATGGCAGCCATATGGTCTGGCAGTGATATCCTTGATGATTTAAATTATGAAGACACACTAGAGCCTGCAATAACAGGTCGCCAACCGCAATCTCGTCTTATTGTGTGGGGTATGGCGGTTGCCGCCTCCTTATTGCTCGCAGTGACAGCTTTGCTCTTCAATACTAGCAATCCGCAAGCAGAAACAGGCAGCTCACATTATTACACGGCTGTGGGCGAATTGAAAACTGTCACACTCGTTGATGGTTCCTCTGCGACCTTAAATACCAATAGTGAAATTGAAGTGCACTATACACCCGACACCCGAACATTGGAACTGATCCGCGGGGAAGCCCATTTCAAAGTAGCCCATGACACCAGCCGGCCTTTTCTGGTTTATGCCGGTGGCAGTGTTGTGAAGGCTGTGGGCACGGCTTTTAGCGTGTTTCTACGAGAAAAGAACATTGAGGTGACCGTGGATGAAGGCGTGGTTGAATTATTATCCGCGCCTGAAACAGCCCAACCAATCAACGAAAAAAAGGGTATTCCACCCGCCCAAAACCTGACCCCTATTGCAGCTTTAACCGTTGGCCAAAATGCTGTGTTCAGCACGCAAATTGACCATATTGAAAAGCTAAATCAGCAAACACTGGACCGTAAACTATTATGGAGAGAAGGCTTTATTGCCTTTGCCGGCGAACCTCTTTCCGAGGTGATAGATAACATCAGCAGATATACAGACGTTCAAATTGAAATACAGGACCCGAGCCTTAAAAATACGCCCATAGGAGGCTATTTTAAAGTCGGCGATGTAGACGGTATGCTTGAAGCACTTGAGAATGTTTTTGGCGTTCAGGTTAACCGCCTTGATGACAAAAACATAACCCTAACCCGGGCTACATAACTCACCTACTTCACGCTTACTTTTAAAAATTTATAAATTTTTAGTGAGGGTTTTATTTCATAACCGGTCATCACTTACAAGGCCGGTGAAAAACACACAGTATGCTGATTATCTGGCCAAAACATAAGGGTCGAACACCCATAGGGAGGTGGTGCGCTGCAATCTGGTTGATTGCGGTACTGACACTTGGTGATTTACTGACTGTGCATGCAAATGCTCCTGAAGAAAAACATGTGTTTCATATTACAGAAGAAACACTAGGAGGAGCATTACAAGCGCTTGCACGCCAAGCCAAAGTGCAACTTCTCTACTCTTATGATTTGGCAACCAGCAAGGATATACACCCCGTAAATGGGGAATATACCGTTACTGAAGCACTGGATTTACTGCTCCGTGACACGGGTTTTTCGGGCGGCCTTACAGCAAGGGGGATCATTACGGTCACTCCGGCTGAAGCAAAAACGAAACCAGTCAAGGAGGAACACGTGTTAACTCAAGAGCGTAAAAGAGGGCTACTGGCATCTATTGCAACTATTTTATTTGGTGCAGGAGTCGCTAGCGGCGTTGGTGCACAAGATGCATCTACAGACGGCGATTTCGTGTATGAAGAAGTTGTCATTACCGGTGAAAAAATTGGTAAAAGCCTAAAAGATACAACAACAGCCATTACAGTTATAACAGGTAGCGACGGGGAATCCCGCTCTGTTTATGACCTGATTGAATTTGTGCCAAACGTAGTAGCTAATCCTTTTGGTGTCCCAAACATTAGGGGCGTTGAAGGTACGGGTACGGCGCTTGGTTCCTTTACATTCTTCTCAGGCGCACGCCCGCGCGTAAGCACATCAGTGGACGGCATGACCGATGTTTGGTCAGGCTATGTTAACGGCGAAGCAGGCATGTGGGACGTGAAACAGGTTGAGTTCCTGCGTGGCCCACAGTCTACCACACAAGGCCGTAACACTATTGGCGGTGCCATCATTATCACCACCAAAGAACCCTCTTTTGATTGGGAAGCAGGCGCCCGTGTCGGCTATGAAACGGAGCGTAAAAACTTTCAATATGCTGGCGTTGTGTCTGGCCCAATTGTTGATGATACACTGGCCTTCCGGCTTTCTGTTGATGGATTTTCCGGTCACAGCTTCATTGATTATACATCAAATAGCGGTGATTTTCCGTGGGATCCATCTGAAACAATTGATATGAATGTACGCGGTAAGCTATTATTCAAACCCAGTGACGACCTTACCCTGAAGCTGACCGTTGTACGCCGCGATCAAAAAGGTGAATATGCCCAATATGTAACCGGTCCCGACTTTTTTGATTACAAATTCGTAGCGGACCTCGCAACCCGTACAAATGCCCGCTACCAAAACACAGAAACAACAGCAGTAAGCTTTGATGTTGAATATGATTTCAATGAAGATCTTTCTGGCTTTCTGCAAGCAGGGTATGTGGACTATCATTTCGAATTTGACGAGCACCCCGGCAGCATTACACAGGTAACCGAGCAGGAAAACAAAACCCTGGAAGGTCGCCTCGTTTATAATCCGGAAGAAAGCAGCATTACCGGTGTTGCGGGCTTCTACTACCTGAAAAGCAGTGACGATCTCTATGTAGGCAACAACCTTTATGCTGCTGATGATAATATCGAAACAATGGCTTTCTTCACAGATGCTAACGTATCCCTTACAGACAAGCTTTCTATGGAAATTGGCGGTCGTATTGAAAACGAAAAGCAAAACCGCGCGGTTCAGCTTTTGTCCAGAAACAATGCCTATGATTTTATTGTTGATAAAACCATTTTCCTACCCAAAATTGGCTTTCGGTATGATCTGACCGACACAATAACTGTGGGTGCAAGCGCGCGCAAAGGCTATAACGCTGGCGGCGGCGGTTTTAGTTTCCTTAGGAACGAGTCTTACGATTTTGATGAAGAACGTGTAGATGCCTTTGAGCTATCTTTCCGGGGCTCCTTCTTTGAAAACCGTGTAAAGCTCAACTCTAACATCTTCCTGAACAAATATGATGGCTATCAGGCTGTTGCTTTTGGTCCAACCGGTGGTTCTAACGATTCCATCATCATTAACGTAGACAAAGGCGAAACTTACGGTATCGAAGGCGAGATGATTGTCTTTGTTGGTAAGGGCCTTGAGCTGAACAGTTCTGTGGGCTGGCTGCACACCGAGATAAAAGAAGCAAGCGGCGTTAACGCCTATCTAGTTGGTAATGAGTTTAGCTATGCACCTGCTGTTAATGCGGCTGTTGGTTTCACTCAAAACTTTGAGAACGGTTTATCTTTTGGTGCACGCCTGAACTATGTAGGCGAATATTTCTCTGACATTGACAATCTGGCAACTGACCTTGCTGGTGACTATGTTACAGTCAGCCTGAACATAGGCTACGAAACAGAGCGTTTCAGCGTTCGCGCGTACGCCAAAAACCTGTTTGAGGAAGAAATCCTGCTCCGGTCTGCAACCACAACGGCACAGGTCGGCGCACCCGGATCGTTTGGTATCGTTTTTGATTATAACTTCTAGTCAAGAATTTGCATGATAACACATTATAGTTTTTCACTATAATGACAGTCTGAAAACAGTGACAGGGGCTATGCCCTTGTCACTTATCAGCCCCTATTACAGCCAGAGTAAAGACCATGCACTGCATTTTCAACCGCCTTCTCCATACAGTTTTTTTCCGCCTATTTGCTATTACAATACTGGCAACTGGCTGTAGCGCAGAACCCGCAGGCACAGAACATAAAACCGGCCTTCCCGTAGCTGGCCTTCATACAATAATTGATAATTTTTTGGATCATAAAAGCGAAGCGGCAGAGGCTCACTTTTGGCAAGCTGTTGAAAAGAATGGCACCCCCCTCGTCACCCCCACAAAAATAAATGAAACAGGCAACAAAACTGTACAGATGACCTTTCTATGGCGCGGCGACCAAGATACACACTCAGTTGAACTTCTTGGCAGCAAGCGCACAGCCGACCGCAAAGATAACCTGATGGCAAATATTGCAGGCACCCATATCTGGTTTAAAACAGTTGAGGTGCCATCCGACGCTGCCATGACCTATAATTTTGCTCTGAATACGGCTCAGTTCATGGGCACAGATGCCTACAGGAAACATGTGTTTGCTAATTTGAAACACGACCCTTTCAATAAGAACCTTTGGCACCTGCAAGAAAGTATGTTCAAAACAGCTTCCATCATCAAGGGGCCTGATGCTGCAGAACTATACTGGTCAATACCGAAAGGCGCACCAGAAGGCCGCCTTGCAAAGCACAGCTTTCAAAGCAGCATCATGAAAGTAACACGAGGCATCTCTCTTTATTATCCCCCAAAAACAAACACTCAGGACGAGCTGCCTATTGTCTTCATTTTTGACGGCGAAAAATACCTAACAGACGGTCTTGCAAACTATGCGCTTGATAACCTGATAAACGAGCAAAAAATACCGCCCGTGCTCGCTGTTTTTGTTGACAACACGGTTCCCACACAGCGGGCAGAAGAACTGCCCTGCAACCCTGACTTTACAAATTTTCTCGCAGATGAATTGCTGCCATGGGTAAGGGCCGAAGTTCCTGCCACAAAAACCTCAACCGATATTGTTGTGGCAGGATCAAGCTACGGCGGCCTTGCCTCAACATGCGCGAACCTGTTCCGACCAGAGGTGTTCAACCATGTGCTTAGCCAATCTGGATCTTACTGGTGGTCTCCGCCCGAAGGGTCTGCCCTTGCTGATGGCATGAAAGAAAGCTGGGTTTCAAGGCGCTATGCTGACCGGGGCTGTGCCGACACACGTTTTTATTTTGATGCCGGCCTCTTTGAATGGGGCGCAGACGATAAAAACATCGGTAACAGTACAGAAACCCTATACACGCTATTAAAAAGCAAAGGCTGCGAAACCGTATATCGCAGTTTCCCCGGCGGTCATGACCTGCTGTTCTGGCGCGAAACACTCCCAGAGGGGCTCGTTTGGCTCCTAGGCAATGAGGAAAAGCCATCCTTCAAAAATTAAGCGATACGCATGGCTGCCACTTCAGTCAAATAGCCGCCATTCGTGTTTAATATTTATAAATTTTAGACAAAACAATGCAATAAAGTCAGTAATTCGCACTTTAAACTATATAAATATCGAAATTATTTAACTTATGTTGTATAAAATCATTGCGATTTAAAACACAGGGCTAACGCTACACACCCAAATCACCACAATGCAGGATTGATGACAGGAGAACATAAAATGCCAAACTGGCGGAAGCCGATAGCAGGCTTAAAACAAGTAATATTGAAGGCACTGGCTATGTTCTTTGCCGTAGGTGTTACCATTACCTTACCACAGCACCATGCCTTTGCAAATGATGCTACAGCGTGCAGCATGATACGGTTTGCTGACTTTTCCACCCTTGACGGCGGCAATGCAGCAACCAGCATTACCAGTACAGCCCTGTTGAAAAACGCACCGGTTTCAGAAGCAGAGTCTGCTCGCACATACCGCTTTAGCCTTATGATGGGTGCCCCTATCGCCGAAGGAATTAGCGAACTACCTGAGCACTGCCTGATAGAGGGCTATGTAACACCTACTATTCGCTTTCAGTTCCGTCTGCCGGTTAAAGACAACTGGAACGGTAATTATCTAATGTCATCATGTGACGGTTTCTGTGGTAGCATTCAGACAGAGCGCACCATGGCTGGTATTGCTCGCAACTATGCCACAATGACCCATGACGGCGGCCACACGAATATGGGTTTTGACGGTAAATGGGCACGGAACAATCTGCAAGGCCGCATAGACTTTGGCCACCGCGCAAACCACGTTCTAGCGATTGCAGCCAAAGCCATTATCAAGGCTTATTACGGCGCACCACCACAATATTCTATCATCGCGGGTTGCTCTAAAGGCGGACAAGCGGGCGTTATGGCGGCACAGCGTTACCCACAAGACTATGACGGTGTTATCGCGCGCGGCCCCACTGTGAATTACACCAAGGTAAACCTGATCAGTTGCATGGATAATGCAAAAGATGCCCTTGATGAAAACGACCAGCCTATTTTTGATATTTCCTTTGCAGATTTCATCAAGAAGGCCGTCATGGCAGCGTGCGACGAAACAGACGGCCTCAAAGACGGTTTGATCAGTGACCCGCGCCAGTGCCACTTTGATCCAGCTACACTCCTTTGCGGTAAAACAGAAGGCGACAAATGCCTAAGCGCGCAACAAGTAACTGCCTTAAAGGGCCTTTATGCACCCTCTGTTGATAGCACCGGCAAAGAACTGTACGGCGCCTTGCCTTATGGTTCTGAAGAAGAATGGAAAGGTTGGGTTATCCCGCAGCAGGCAGGCGTAAAACCATACCATTATTATGCAGCTACTGAATATATGAAGTATATAGCATACCCTAATGCCCTACCACTGGATGCCAACTGGCGTGATTTTGAATATGAAACCGAAAAGAACAAACTCGCCGAAATGAGCACAGTCTTTGACGCCGACAACCCAGACCTGCGCGAGTTTCGTGACCGTGGTGGTAAAATGATCGTACTACATGGCTGGTCTGACGGCGCTATACCAGCCTACGCCAGCATAAAATGGTATGAAGATGTTATTCGGTTTATGGGCGGGCGCGAGAAAACAGCAGAGTTTGCCCGCATGTTCCTGCTGCCCGGCGTTATACACTGCGGCATGGAAGGCCCCGGCCCTAATACCATGGATGCTATCACCATGCTTGAAACATGGATGGCTGGAGGCCCCGCACCAGAAAGCCTGCTGACATCAAAAATTGAAAACGGTGTTACTGTTCGCACACGCCCCGTGTACCCTTACCCATACGGGGTAAAATACAAGGGCAAAGGCGACATTAATAAAGCCGAAAACTTTAAACGAATTGATCCCGTAGGCAGATAGCACGGCATCTTAAAACAAGCCCTGACCCGATTGCACAATTTTGGGTCAGGGCTTTAACATACCCGCACGTTAAACAGAGGCAAGGCTGCGGGTAATTACAAGCCGCTGTATATCGGACGTGCCTTCATAAATCTGGCACACCCGAACATCGCGGTAAATTTTGGCCAGACCAAATTCTTCCAGATAGCCATAGCCACCCAGTGTTTGGATAGCGCCAGAGCAAACAGCCTCTGCCGTTTCGGACGCAAACAGTTTTGCCATCGATGCCTGAATAAGGGCTGGCTCACCCGCATCTTTCAGGCTAGCTGCGGACAGTACTAGCTGGCGCGCTGCCTCAAGCTTTGTCGCGAGATCAGCAAGGCGGAAACCCACCGCCTGATGGTCAATAATCGCCTTACCAAACGATTTACGCTCCTGCGCATACTGCACGGCGATATCAAGCGCCGCTTGCGCCATACCAATGCTCTGTGCCGCAATACCAATACGGCCTGCCTCGAGGTTCGAAAGCGCTATTTTGTAACCAGCGCCCTCTGCCCCCAAGCGCAGATCCTCTTCAATGAACAAGTCATCAAACCGAAGCGCACAAGTGTCAGATGCCCCTTGTCCAAGCTTATGCTCGACTTTTTCAACAATAAAACCCGGCTTGTCAGTTGGTACCAAAAAGCCTGAAATGCCGCGCTTGCCTGCCGCTGGGTTTGTCACCGCATACACAACCGCAAGGCCTGCAATCTTGCCAGAGGTAATAAACTGCTTCGACCCACTCAGTTTATAACCGCCTTCCACCTTAACCGCGCGGCACCTGAGGGCTGACGCGTCTGAACCGGCATCTGTTTCTGTCAGCGCAAAAGCGCCGATCATTTTGCCTGCAATCAGGTCAGGCAGGAACCGGGCTTGCTGCGCCTTAGTTCCATCTTTCAGTAACCCGCTCACAATCAGGCTATTCTGGATTGATACGATGGTAGACAGGGCACCGTCACCCGCTGCAAGCTCCATCAGTGCAAGCGCATAGGAAACATAGTCAACCGCCGCACCGCCAAACTCTTCAGGCGCTGTCATACCCATAAGGCCAAGGTCGGCAATCGCTTTAAAAATTTCTTTAGGGTATCCACCCGCCGCTTCATAAGCTTGGCTGTTTGGCTTTAGTTCCTGCTGGGCAAATGCCCGCACCATATCCCGCACAGCGGTTTGTGTTTCATTCAAAATCATAAATAGTCTGCCTTATGCTGCTTGCTCATGCTCTGGTTTTGATGCGCCCTTAAAGGCACTTATAAAAGCGCTTTTGCTCTTTTTATACACACCAATAGCCTCTTCTTTTACCGGACCATAACCCCGGATCATATCTGGAAGTGCGGCAATATCTGTTGCCTGCTTGATAGACCCTTCCCGAAGGCCTTGTAGCAAACTATCAACCGTTTCAAAATAGTCTTGCACCAATGCGCGCTCCATACGGCGTTCATGGGTTTTACCAAACGGGTCTGCCCAAGTACCGCGTAGGCCTTTTAGCTGAGCCAGTATTTTAAACAGGCTAAATACCCATGGGCCAAATTTCATTTTGGCGGGCCTGCCCGTTTTAGGGTCTGTCCGCGTCAACAGTGGCGGCGCAAGCCAAATAGACAGTTTTTCAGTACTGGCAAACTGGGCCTTCAAATTTTCCATAAAGGCTGGCTCGCTGTAAAGCCGTGCCACTTCATACTCGTCCTTGTAAGCCATCAATTTATAAGCATTAACCGCAACGGCACGGATAAACGCTTCACCCTCATCACCCATGCCAGATACAGCATGTTTCACACGGGCAATGAGCGCCTGATAGCGGTCAGCGTAAGCCTTGTTTTGATACTCTACCAGATCGTTTGTACGTTTACTGATCAAGCTTTCAAGATTGAGAGCGGCACTATCCACCACAGGTATTTCATAAATACCGGCAACCTTTTCAACTTCTACAGGGTCAACAGCTACCAGCCGCCCCCACATAAAGGCACGTTTGTTCAGGTCAACTGCTGCACCGTTAATTTCAATTGCGTTAAAAATTGTCTCAGCCGTTACAGGTATCAAACCTTGCTGCCACGCATACCCAAGCATCATCATATTAGCCGCTATATTATTGCCAAACAGGCCTTCTGCAATGCGGGTTGCCTTCAGGGTGTAGCCAGTTTTAGCACGTTTCATTAGCGTATTTATCATATCCGTTGCCGGAATGGCTGCATCGCGGTCTGTTACAATGTCAGCAGTTGGTGCGATATCAGAATTCAGCACAACAGTTGCAGATCCAATACCCATTTTCTTAACCGCATCATCGCTGGCCGCCACAACAAGGTCAGTACCCAGAATAAGGTTAGCTTCGCCTTCCCCTACCCTAACTGCGTGAATGTCGTGATCTTTCGCTGCAAGACGCACCTGACTAACAACCGCGCCGTTTTTCTGCGCAAGACCTGTAAAATCAAGCACCGTAGAATTCAGTCCTGCCCGGAAAGCGGCTGTGGCAATAAGCGAGCCTGTTGTCAAAACACCAAGGCCACCAATACCTGCCACATACACATTATAAACTGTATCGCCAAGCTGGGGTAAAACCGGTGTAGGTAACCCGGCAAATAGCCGCTCCTCAAGCCCTTTTACATAGTTTGCATCCGGTTTACGAAGAACAGGACCATCCACCTCAACAAAGCTGGGGCAAAACCCTTTAACGCAGGAGAAATCCTTATTACAGCTACTCTGGTTTATTTTGCGCTTACGGCCAAAATCAGTCTCTAGTGGCTCAACCGCAATACAGTTTGATTGCACAGAGCAATCACCACAGCCTTCGCACACACGCGGGTTAATAAACAGGCGTTTTGCCGGATCAGGGAATGCACCGCGTTTGCGTCTGCGGCGTTTTTCTGCAGCACAGGTTTGCTCATAAACAATGGCCGTGGCCCCTGGAACAGTACGAAGCGTTTTTTGCACGCTATCCATATCATCACGGTGATGAATTTTCGCGGCCTGAGGCAATTGGCCCTGCCATTTTTGCGGGTCGTCACTTACAAGGTGCACTTCCCCCACACCTTCAGCCAGCAACTGCTTTACAATGCCCACGGGTTCTGGCGCGCCTTCTGCCGGCTGGCCGCCGGTCATCGCGACCGCATCATTATACAGTATTTTAAAGGTAATATTTGCTTTTGATGCAACAGCTGCACGAATAGCAAGCAGGCCACTATGCTGGTATGTACCATCACCAATATTCTGGAAAATATGCCCAGTTTTAGAGAAAGGTGCAGCACCAACCCACTGCATACCCTCGCCGCCCATCTGGCTAAATGTTGCTGTTTTCAGCTTTGGCACAGAAAGCGCCATAACATGGCAGCCAATACCGCCACCAGAAATCGACCCATCTGGCGTTTTGGTCGAACTGTTATGCGGGCAACCAGAACAGAAAAACGGCTTACGTTTTGGGAATGCTAGAATTTCAGCAGACTTTGCGACACCAACCATCGCCTGATGGCGTTTTTTCGCCGTAGCAGGAGCCGCATCGCCGAGCCGCGCCATTATGGCAGACGCCACCATTCGCGGTGTAAATTCAAGAATAACAGGTAACAGGCTTTTGCCTTGTTCGTCAGTTTTACCAATAACGCGCGGGTGTGCGCCCGCACGGTTATAAAGCGCAGCTTTCAACTGATCTTCAACAATCGCCGTCTTTTCTTCCACTACCAGAATTTCTTCTGCCCCTGATGCAAAATCGATCAAGAGATCTGTCACCAAGGGCCAGCTCATCGCAACCTTATAGACACCGATGCCCAGCTTTTTTGCAGCCGCTTCACTGATGCCAAGGTTTTCAAAAGCCTGCATGACATCCTGATGTGCCTTGCCAACGGTCACAATAACCAGTTTTGGTGCCTTTGGTGTAATAACCGGGTGATCAAGCCGGTTCGCTTTCGCCCATGCAATTGCTGCAGGCAAGCGTTCTTCAACCATACGGCGCTCATACTCGGCGCGCTCAGCAGGCCAGTTGATCGCTGGGTCCCAACCAAAACCGCGTGGTGGAACCGGCATATCTGGTGTTTTAAAGATAGGGGCAAGGTCCGGCAGGGCGAAGGTTGCAGCACTTTCCACAACTTCAGCAATGGTTTTCATCGCAACCCAAAGGCCCGAATACCGCGACATCGCAATACCAGCAAGACCCAGGGTTAAAATTTCAGAAACGCTTGATGGCTGCAACACAGGCATCATAACAGACTGAAAAATCCCGTCTGTCTGATGCGGAAACATGGATGACTGGGCCGCATGATCATCACCGCCAACTGCCAGCACACCGCCCAAGGCTGAAGTGCCGATTGTGTTGGCATTGCGGAATACATCGCCGGTACGGTCAACACCGTTCCCTTTGCCGTACCAAATACCAAATACACCCTCAACATCAGAGGGACCGTAAGCCTTGTGCATCTGCGCACCCCAAAGGGCGGTAGCCGCCAAGTCTTCATTCAGGCCCGGTTGAAAAACAATATCATGATCAGCGAGATACCCTTCGGCTTTCCAAAGTTGCTGATCATAAGCACCAAGCGGCGAACCACGGTACCCGGTTACCAGACCCGCAGTCTTTAGGCCGTTTGTGCGGTCTAAATTACGCTGCGCCATAGGTAGGCGCACCAGCGCCTGAATGCCGGTCATAAAGGTTTGGCCAGACGGCGCTTCATAGAGTTCGTCGAGGTTTTTGTTCTTTTTTGTCATAATCACAGGCCCACTTGTTACATACCTGCAAATATAACCCTTCATGCCTAGCAAGTGTTGCCATATTGGCCTTATAATTTTGTATTATATAATATGATTGAACTAGTATTTTTAATAATATTAGTTCATTATTACCAATATGAAAAATCTAGACAAAATAGACATTAAAATTTTACAGGCGCTCACGCGGGATGGCCGTATATCGTGGCGCGAACTGGCGGACGAGGTTGGCTTGTCTTTAACCCCCACCCTTCGGCGGGTGCGCCAAATGGAAGATAATGGCATCATCAAAGGCTATACAGCAGAGCTTGACGAGAACAAGCTTCTAGGCTCTATGGCCGCCTTCATCTCCATCACGCTTGACCGGCAAGTCGATGAGATTTTACATATTTTTGAAGACAATGTTTCAAAACTGCCTGAGGTTATGAGCGGGCATCTTATGAGCGGCGGCGCTGACTATTTGCTACATGTTTATGTCCGCGACCTAGAGCATTACCGTGAATTTTTATCCGTTCTTTCCAAGGTGCAAGGCATTGCACACATACAGTCCAGTTTTGTTCTGAACACGTTCACACAGCGCACAGCACCAATGGTTACAAAGCGCTAAAAAGCTGCATGATCACCAATTTACGATCTTCATTTGCCTGATAACAGCAAGTGCATATGTTTTCAGGTCAGGTGACACCACAAAAGGCCTGTCTGCCCAGTCAAGCAGGGCCATATCTGTATGATGATCTGAGTAGAAAGATACAAAAACATCAGCACGTTGCCGATTGCCGCCTGCCAACAAAGCATCTATCACACGCTTGGCCTTTTCAACATTATAACAATTTTCGCCTTTTAAGGTGAGCGTGTCCCTTGATCCAACAAAAGCTGTTTCTGTGCAAATAACCTCATCAAAGCCCAAATAGCGCGCAAACAAAGTTGCATAGATATCAATACTCGCCGTTGCAAGTACAAGCCTGTTTCCTGTAATCTTATGCTGTTTTATAGCGTTAATGCACTCTTTTCTAACATTGTAATCAAGGGTGTATTTCACATAGCTGTCCGCATGTTTAGTGATGCCTGCTTCCGTTTGGCCTTTCAGTGCTACAGCAAGCATGCGAGACTTAAGCTCAGTTCGGCTAATATGCCCCATTCTGTATGAAATCATATGCCGGAATAATTTGGCAAACAAAGCAGCCTTGCCCCAAAGTGTCTTACGTGTTGAAAGCAGGAACGGTGTAAAGGTACCGCCGCGTGTAATGGTGCGATCAAGGTCAAAAACAGCTATATGGTTCCTTGCGTCAATTGCGTGCAAGCAAGGGTTTCTCTGCTCTCCGGCCAACGGACAAAAAGCCGTAACAGGCGAGGTAGCCTGTTCTTTCATACGTGTCATAAGTATTGTTTCGGATATGTAATAATCGCTAACTGAATCCACATCCATGGCGGCTTCGGCAGAGGAAAGACAGTAAGCAGAAACAGAGCATCCTGCGATTTTCCCTGCTGCCTCAAAGGCATGTTGAAGCGAAAGCTTTTGGAATAGCATACCAAGCAGCACTTTTGGTCCAAAGGCTTTGATCATCTGCCAAGGTTTTTTACGGTTCTGTTCCAGTGCTTGCCAAAAATCAAGCGCAGGCTCCACTTGCCCCGCTTTCATAATAAACAAGTTAGCACCAGATACTGACTTATCCTGAAATTTCAGATATGTTCTCTTTGATGCAGGGTAAGCCGCTTCAATCGTATTTTGGTCAACAAAACCAATGGCAAGTGCTGCATCTTTGTCTGCGCCGCCGATAAATTCAGCCACTGTTGCGGGTGTCAACAAAGGGTTATCTGCCGTTGTTACCAGATAAGGGTTTACCTTGCCAAAGCGGTTCATCACGCTTTTAAGGCTGCCGCTAATACCTACTCCTGCCCCCATAAAAACGCATTGAACCGAAGGATACTGCTGTTGGCACAAGGTAATATCGTGTGCCATCTGTACCGCATCATCACCAACAACAACGATGGTTTTAACAGCACCTGACTGGCACAGAGCATCCATTACATAGCGGATCATAGGCTTGCCGTGAAGTGGCACATGTGCCTTGCTCAGTGTGCCAGCGTGCGCTGCTACAGGATCTGTGCCCCGGCGCTTACCTGCCAGTATAATTGCGGTAAAAGACTGCACTTTATTTTGCGGCAAAACAGCCTTGATACAGACCGTATCAGCCCCACCAAGAGCATACCCAATATCAGGGGCCGTTAAAGTTAGTTCATTCATGGCTGTTGTCCGCAAATGCAGGAGATGGGAGCGACATGTCCTGCTGCAAAAACTGGCGGATAACATTTGCTGCCCGCACTGATGCACCTGTTACCTGTTCGCCAAAAGTTTCGGCCACAGCCCGGCGCTGTTTTTCAATGTGATAGTCCTGATGCCATGACATATCAGACAACACCGAACCAAGCTCAGTTGGGGAAGCGATAACTTTACCAAAATGCCAATTACGGTAATAAGGGCTATGTTGCCATGCAACATTATGGGTATTGATAAAAATGCAAGGTTTAGGGTCGACAATAAACTCGTAAACCTGACTTGAAACATCTCCCATATAAACATCCGCAGCGCGCGTATAAGAGGCATCAACACAGGCGTCACTCCCTGTATCCACCAGAATATTTTCAATATTCATATAGCGTTCCGGGACCTTGAACCTGCGCCGAACCTTTAAAGGCCCGAGACCAATATGCAGGAACCGCGAAAACATCATAACATGCGGCGCGAATATAAGGTTGTACTGTGGGTTTTTCCGGAAAAACTCTAGCACCTGAAGGCCGTATTCATACCCGCAGGAAAGCCCAGGGTGAAAGTGCGGGTTAAACAACACTGTCAGGTTATCATTACTAAAAAATTTGGGCTTCACCTTAAAATTGATACTATCGAATTTAGCGCACCCAACTTCGGAACATTTATCTTCAGGGAGCACAATTTGCTGCGCTTTCAGCTTGTCCACTTCCTTGGCACCCGGCAGCAATATATAATCAAACTCATGCAGCAGTTTGTTAAAGCTCACCACCCTGTCGCCAGCACCGTGTGTGGTAAAAATAAGTTTCAGATGCTTTTGCCCGAACCGGGTTTTAAGCATGGTGCTGGTTGTTTCAGGCACCACCAGCGCATCAAGGTCGGCAAACAAAAACCTGTAACGTGCCAAAACCCCAATACGCTCAAAGGGGACCGCGTTTCCCAAAACTTTATTCAACGTCCGCGCCCAGAATGGCGGGTGAAGCACGTGAAACACTGCCTTTGCTTTTGCGGTATCCGACATCATTTTACGTACAAAAGTAGCCCGGTCATTACCCGTTACATATACAGAGATTTCCATCGCATCGTTTTGCTCACAAAGTGCATTCATAATAGGTACACTATGAGGAATTTGGTGCGTCTGTTCATGGTTAAACAGAAAGCCTATCTTCTTCACGGGAGATAGTGCAGCTTGCTGTTTTTTCTCTATTCTCGCAAAGGCATTCATGGACACTAACCTCATTTCTACAAAACGGCTCCAATAGCCGCTTCCAGATAAATATGCTCACAGTCCGCACCACAAAACCAAAGCCTGTGCCGCACCCAAGCAGCCTTTTTTGTACCCGAGCCAATGCCAGGCAAACGACATTTTTTAAGAAACATGACAAAAAACAAATGTTACGCCCACACTACCGCTAGGAAGAGAATCTATGGTATATACTCAGGCCTTGTACTCTGGAGTTTATACATGCGAACCTTAAACCTTGCTGTCATCGTGGCAGCGATATTCTTATTTTTATCGCCCCTTACAATTGCTGAAGGCAAAACCACCAGCCTGATAAGCCTTACACACGCGATCTCTATTGCTGAGGACAGGATTAAGGCTCAAGCTATTGAAGCCAAAATGGCAACATCTGATAATAAGGTTGTTTACGAAATTGACCTGCTGCATACGGGCAAACTATATGAGATTACAATGGACGCTGAAAACGGCGACTTTCTCAAAGCTAAAACACCTATGCTTGAGGGGTTATGGCATAAACTACTGCACCCAAATCGTCTAAAAATTGCAGAAACACTGGAACCCCTATCAAAGATGCTTCAAGCCTTTGAACAAAAAACCGGTGGGTCAGTGCAACAAGTAGCTCTTTACCTAGATGATGATCAGCCGTTTTATGGGATCAAGCTTCAAACGGATGCAGGCATCGCCGACATAGAATTAAACGCTTTAACCGGTGAGCGTACACCTTCATCAAGCGCCAGCCAATGACAGTGTTCATGAGAAAGCTGCCTTATAAATGAATATATTGCTGGTTGAGGATGACAGCCGCGCGGCCAATCATGTCATGAAAGGCCTGCGGGAAGCAGGCCACACTGTTAGCCATGAAACTGATGGTAAAGCGGCCACCTTTATGGTGGCGGCTGAAAGCTTTGACCTTATTATTCTTGATCGCATGCTACCGAATGTAGACGGTCTGACCATTCTCAAAACAATGCGCGCAACAGAAGATAGCACGCCGGTTTTACTACTCAGTGCTCTGGGTGAAGTTGACGACAAAGTAAAAGGCCTGAGAGCTGGTGCCGATGATTATCTCTCAAAGCCCTTTTCCCTTGCGGAACTACTAGCGCGTGTTGATGTCCTCAGCAGGCGCGGCCCTGTACAACCAGTTACAACGCATATCCAGATTGCCGATCTTGAAATCGACCTTCTTGGTCGTGAAGTAAGACGTGGTAACCAGCGCATTGACCTCACGACCCGCGAATTTAAAATATTGGAATATCTGGCCCACCATATGGGCCGCGTAGTAACCCGCTCCATGCTGCTTGAAAATGTGTGGGAATATCACTTTGACCCTCAAACAAATATTATTGACCAGCATGTAAGCCGCCTGAGACAAAAAGTTGATAAAGGCTTCGCCATACAGCTTATCCACACCGTGCGCGGCACCGGCTATGTGATAAGGCCACCTGTATGACCCAAGGCAGCACCAAATATTTACGCCATAGTTTTGCGTTTCGGCTAGTGCTGATCTACCTGGGTATCTTCATGCTGTCGATCGCTCTAATAACAGCGACACTTTTCTGGTTTGTGATTGTATCCCCGCTCAACACAATTAAAAGCCAGATCGATCATGAAATAGGACAGCTTGCAACATCATATATGGTTGACGGCGAGGCTGCTCTTAAAAAAAACCTTGAAAAACGCGCTGGTACAAAAAACCATTCCATCGGAACAGCCTTTCATGTTTTTATAAACCCTGCAGGCGATGTTATTACAACAAACCTGCAAAGCTGGCCGTCTAAAAAACAAAGCGGCTTTTACACCATAGAAGCTGATACGTATCACGAAGGCCAAGAAATTGACTATGATTCTCTCTCAAAAGAACGGCTTTTCCCAAACGGTGCCCGCCTGATTATAGGCAGGGACGCGGAAGATATTTTTGATCGCAGGGAGATACTCCTCGAAGCTTTGGCGTGGATTGCATTCGCCGCTATTCTCCTTGGGTCTATTGGTGGCACGCTTATGAGCCGGGCGGTTAATCAACGATTGGAAAATATTAACAACACAGCCCGCAAGGTGATTGCGGGTAACCTGAGCGATAGAATAGAAACCCGCGGCACAGGGGATGATTTTGACCAGCTTGCAGAAACCCTGAACCTGATGCTGTCAAAAATTGAAATATCAATAGCCTCTATCAGCCGTGTATCAGACAGTATTGCCCACGAACTAAGGATGCCGCTCACACGCATGCGTGCTGATCTAGAAGATGTCTATCAGATTACAGCTGATAACCCCAAGGCAGGCCCCGTTATTGAACAGGCGATTACCGAGGCAGAAAGGCTGAAATCTGTTTTTGAAGCGCTACTGCGTATTGCCCGCCTTGAAACTGGCCGCCATGAAATCACCAAAAAGACCTTTGATTTAACCGTTGTCATGAGAGACGCCATTGAACTGTATCAACCGCTTGCAGATGATAAAAACCTAGCGATATCGTTCCAGCATGCTGAACAAGCCATGGTGCACGGCGACCCAGACCTTCTGTTTCAAGCCGCATCAAATATTCTTGATAACGCAGTTAAATATGCCCGGCCCAATACTTGTGTAACGATCACTCTGGCAACAGATGCTGGCAGGGCTGTTCTTTGTATTGAGAACGATAGCCCAACAATTCCCATTCACGACCTTGGGCGTGTGACCGAGAGGTTTTACCGTGCAGCAGAGACATCAGAACTTGAAGGGCTGGGGCTGGGGCTTAGCCTCGTGAAAGCAGTGGCAACAGCTCATAACGGGCACGTAAACATTACAAACCTGCCGGATGGTAGCGGTGTTGCCGTTGAACTTATTGTACCTGCTGCGCCCGCCTCCATACTTACCTAACCGGCCAATGAAGCTCTACATTCAGGCCGCCAATATCCGCTTTACCAAGGCTTATATCACCGTATGTTGCCTCAACCAGCGTTCGGGCAATCGCAAGACCAAGGCCGTGTCCTCCACCTGCTTCATCGAGCCGCTTACCACGCTTTAATGCCTCGGCCATTCTATTAGCTTCAATACCAGGGCCGTCATCTTCGATCCTAAGGGCAATAGTGCGCTCTGAAGCGACACCCGTTATCCGCACAACACGCCGGGCAAACTTTACTGCATTTTCCAGAAGCGGCCCTAATATTTCATTCAGATCATCGGGGTTCATATTCACATACAAAGCCTCTGGAATATTGATCTGGTAATCAAGCCGCATGCCTTTTTCTGTACGTTCCAACACAGATATAAGGCGCTGGCTTACCACAAGCGGGAATGCTTTGCATTTCTCTGTCTCTGTCTGGCTTGCCGCTGCTCTTGTTCGGGCTAGTTCTGCGTCAATCGCGGTTTTAGCGGCCAAAATAGCACGTTCCATACCTTCCGTGGCGCCGCCAGATTCCTTGATAATACGGCTTTGCGCACTTAAAGCTGCAAGCGGCGTTTTCAGGCCGTGTGCCAGATCAGCCGCGCGCTGCTTGGCCCGCGTCAAATCAGCCTCGCGCGCAGAAAGCAGTTCATTCAATGCTGTTGTAAGGGGTGTTACCTCACGCGGAAACTTGGCTCCCATACGCTGTGTTGGGTTTTGGCGCAAAATCACCAGTTCTTTACGGAGATATGATAAGGGCTTTAAGCCCAGATAAACCTGTACCCACGCAGCGGCAGACAGAAAGACCCATAACACCAAAAGAAACATACCCAGTTCCCGCCCAAATTCGGCACTTGCCTCTTTCACGGTTTCTTCATTATGCGCTATTTGAATGAGCACATCACCCGCTTCATCGCCGGGTTCAATAAGCCGTTCCAGCACAAAAACCGTTTGCCCGAACGGGCCCGGCGCCAAATGGGTACGCCATTCACTTAATGTCGCATCATGCGGCTTTGGCATAACCTGATCCCACAAGGACCGCGACCGCAAAACTTCTGCTTTCGTAGAAATCTGCCAGTAAAGGCCGCTTGCCGGCTTCAGAAACCTGGGGTCTATTGGTTTACTTACAATGACGGCAGTCCCTGCAGGATCAACTGTTAAATCAGCAATAAGCTGAAAGGCGTAACGCTTTAGCTCGTCCTCAATACGGCGTTCTATGTGGCGCTCAAAGAGCAAAATCATGATAAGCCAAGCAAAGGTGAGAGCCGCAAAAATAGCAACGGTTCCCCCAATTAATAACCTGAACTTAAGCGAGTAGTTTTTCATGTATCGCCTTCGGTCAGCAAATACCCAAAGCCGCGCCGAGTTTTTATCCAGCTAGCGCCTATTTTACGGCGGATCCGCAGCACAAGCGCTTCAATAGCGTTACTGTCACCCGGTTCATCAACACCGTAAAGATGCTCGGCCAGTTCCCCTGCTGAAACCGGCCGCCCAGGCTGATGCGCCAAATAGTTTAAAAGACGGAACTCAAGCTGAGAAAGATTAATCGGCACCCCGCCAAGGTTAACCACCATCCGGCGTGTATCAATGCGGAGTTTACCCACAGATAGCGTGGCATCCGCGTGCCCTGCTGTGCGCCGAATTAGTGCTTTCACACGGGTGACAAGCTCACCCATTTCAAAAGGTTTTCCCAGATAGTCGTCTGCACCAGCCTCGATACCCTCAACCTTTTCGGTCCAGTCACCCCGCGCTGAAACAATAAGAACAGGTAAATGTTTACCTTCCGTTCGCCATTTTTTCAAAACCGAAAGTCCGTCCAGAAACGGCAAACCAAGGTCGAGAATAGCAATATCATATTCTTCTACGCTGCCCTGAAACCAAGCTTCTTCACCGTCTGTTACCAGTTCTACAACATATCCAACAGCCTGAAGCGCTTTAACAATGTCTGGCCCGACATCCGGGTCATCTTCCACCACAAGCGCACGCATTAGTCTGCTCTCAACTTAATGTAAGCACCAGTACGGGCATCGAGAAACAGTTCCATAACCTTGCCAGATTTTTCCAGAAACTTGATTTCATAGTATATCTTGTCTTTTTTGTTCTCAAGCTCCACCTCGATAATGTCACCTGTGACATATTTTTCGGATAACTTGAGAATTTCCATCAACGGTAAAACTTCACCATTTTGCAAGGCGCGCCTCGCAATATCATGATCATCGCCCATAGCCATATAGCTTATGTCGACAATAGAAAGGGCTAGGCCCAATAATAATATAGATCGTGTTTTCATAACTCGAATATTCAACTTTCATGCTGACATGAAGCTGACACCTTCCTCAGACTGATATCAGCGTAGCCTCTGTATTCTATCCTCACTATCCACAAAAATACAGGAGAACACAGATGGTAAACTACAGCAAAATTTTTCAAGGCACCGTAACAGCCCTTATCCTCGGCGTTGGTATCCACAGCAGCGTAGCATTTGCCCACGACAAACACCAATCGTCTGCCGCAAATGAGTATGTCGCGGCAGCCAGCAACACCCTAAGCCTCACAGACCTGCAAGCAGTGGTCACAAACAAAGGCATCACCTCGACCGAAATCAAGGTTAAAGGCTTACTGCTTGAAATAGAAGGCTACGATACTGCAGGCCGCGAGGTAGAGCTAATGCTTGACCGACGTTCAGGCGACATTATGCATTTTGAGTATGATGACTAAATACCCGCTGCGACCAAGCGGTTACAGAACAAAAAGCCGGGCCTAAACGCCCGGCTTTTCTATTTCACTGTCAACTATTTCAACTACGAAGGCGTGCTGTAAAGCGGTTAACTGCCTCTTCAAGCACACTCGCCTGTTCGGTAAGGCCGCCAGAGCTGTTGCTTACCGTGCGGGCCGCACTCGCACTTCTGTGAGCTACTTCCTGCACACGGTGTACATTCTGCCCAAGATTTGCCGTGCTTTGGCTCGCGTTTTGAACGCTGCGGCTAATCTCGCTTGTCGATGCTTCCTGCTCCACAACCGCTGCCGCAATCATACTTGAAATCTCGCTCACCTGATTAATGGTCTTGTGAATAGATTTCACTGCCTCAACCGTTTCTTTTGTCGCAAGCTGCATGGCCAAAACCTGTTGCTCAATCTCTTGCGTGGCTCTCGCTGTTTGGTTAGCAAGCGACTTTACTTCACTTGCAACCACAGCAAAGCCTTTACCGGCATCGCCCGCACGCGCGGCCTCAATGGTGGCATTGAGGGCAAGCAGGTTTGTTTGCTCGGCAATAGCATTAATCAGGTGAATAACCTCAGATATCCGGTCTGATGCTGATGCAAGAGACCCCACACGACCCTCCGCATCTTTGGCAACATTCATGGCGTTTGATGTCACCACATTGGCCTGTTCCACCTGCGTGCGAATTTCACCAATGGCGCTTGTCAGGCCCTCTGTGGCCTCAGCAACAGAGACCATATCCCGCCCTGTGGCATCAGTCGCACTGGTGGCTGCATTCGCTTCGTTGCTTGTTTCTTCAATGGCGTCCGACATAGTATCTGCTGCCATTTGAAGTTCAGCGACAGCACTAGAAAGCAATTGAATAACACCAGAAACCTCGCTTTCGAAGCTGTTGGCCAGATCAAGCTCCATCTGGTGGCGTTCTTCCGCCATCAAACGCTGCTGTTTCATTTCTTCTTCGTGCTTAATATTTTCAGCTTCAATTTGCTGACGCTCCAGCTCACGTTCTTCTGCTTCGCGCTGCTTGCGAACCACCTCTGCCTCTGCGCGCAAACGTTCGGTTTCCAGCGAATTTTTCCTGAGCAGTTCTGCTGCTCGCGCCATCGCAGCTATACCATCACCGTGATTGACATCTGAAATAGGAACATCATATTTGCCTTCAGAAATAACTAAAAGCTCACGCTGCAAACACCGCAAAGGTTTCATGATACTGGCCGTAATCGCCCACGACAGTGCTAGAATAAGCGCAAATAAAAATGCCGTAACCATATATACAAACGTTAAGTGGCTATCGAATGTTTTAGCAGAAACATCACCCGTTTGCAGTTCGGCAACAAGCGTCGAAAATTCCCATAAAATGAGTACCATGCCCAAAAACGACAGGCCGGTTAGTGTCCAAATCCGTACATTCACTTTAAAATTACGCAAAAAATTAATCATGCTAAAAAAGTTGGCCTTTCCCCATTTACCCATGCTGATATTCACCAAAAAATGGCAACATTGCACCCTTTAAGGATACTAAGCATAAATTTTTAGAAATCCCACGATTTTAACACTGTGCAGAGTGTTTTTCTTTTTGAGATGCCCACATCTTGAAAAAACAAGACGAGTCACCAAGTAAAATTTATCACTATAATAAAAATTACGACAGCAAGGTTAAAGGAAACATCATGCGACTTCTAATGGCTCTTTTATTGCCGCCTCTTGTTTTTTTCACAATCAATCGTCCTTTTCAGGGAATATTCTGTGCGCTTTTATGGCTTACCATCATTGGTTGGCCGGTTGCAGCCATATGGGCCGTTTATGCCCTTGGGCAATACAGAAATGAGGAAATGCGCCGCAGTATGAATTATCGGCACTTTTAATCAGGCATAAAACAAGAAAACAGGCTACGGGGCCAAACAGTTGGCCCCAACAAACTGACGCTAAAAGCGAGCAGGGCTATATAGGCTGGGGTCCACACACGCGGCTCTCATATATTCTGGCATATTTATGCCAAGCAACATGGAGGCAACAAGCTCTGACCAGGCTGGAGCGGTTTGAATACCGTACCCGCCCTGACCAACGTTCCAGAAAAATGCCGGGTTATCCGGTGCGTGACCAATAACCGGTACACGATCTGGCGCAAATGTCCTAAGCCCTGCCCACTTTGACAGAATAGTTGTCACCTCGGTGCCTGTTGCCTGACCAAAATATTCTGCCGCATACGCAATGTCTTCCAGCTCTGGCTGGGCATCACACGCCGCACTAAGGGTTTCATCGGCAGGTGACACCAGATACCCTGTGCCCTCTGGCTTAAAATAAAAGCTATCTTCAATATCGAGAGTCACTGGATAACCAGCCTCAAACGGCTTGCCCTTAGGGTTCGGTACTGTAATGATTGTGCGCCTAAGCGGTTTCAGTCCCACAGGGTTTATACCCGCAATATCAGCGACAACATCACCCCACGCACCAGCAGCATTCACCAAAACTTTGGCCTGAATGTCGCCTGTGCGGGTTTTCACATGCCAAAGGCTGCCATCATAGCTTGCCGCCTCAAGCCCTGCGCCCAACATGAATTTTACACCTGCCTTTTTCGCTCCTTTAATATAAGCACCGTGCAAGGCCGCTACATCAAGTCGGCAGCAGTTAGGGTCATATATGCCGCCCGCGAATAAACCCGGTTGCAAGGCAGGCATCAATTTCAGAACACCAACCTCGTCCAGCATCTCAATATCAGGTAAAGCTTTTTTTTGAACTGCATATAGCTGTTGAGCAATAGCCCGCTGGCTTTCCTTAAAAATATACAGAGCACCAAGCGGAGACTTAATCTCTGTATCTGCAAAGCCTACTGGCTGATTATAGTAAAAACCTTTTGAAGCTGTTGTAAGAGGCTGGATAGCCGGGCCACCGTATGTTTCTGCATAAAAAGCAGCGGATCGGCCTGTGGTGTGATAACCCGCCTGATCTTCCATATCAATAACAAGCACATCAGCCTTGCCCGCAAGATGAAAAGCCGTACTTGCACCTGCAATGCCTGCCCCGATTATTAAAAAATCTGTTTTTTGCATCATACTGCCCATTGCGCTTACGGCGCTATATGTGGTCTAAAGTCGCATGTTTGGCAAGTATGATATAGGACAATTCTATGAGCAGCGACAAAATGGCAGATCTCAGCACAGCAGAGATTGAAACCCTTAAAGCTTTTGCCGGTACTCTTGCAGACAGCGCCGCCCAAGTGACACTAAAATATTTTCGCCACCCAATTGGTGTTGATGACAAAGACAAAGGCACGGGATTTGACCCTGTAACGGCCGCTGACCGGGGAGCAGAAGAAGCAATCCGTGCCCTTATTGAGGCTACATACCCCGACCATGCTATTCACGGCGAGGAATACGGCATCAAAGAAACCGGTAGCGATTTTGAATGGGTGCTTGACCCAGTAGACGGCACACGCGCCTTTATTTCCGGCCTGCCCACATGGGGCACGCTCATTGCGCTGAAATATAAAGGTGAGCCAATTATCGGCATCATTGATCAGCCCTATATCAAGGAGCGTTATGTAGGCTGGCCGGGCGGCGCTAGCCTAAACGACAAGCCAATCAACACCCGTACCTGCAAAAGCCTGAACACAGCCACCGTTTCAACAACAGACCCGGCCCTATTCCCGGCAAGTGAACGCCCATCGTTTGATGCTTTACTGGCAGAGACACGCTTAGTGCGATACGGGCTGGATTGTTACGCCTATGCGATCCTAGCCTCTGGTTTTATGGATATTGTTATAGAAACCCGCCTTCAGCCATACGACATGATGGCACTTATTCCTGTTATTCGCGGCGCAGGCGGCAGCGCCACAGACTGGAAAGGCGATGCCCCCGGCACATGCGGGCACCTGCTCGCGCTTGGTGACGCGGCCTTACTCGGCAATGTTCAAAAAATTCTTGAACCAGCGCTATAACGCCTCTGTATCTGAGGCGTTATTCAGGACAATAAAATCAGCGATGGCGGCCCAAACGGCAGCACGGTATTCGTCTTTTTCTTTTAGAATTTCGTGCATGGCACCCTCTATCACCACCAGCTTACCGTGTGGCAAGCGCTTGGCAAACGCGGTTTGCGCCGTGTTATCTACAATCTTGTCTTCACTCGCCTGCAAGATCAGCACCGGGGTTTCAATTGCTTCCGCATAGCCTTTTGCATTCAGCTTATCCGTGGATTTCAAGGCCTCCCATAGCCATTTATATGTGGCACCGCCCACCGCCAGCCGCATGTCCTTATTTTTTACAAAATAATCTTCATCGGCGAAGCGATCATCATCGTGCGTTAGCTTTTTGCGCCAACCCCAGCGGCCTTCCTTAAAGGATGTATGCCCGGCAATATAGCTGGCCCCTAGCCCCAAATGGCGCATACCCCATGAAAGTGCCTTCACTGTGAAAGCCGGTGTGCCTGCCAGATAAATACGCACCATAGGGGCAACTGTAATAGCTTTTTCCACATAGCCGGGGTGATCATGCAGAAACCGCAAGATCACATGGCTACCGGCAGAATGCCCCATGAGAATAAACGGCTTTGGCATTTTACCTTCGAGAGCCTTATCAAACAGAGCTTTCACATCACTGATATGCGGGTCAAAAGAACGCACAAAATGCTTGCCCCTGTCGCTGTGTGGCCGGTATGACATACCCTGACCGCGCAAATCCATCGCGGCACACGCATACCCTAATGCATTGAAAATACGGATATCCTCAAAGAACTTTTCGATAAACTCTGTACGCCCAGGCAGAAAAATAATAGTGCCTTTAGGATTTATAACCGTGCTCGCCGGGAAGCGGGCAAAACGGATCTGCTGACCGTCATAGGATTTGAAATATTCAAAAACCGCGTCCTCTGGCGGTTCACGGCGCTTCGCCTTTGCTTCAGCCACGATAGCGGCTGATGGTTCCCTATTACTCATACACGTGCCTCCGTATTGCCTGAGATACGGCCTTCCTCTGCCTGATACTAATGCAAGCATTATACAGATCTATCGAGCCACGATTTCACAAAATATACAAGTGGATAACAAAATTATTTCTCCGCTTATGCACATGGTCGCCCCCCCAGAACCGAGCCGTTAGGTATGAAAAAACCTTTATGTCAAAGTCACATAAGCAATAACAGGTGAAATAAAGAGCTCCTAATAAAGCCTTTATTTATCATATGTTTATCTAAAATTTTCCGCATAAATTTACGTTATATCCATTTTGCTGATGCACAGTCAGGCTTTCGTTATCAGGCAAAACGGCAATGAAATAATGGCAATATTTTCTCAAAAACAAGTGCAAAATCTGCTGCAAAAAGGCGTGACCCGGTTATGGCAAGACCAAACGGGCAGCCTTATGCCCATAGTTGCGGCAAGCATGCTAACACTAACTGGCGCGGCTGGCCTCGCTATTGATGGCGGTCGCATGTTTCTGGTGAAAGATGTTCTTCAAAAATCGCTCGACAGCGCGGGGCTTGCAGCAGGCCACGCCATGGAAGTTGAAAATATGGAAAGTGATGCGCACCAGTTTTTCGACACCAACATTCGCGGCATTGAAAACATTGTTAATTCAAGCGAAATGCGCATTAGCTTCAGTAACAATAATAAGCTGATCACCCTTTATGCCGAGGCAAAAGTCAGCGCCTCTTTTGTATCCCTGTTTGGATACGATGAAATTACCGTAACTGCCAGCACAGAGATTGCCCGTGAAACACGTGGTATGGAACTAGTGCTGGTGATGGATAACACAGGCTCTATGCGTGGCAGTAAAATAACTGCCATGAAAGACGCAGCAGAATCGCTCGTGGAATATGTATACGGTGATAATGAAACATCGCCAAACCTGTGGGTAGGGCTTGTGCCCTATGTCGCTGTTGTCAATATTGGCACAGACCACGATAGCTGGCTCACCTCTGCCGACCAAGACAAGCTTGATACAGGCCATTATGCACCCACTGACTGGAAGGGCTGCGTTATGGCGCGCACTGACGGCGAGGATGAAACAGATACTGTGCCGTCAGACAAGCCTTTTAGCCTGTATTTTTGGCCTGACAGTGTAGACAACGATTGGATTGAGGACGACGGCGACTATGACCTTGATGAAACCAATAATGCACAAAATAATGGCCGAGGCCCTAATCTTGGCTGTGGCCCGGCTATCACGTCCCTGGTTGCTGAAAAAAGCACTGTTATTGATGCCATAGATGAAATGCTACCTTGGCACCGGGGCGGCACCACCAGCAACCTAGGGCTTGTTTGGGCATGGCGTGTACTATCGCCAGCATGGCAGGGCTTATGGGGCGGCGATACCCCCGCAACACTGCCACTGCCCTATGATGCCCCTTATATGGATAAGGTTGTTGTGGTTCTCACTGATGGCCAAAACCAGTTTTATGACTGGCCTGATCACGGCCCAACAGGAACCGGCCCTTTTGGCTCTGATTTTACCGGATACGACAGATTAAATACCTTTGGCTACAGCACCTTGGGTGCAGCTCAAACAGAAATAGACAGCCGGTTTTCCAACGTCTGTACGTCGATGAAAACAGAAGGCATCATTATTTATTCCATCACTTTTGGATCAACGCCAAACTCCACAACGCAGGCGCTCTACCGTGGTTGCGCCTCTAACCCAGCCTATTATTTTCATGCGCCGTCCAACGCTGAATTGGAAACAGCCTTTGAAGAAATTGGCCGTCAGCTTTCCAACCTCAGACTGTCGAAATAGCGGAAGGAAAGTGTATGGGTTGGTTCAATAGAAAACTGCACCGCATAAAACGGAATGAGCAAGGTAGTGTGCTTATTGAAACTGCCTTAGGTCTTCCCATTTTGCTCATCACCATTATCGGCGTACTGGAAGTTGCCAACATGCTGTTTGTTTCTATTGCTGTTGAAAATGCAGTTTTAAGGGCATCGCGTTTTGGCATCACCGGCAGTAACGGCGAAGCCGTAAGCAGGATTGATCAGGTGCGAACTATCATTGAAGAAAACACTTTTGGCCGAGTAAATATGGATACGGTCGATATTCAAACCCTTGTATATGACCAATTCTCGGATATCGGCGAGCCTGAGCCTTATGAGGACGACAATGACAGCGGCACGTGGGATGAAGGCGAAGCTTATACCGATGTAAACGGTAACGGCGCGTGGGATGCTGATATGGGTACCGAGGGCCTTGGCGGCGCTGGCGATATTGTCTTATACCGGATCAACTATGCAGCAAACAGCTTATCTGGCCTTACTGACTGGGCTGGTAAGTCTGTCAATGTTTCCTCAACTGTGGCAGTGCGCAATGAACCCTATTAAAAAAATCATGCCGCGCCTAAGGCATAATAAAGAAGGCTCTGTTCTGGTTGAAATTGCCCTATCAATTCCAATTTTTCTGGGGCTACTTACAGGCATGGTTGAAGTGGGTAGTTACCTGTTGCTGCACATGAAAATGCAGCATACCGTTGTGGCAATAGCAGACCTTGTTACCCGCGATGAAACCATCAACGAAGCCACCATGACTGATATTTTTCAGGCGGTCCCACAAGTGATGGCGCCCTATAATAAAAGCGCAGATACGCTGATGATGGTATCGTCCATTAGTCAGCTTGAAGATGAACAACCAACCATTTTCTGGCAGCGCAGCGGCGGCGGCACCCTAAGTGCCGCAAGCGGATACGGCGAAGAAGGCGATACCGCCACCCTGCCCGCAGACATAACCATGAGGGATGATGAAACCGTGCTGGTGACTGAAATATTCTACCGGTACGAACCGCTGGTTTTTAGGTTTTTACCAAACCAAACCCTAAAGCGTACAGCCTTTTTCAGGCCGCGCATTGGCGCACTTCAACAAATTGATGAAGATTAAAACCAGCGTTTAACCCTAAGAAAGACAACACTTCCCACAATAAGAACTATCAAAACACCAAGAAATATATCAAAAGCAAGGGGGTCTTCGGACCCCGGTATACCAGCAAGATTCACACCGAGAAGCCCGGTTAAAAAACCAAGTGGCAAGAAGATAATTGATACAATAGACAGAATATACATGCGCTGATTAAGCTGGTCTGCCAGCATGGTTGTTAGTTCCTCGTGCAATATCTGGCAGCGCTCGCGGATTGCATCCAGATTTTCCACAAATCGGGTTAAATGGTCAAACGCATCGAGGAACAAAAACTGATCGCGGCTTTCAAGCCAGCCAAGCGTAATACCCTTGAGACGCAGTAACACCTCGCGCTGCGGCGCAATATAACGCCGGAACATTGTGGCTTCTTTTCTGCTTGCCGTTATATCGTGCCGTAAGGCGCTTTCTGGGTTATCCAGTGTTTTTTCTTCCAATGAAAAAACCGTGTCTTCAAGCTCCATCAAAACCGGATCAAGACGTTCAATGATACGCAGATTAATAGCCGCCACAACAGCACCTGAACCAACCAAGCCGTTATCCGCTGTACCAAGCTGTTTTTGAACATCTTCAAGAGCGCGAATACGCTGACGCTGTACTGTAATAACCCGCTTTTCATCTGCCCATATGCGCACAGACGCCATATCGTAAGCCTCTTTACCGGCATTCAGGTTTGCAGCCCTCAAGATCAGCAAAAGCCCAGCGCCGTAATTTTCAAGGCGCGGGCGGGTTTCCTCTGCTGTCATCGCGCGGATTGCAGCCTTTGGCACATCAGGCAGCAATTTCGAAAGCCACTGCTTGCAATCAGCATGGGTTACATCAAGCCTAACCCAGCCAGACCAATCTGCCTGCGCTTGCAAGCCTGCAGCATCTACCCCGTCAAAAGATAGCTTGGCTCCATCAAAAGATAGCGCAGAAAAAACACCATTCGCTGTCATGATTTTGGCTCCTTCCCTTTTTGTGTCTTAGTTGCAGAAGGTAATGACACGTCATATTCTTGTGGCAAAGACTTCACATAAACATCCTGCTGCGGAAAGGGAATAACAATACCGTGCTCGTCAAACTTGCGCGCAATGGTAAAAAGCACATCGCTGCGCACCTGCTTACGGCCTTGTGTCACGTCGTCCACCCAGAAGTATAGGGTGAAATTTACTGAGCTTGCCGCAAAGTCTTCCAGAAAGCATAAAGGCTCATGCGCCTTGCTACACAGCGAATGTTCTATCGCAGAAGCGAGAATAAGATCGCGTGCCAGCTCGTAATTGCTGCCATACGCGACGCCTATTGCAATATCTACCCGGCCAGAAGGGTTAGAAAATGTCCAGTTCACCACCCGGCTCGTGATAAAATCTTCGTTCGGGATCATGATTTCACGGCTATCGAATGTTTCCAACAATGTATAACGGCCACCGGTGCGCCTTATAAAGCCTGCAGTGTTATCATCCAGTTCAATAAGGTCACCGACTTCAACCGATTTTTCAAACAGCAAAATAAGCCCGCTGATAAAATTAGAGGCAATTTTCTGCAAACCAAAACCAAGACCAATGCCTATAGCACCACTTAAAAAAGCAAAGGCTGTCAGGTTTACCCCGAGTGTATTCAGCGCCGTTAAGGTCAGCAGACTATAAATAACAATCTGAAAAATCTTGGTCGCCAGCATCCGGTTACTGATTTTTAAACTGGTTATACGCGCAAGGTAAGCGTCAAAACTGCTGGTAATGAAAGCTGAAAGCCAAAAAAACATCAGGATCACAAAAAGCGATCGCAGTACAACGTAAGGCGAAATCGTAAAGCCTTCCATTTTCACTGTTAGTTTTGGTGATTCCAGCACTTCTCTGGCTGGGTCCAAATACCCTGCTTCTGCAATCCAGAACAAAGCTGCCAATAATAGAAAAAGTACAAGATGAGAAACAAGGCCCTTTGGGCTAATCAGTCTTAGCATAAAGTGGTTAAAGCCACGTGCCATATGGTGTCTGCCTCACTAGTATATGTGTAACCCTGACCTTATCGTTATCGGCGCGGGCAGGCAATACAGAATGCCAGCAACTCCCTGTTACATACGGCACGATAGGATATTAAAGCACTTGAATAGACTATCTCGCCAAGAATCAGCTCTTAGCTACCTTAAACGATTCGTAGTTTTCACAGGTTTTAAGGGTCACATTTCTTAATATTTATGTTCATTCCACGGTCATCTTTTGCTTTCAGAACCACTCACCGAAAATAAATTATGTTTTTTTTGGCTCTACTCTTGCGCCAATAGCAACTAAAACGATTATACGCCACAACCAACTGAAAATTTAAATCCTGCATTTTCAATAGCTTTCAAATTTAATTAAAAACCAATATAAATTATACCAAATTTTTATTATAAGTAACTGATTTAAAAAGGTTTTTTTAGTTTCTCGTTAACTTTTTATTTAGGGATAAAAGACTATAAATGGTCTATCGGAACTTGGCAGCTGGAGAAAACATTATGTTTAAGATGCTATCTAAACTACGTCGCAGTGAAGAAGGCGCTACAGCCATTGAATATGGTTTAATCGCCGCGCTCGTTGCTATCGCCCTCATCACGGCACTTGGTGCACTGGGCGATTCACTTGGAACAATATTTGGTGATGTTTCTGACACACTAGATACCAATGTGGATGGAACTGATATCGGTTCTTAGTAGAGCTAGACTTACTTAATTTCGCGTAAGTGAAAAACAAAAGGTTGCCGGGGGGGCTAACTGTCCGGCGACCTTTTTTTTACGGCCAAACACAATTCGGAAAATCAGGTAAAGTAGAATACGGCGGGACGAAAATGCTTACCCTTGATGTTATAAAAACAGGCACTTTTCTGTTAATCGCAAGCCTTTTGGTGATTGCGGCTTATACAGATATCAAAGAACGGCGGATTTCAAACCGCCTCTCTATTGGTATTTGCCTGGCATTTGGTATGCTTTCCTCCCTGCAGATACAGGCAGGAATATCTCTTATGGAAGCCTTCATCTATCCTGTGGCAGCAGGATTTGTAGTTTCCCTTGTTTGTACAGGGCTTTTTGCCCTTGGCTTAATGGGCGGCGGCGACGTGAAGCTACTAGCTTCTATGGCCCTTGTCGCGGGTCCCTTTATGAGCCTGTCCTTTATTCTCTATACTGCCCTGTTTGGCGGCGTTGTTGCACTCGTAACACTTGTGCACGCCAGAATTTCAGGCAGCCCTGACACAGCTAAGGTACCCTACGGTGTTGCAATCTCTGCGGCGGGCCTGTGGGTATGCCTTGAGCGCTTTTCCGACATAACTGTGTAGGCAGCTAAACACATCGCATCGTTTATGAAGCAAACGGCGGGATGTGAGACATATCAGGTTGCGAACAGGAGGGGCACATGAACCCCAGAAATTTGATCTTTATTGTACTTGCTGTAGCGGGCGCTGCACTTGTTGTGCTGCTGACACGGTCGTTTTTGTCTAGCGCACAGCAAGAAGCTCTGACAGCGCAAAGCCAGACACCCCGAACCCATGCTATAAAGATACTGGTAGCCAAGCGCGATCTTAGTGCTGGAACGATCGTAACGCAGGAAGATTTTATCTGGCAGCCATGGCCTGAAAACGGCCTGAGTGATGCCTACTACCGCGCGGGTACAGACAAACAGGAAATCCTCACCAACAAGGTTGTACGCACACCTCTTACCAAAGGCCAGCCTTTCACCCGCAGCTCAGTAGTAGCGCAAGGTGAGCGCGGCTTTCTCGCCGCCATTTTAACAGAAGGCATGCGCGCCGTGACAGTAAAGCTTTCCCCCACAAGCGGGATTGGCGGGTTTATATTTCCCGGTGACAGGGTCGATGTGATTTTAACCCATGAAATGGATATATCACGCACTGAAAAATACCAGATCGCAGAAACTGTATTCCAGAACGTGCGAGTACTCGCCGTTGACCAGAAAAGCACATCAGATGATCAGGCAAAAATCGCAAAAACAGCCACCCTCGAAGTCACCCCAAAAATGGCAGAAAAAATGGCCATGATGGACAAAATAGGCGAATTGTCGCTTAGTCTCAGATCACTTGCGAACTCAGGTGACGGCCTGACTTCAGACCCCCTAAGTCCACCTGTCAGTGTTACAACAACACATACGATGGGCAGTGATATCAGCCGCTTTGTACCCTCAATGGACATGGACACGAGCAAAACCTCCATTCGGGTAGCCCGCGGTAGTGAAGCAAGCATTGTCGATATTGGCGGCAATAAAATCTCTGCAAATGCTTATGTGCAGCAAGGAGACAATCCATGATACGCACTATCACGTCCCGCATAACACCCTGTGTTAACCGTATCTGCGTACCTCTTCTGATTGCAGCGATCGCGTTTTTGCCAATCAGCAGCAGTGTATATGCCGACACACTCGGCGCAGTATCAGGGGCTGAACTTATGAACCCTGGCTCTGATAACCTGTTTGTGGAAATAAACAAAGGCACGCTCATCAGGCTCGATAGCCCGGCAACCGAGGTTTTCATAGCCAATCCCGAAATTGCGGACGTGCAAGTGAAATCAAACCGGGTGGTGTATATATTTGGCAAGGCACAGGGCGAAACCACCTTTTATGCTCTGGACCAAAATGACAAAACCATTTTCAGCAGCACTGTACAGGTTACCCGTAACCTAACTGCGCTTAAGTCTGCCTTTAGCAGGCTTTTACCGGGCACAGCTATTGAAGCAACAACGGCAGGCCACCTGATTATTCTACAAGGTAATGTGGGTTCCCCCGCTGAAGCTGCAACTGCGGAACAGCTTGCCCGCCGTGTACTTGCAACCGATGCCATAATGAACAATCTTAATATCACACAGCCCACGCAGGTAAACCTTCGGGTTCGTATCGCCGAAGTATCACGTTCTGTAATCAAGCAGCTTGGTTTTAGCTGGGAAGGTTTCAAAACAGGGTCTAATTTTGGCTTTGGCATTGCCACAGGCCGCGATGTATCGAACCTGATTGCAGACCCGATCACAGGTCTTCCCCTTGAAGTATTTCAGCGGGCGACTGAAGGTGGTGCCTTGTTCGGTGAGATCATGTCGGGGTCGCTTGATTTGAACTATGCGATCGATGCTCTTGATCAGGAAGGCTTTATCAAAGTGCTTGCTGAGCCAAACCTGACAGCCCTTACAGGCCAAGAAGCTAACTTTTTAGCAGGCGGCGAATTTCCTATCCCGATCCCCAGTAGGGACGGTATTGCCATTGAATACCGCGAATTTGGCGTAAAGCTTGATTTCACACCAACTGTTATGAATTCTGGCCGTATCTCCATGCACGTGCGCCCAGAAGTAAGTGACCTTTCATCCGCTGGTGCTATCAGGATTGAAGGGATCAGCATTCCCTCAATCAGCACGCGGCGGGCTGATACCACCGTAGAGCTTGGTAGTGGTCAATCTTTTGCGATCGCGGGGCTTATTCAAAACAATGTCGTTCAGGATGACAGCAAATACCCCATTCTCGGAGACATTCCGATACTGGGCGCTTTGTTCAAATCAGAAAAATTCCGCCGTGAAGAAACCGAACTATTGATTGTTGTGACGCCGTACCTGGTGCGCCCTGTTTCTGACAGACAGCTTGTTTTACCAACCGATAATTTTGTTGCGCCCTCAGACTTTGACCGCTTCATAAAGGGTAAGCGCTGGGAACCAAACCCCAAGCCAGCAGCCATCAGGCTAGATCAGGAAACCGGACCATCGCTTAAAAACCGCGCTGGCTTCCAGCTGGACTAGAAAGGATTATCCTATGGTACATCTTGGAAATATACTGAAAGTCGCGGCTGTTGGTTTGGCCCTTATCCCCGTCACCGCCTGCCAGCATACCAGTGTTGGCACACCCAGCCCTTTTGAGCAGGAAATGCGCAACACTGTGCAAATGGTGCGCCTGCCCTATAGTGTGGCAGTTGAAGAAGATGCCACAACCGGCCTTTCCCCTAAAACGGAAAGGGAGATCGCCAGCTTTCTCGCTAGTGTGCAAGCCGGGTACGGGGATGTTGTCTTGCTTGACGGGCCATCAACCTCACCCCACAGGATAACCGCGATTGCTGATTTCATAAAAGCACGAGGGCTGGCGTTTGCTGGCACTGCCACGATGGGACCCGCACCAGAAACCGGGGTGGTTATACTGTATGTTGAAAGATACCGGGTAATTACCCCTGATTGCGGCGGGTGGGAAGCAGAAGTAAGCAACCAACAGCGCAATAATGATAGTGCTAACCTAGGCTGTGCAAACACAACCAACCTTGGCCTCATGGTCGCAAACCCGCGCGATCTTGTATCTGGGGCAAGCACTGGAAACTCAACCACCTCTGCCGTTGGGGCTATTTACAACCCAGCACCACAAACATCAGGGCCTACCATGACTCTTTCGCTTGACGGCATGGGCGCGCTTGCTGGTGGCACCGCGGCGGTAAGCGGCAGCAAATAAGGAAACAGATCATGGAACTGGCAGCACAAAAACTGAACCGTGAAGTATTTGCCGCCTATGTCTGCGACGAGGCAGCCGCAGAAGCACTAAAGGGCGCTGTATCAGAGCGGGGCTGGGCACCGGGCATGGTATTTTCAGGTGGCATTGCAGGCGCTGTACGTGCCCTTGGTGCCATGCCATGCCCTAGCTTCCTTATTGTTGACATATCACAGTCTCTCGACCCAAGAGCCGACGTACAGTCACTTGCAGATGTCTGCGATGAAGGTACTGTGGTATTAACAATTGGCGACGTTAACGACGTGGTACTATACCGCGACCTTTTGAACGCAGGTGTCCATGACTATCTCTTGAAGCCACTGAATACTATGGCCATGCGTGACGCGCTGCAGTCAGCAGAACATGCCCTTATGACGCCAGACGAACCCGATACACTTCCCGTAAACGGCGAGAGCCGCACAGCGCTGATTGTTGGCATAAGGGGTGGTATAGGGGCCAGCACACTGGCATCAAACATTGCGTGGCTGAAAGCTACATCTGGCCAGCCAACGGCACTTCTTGATCTTGACCTGTATTTTGGCACATCCGCAATGATGTTTGACCTTGAACCGGGCCGAGGCCTTGCTGACGCACTGGAAAACCCAAGCAGGGTTGACGGTCTGTTTCTGGAGCGTGCCGTTGTTAAGCCGCATAAAAACCTTGCCATCCTGTGCACTGAAGCACCGGTTGGTGGCATTGTCCCGCCCACAGGGGATGCTTTAGCCCAGCTTGTTGAAGCCATGTCGGAAAATTTCCAGAATGTTGTCGTTGACCTGCCCCGGCAATTGCTTGGCGACAACCCGGCAGTGCTGGAGGCCGCAACGGATATTATTCTGGTAACAGATTATTCCCTGGCTTCAGCCCGCGATTGTATCCGTATGAAATCCTTTATTAAAAACGCGGCCCCTAATGCCCGCTGCTTCATTGTGGCAAACAAGCTGGGTTCAAGCCCTGCTGAAGTTGACGAAAAAGACTTTGAAAACTCAATCGAACATAACCTTGATGCAAAGATTATGTTTGACAGTAAAGCAGCCGTTCTTGCCGCACAAAAAGGCAAGGTAATCTGTGACGGTGCCGAGAGCAGCAAACTGGCAAGCAGCATTAAGGCGCTCAATAGCCTTCTTCAAGACACTGAAGAAGAAAGCGAAGCCGTAAAACGCTCATGGCTTGGCAAAGTTTTAAAAAAGTAATCCGGTTTTCAGTACATATGAACAGATAGCAAGTGAAAGATATGAAACCACAGGCATTTGGGAAAAAACGGCAAGGTCTAAAGCCAGCAGGCGGTAATTTCGGGCGGGCGTCCTTTACATCGTTCCCTGCAACTGAAAGCGCACAATCTAGCCCTGTTTATCCAGTGAATGACACCGGTGCGGTCTCACAGCCACACGATGCACCACGACCCGTAGGCCTTGCTATTAACGGTGTGTTTCAGGCGGCTGTGCCTGACGAAAGCATGGCTATTGCCCTAAGCTTGGAAACCCTGCCCACTGCCGCAACAGAGCTACTGGCAACCATTTTCACGGCCGATGAACTACGCATGTCAACCAAGGCGGAAGTAGAGCACAAGATACTGTCAATGGTTACAAAGCTGGCCACTGAACATGGCCTTACCCTAAAAGGTGCTGAACAAAAAACTTTACTAGCAGAGCTTTTGGCTGCTGCGCAGGAAACCATCGGCCAGATTGGCGATCATGACCCAATTGCCAAAACAAGCAAAGATAAACAGGACAATAAAAAAGCCCTGTTTGATGCTAAAAACCGTATCCAAAATATGTTAATGGAGCATATTGACCCGGCGGCCGCTGCGGAGCTACCCCGCCCTGAGCTTGCTGAGCAGGTCGGCGAAGTTGTCGGCGAACTGCTTGTGCAGGAAAAAATAAACCTGAACCTTAAAGAGCAGCGCGATCTAGTTTCCCTGCTGCTTGATGACATGCTCGGCCTAGGGCCACTTGAGCCGCTCCTCGCTGACGAATCCATTTCAGATATAATGGTGAACGGACCCACACAGGTTTATGTGGAGCAGCACGGCAAGTTGACGCTTACCGATGTTACATTCCGTAACAACCAGCACCTGATGAATGTGGCACAGCGTATTGTAACGGCTGTAGGCCGGCGGGTTGATGAAACATCCCCCATATGCGATGCCCGCCTGCTTGATGGTAGCCGTGTGAATGTTATCGCGCCGCCGCTTGCAATTGACGGCGCATCAATCTCGATCAGGAAATTCAAGAAAGACAAAATAACACTTGATAAAATGCTTGAGTTTAAAAGCATTTCTCCGCCGCTTGGGAAGCTACTGAAAATAGCTGGCGCATGCCGCCTGAATATTCTTATTTCCGGGGGGACAGGCTCTGGTAAAACCACCATGCTGAATGCTCTTTCCCGTATGGTTGATAAGGGTGAACGGGTTGTCACTATTGAAGACGCTGCCGAATTGCAACTACAGCAGCCGCACGTAGTACGGCTTGAAACCCGCCCACCAAACCTTGAAGGGCAAGGTGAAATAACCATGCGCGACCTTGTTAAAAACGCACTTAGGATGCGGCCAGACCGTATCATTCTGGGCGAAATCAGGGGCGGTGAAGCCATTGATATGTTGCAGGCAATGAACACGGGGCATGATGGTTCTATGGGCACATTGCACGCAAACCGCCCGCGCGAAGCCCTAACGAGGCTTGAAAATATGGTGAATATGGCAGGGCTGCACTTGCCCCCAAAAGCGATCCGCGAACAGATTGCCTCATCGCTTGATCTCATCGTTCAGGTTCAACGGATGCGCGACGGTGGCCGCCGCACCACGCATGTAACAGAAGTGGTTGGCATGGAAGGTGATGTCATTACCACACAAGACCTGTTCAAATATGAATTTACGGGTGAAGACGAAAGTGGCCGCCTGATCGGTGATTTTGTTTCAACCGGCGTGAGACCACACTTTCTAACAAAAGCCGCCTATTTTGGGCTTGAACGCGCTCTTATGGAAGCAATGAACGGATAGGGTGATGCAAAGCAGTAATCTTGAAATTATCCTTCTTGGTAGTGGGCTTGTAGGCATTGTGCTGTTGATGGCCGTTACTTTTTTAACGCGCGCCCTTAACAGCACCAGAAAGCAAACCCGCACCCGGCTGGATAAATTCCGCACGCGCTTTGGTGAACGCACCCGCATGAAGGGTGATCATGCTCGCTCGATCCGGCTTAACCAGCAACAAACTGGTCTTGCTGGCCATATTGCCAGCCTGCTTCCAAAGCGCGACCAGATACAAAAGCGTATTGCCAAGGCGGGCCTCAGCACACCGTTATCCCGCTATGCAACAATCTCTGGCCTGCTCGCACTTTTTAGTGCCCTTACAATCTGGCTTATGGGTGCGCCTTTTGTGCTTTCCGTACTGCTGGGTATTACTGTTGGGGCAGGCCTTCCGCATATGGTTATTTCAAACCGGATAAAATCGCGTACCACACGCTTTACGCAGCAATTCCCGGAAGCAATGGACCTTATGGTGCGCGGGCTAAAATCGGGCTTACCCGTGAATGAATGTATTACAAATGTGGCTAAAGAACTACCGGCACCAACAGGTGTTGAGTTTCAAAAAATAACAGACGCCATGCGCCTTGGAAAACAGCTTGAGGAAGCCCTTTGGGAAACTGCCGACAGGCTTGATACCCCTGATTTCAAGTTTTTTGTTATTTCCCTTGTAGTACAGCGCGAAACCGGCGGCAATCTGGGCGAAACACTTGGCAACCTTTCCAACATCCTGCGCCAAAGGCAGGCGATGAAATTAAAGATCAAAGCTTTATCGTCAGAGGCAAAAGCAAGCGCATGGATTGTGGGCGCCCTGCCGTTCATTATGCTCGGGCTTATTATGACGATGAACTATGACTATGGCATCGTTCTTTTTACCCACCCAAAGGCGATTATTGCAGGCATTGGTGCCCTTTTGTGGATGGCGATCGGCATGGTGATAATGGCTAAAATGATCCGGTTCGAGGTGTAGGCAATGCATGAAATTGAAAAAATATTGGGCATTTCAACTGTTGACCTGCTGTCAATTATAACAGGCCTTTCTGCTTTTCTTGTTATGTTTGCTGTGTATCAAACAGCCCTCGTGCGTGACCCCATGAAAAGCAGGATAAAAAACCTGCAAGAACGGCGTGAAGCTCTCAAGGCAGGGCTTATCAGCACCGGAAAACGCAAATCCCCGGTAAAAAAGATGGATAATGTGAGTATTCTCCGGTCCATCGCCAACAAATTTAAACTACTGCAAACCGAGCAGACCAAGAAAATTTCGTCTTCCCTTGTGCAAGCTGGTTTCAGGTCTGGCGATTCCGTTGTTGTCTATCAGGTAACGCGTCTCGTGCTGCCACTGGTTATGGGGCTTGTCGGTATCATTCTATTTTATGGCATGGGGGTTATGCCCGGCTATAAAAACTTCCACCCGATCTTTGCCATTGGATTTGTGCTGCTCGGTCTAAAACTGCCCGATATTTATATTATGAATGCCAAACAAAAACGCACAGACCTAATACGCAAAGGCCTGCCTGATGCACTTGACCTACTTGTAGTGTGCGCGGAAGCTGGCCTTACACTCGATAGCGCCCTGAACCGTGTCGCAAAAGAGCTGGGGCGGGCCTACCCTGAGCTTTCAGATGAGTTTTCCCTGACAGCCATTGAACTAGGGTTTCTGCCCGAACGCAGGCAGGCCTTGATCAACCTTTCTGAGCGCGTTGACCTCCCGGCCCTCAGGGGTGTGGTAACCACACTGGTGCAAAGTGAAAAATACGGTACACCCCTGGCCACATCACTAAGGGTTTTATCAGCTGAGTTCAGGAACGAACGCCTGATGAAGGCTGAAGAAAAAGCCGCACGCTTGCCAGCCACCCTCACGGTGCCGCTTATTCTGTTTATCCTGCCAACGCTGTTTGTTGTTCTGCTTGGCCCCGCTGCCTGTAAAGTAGTTGATGACTTTATCAGCAAGCACTGATTTTCAGAGTGATATAAGTTCGTCTCTCACGGCAAATACACACCGTTGCAAATGCAATGATTTTAGCATATTGTTTATCGCAGAGTGTGAAAACACACCTTAAAATCATTACAGCGATGGAGGGCATAATGCTGCGCAAGTTTTATATACTATTGGTTTCAATACCCCTTGTATTACTATCCTTTACTGCAAAGGCAGAGATTGCCAGTGCAGAAACTATAACAAAAGCTGCTACCGAATTACTAGACAGGGAGTTTCCTGCAGACGCACCCGGTATTGCAGTGCTGGTTGCACAAGGTGACAAAGTTTTATTCAGTGGGGCCCGCGGCCTTGCAAATGTGGAACTTGGCATTCCAGTGGCACCAGATAATGTGTTTCGTATTGGCTCAGTAACCAAACAATTTGCCGCTACAGCCCTATTAAAGCTGGTTCAAGAAGGCAAGGCAAAGCTCGATGATCCGCTGAGCAAATATCTGCCAGAATATCCAAATGGTGACGACATAACGCTGGTACATCTCCTGAACCATACTTCCGGTGTTAACAGCTATACAGGTATCGAGAATTATTTTACCGATGGGCGCATCCAAAAAGACCTGTCAACAGAACAAATGATTGATGTATTTAAAGACTTGCCTGTTGATTTTGCACCCGGTGAAAAGTTTGCCTATAACAATTCGGGGTATGTCCTTGTAGGTGCCGTGATCGAGGCTATTACAGGCCGCCCTTGGTATGACTATATCGAAAAGGAATTGCTCGTTCCAAATGGCATTCTACGCACACAGTTCGGCTCGAACACACGGCTTATACACGGCGCAGTAAGTGGTTATGAGTATAACAATGGTGTTATAAAACCGGCCACATACCTCAGCATGACACAGCCCCACGCTGCCGGCGCACTAACATCTAACGTTTATGATTTGATGCTCTGGAATCGCACGGTACATACCGGTAAGATTCTTGATCCAGAAATGTACAAACGTTTCATTACGCCAGAAGGTGTGGCAGCTGATGTAAATTATGCATTTGCTGTAACAGACGGCGACATCCGTGGTCATAAGTCTATACAGCACGGCGGCGGCATCAACGGTTTCATCACCTACCTGCTTTATATCCCTGACGAAGAAATCACAGTGGCAGCTATCCAGAATTCCACAGGCACACTGATGAGGAGCGAAAGGGTAGCTAAAGAGCTAGCGTCAGTTGCTGTGGCTGACCCAATGCCTACAGGCACACCGGTTACACGTTCAAATGATGAACTGAAAAAATATGTGGGTACTTATGCAAATGAAGAGGGTGCAGTGGTAACACTGAAACTCGAAGGTGACACCCTTATCTGCACAACAGACCAAGGGCCACGTGGATACCCACAAACACAACCTCTGAAGCCACTAAGCGACGGCACATTTGAAGTTGGCATGAACAGTTACTGGCTTTCGTTCAGTGATGGCAAAAAAGGTGTAAGCACTTTAAAAACCGTCTTTATGGACACAAGCAAAGGCGGCACATTCAAGCGCAAATAACACCTTGCAGCAAAGAAAAGTATAAAGCCTGGTTTGAGTATAATCGAATCAGGCTTTTTCCTTTAAAACACCAGTATGTATAAGAGCCTGCAATAATATAGCCCGTCTAAAACTGTGGACTGTGCAGAGCAAAAAACGCTTTTTTTTAAAGGTTTTCACCAATTATAATCAGAGAATCATTGACCTTTAGATGAATTTCTGGTCTTTTAGGGGGTGCGAGAGGATACAGCCTTGCTGTGTCCGCTCCATATTGTGACGGCGCCTTGCGCTGTCACTCTATCCTCGCTGTCGTGACTCGGGCCGGGTATTTACCCGGCCACTTTTTTGTTATCAAACCAAAAGATCACTCTTTATAATACCTGTAAGAGACATTTCTATGAATGTTGGTTACACAAAACCAGTTGGTGGGCTGAACACTTTTGCAGAGCAGCGTTTCCATATACATTGCACACAGCATGAAAAAGGCTCTGACCAAGCTACCTGTAAGGGGGGATACAGTGCAGCAAACGCCAGAGCCTCAAGTCACCGCTAAATACTCAGTACAAAATATTGACCTTTAGCGGCGGAGACAAAAATGCCTGCCTGTGAAACACGCAGGGCTTTATTTCATCAGTTGTTGTCTGTTGCCTAATATGCAGAAAAAGGTATAATCGATCCAATGGATTGATTGTTTAACTGTGATCGGATTTATCAATGAGCTTTCCTCCTACCCTAAAGCAGCTCAGGTATCTTTCAGCGCTTCATAAAACCATGCATTTTGGTAAAGCGGCGGATGTTTGCCATGTAACCCAGTCCACCCTTTCAGCAGGACTACAGGAACTGGAAAGTTTACTCGGCGCCCAGCTAGTAGAACGCACAAAACGCAGTGTTATGTTTACAGCCCTTGGTGAAGAGGTGGTGCATCGCGCCCTTAAAATTTTAAATGATGTCGATGACCTGACCGACATGGCTGCCGCCGCAAAAGACCCCCTGCGCGGTATTGTGCGTATGGGTATTATCCCCACGATTGCACCCTATCTACTACCCAAAATAATGCCCGCCCTGCAGCGGGAACTACCTGCGCTTGAACTACAGCTACGAGAAGATAAATCTGCCGACCTGTGCGACCAGATGCGTATCGGCGAGCTGGATATTTTATTATACGCCCTGCCTTTTGCTTGCGGTGACGCAGAAGAAATGCCGCTGTTTCATGATGGTTTTGTTGCGGCTTACCCCAAAGGCATGATCCAGAAAAAAACTATTACAACGGCAGAACTGGACAGCAGCCGCCTGATGCTTTTGGAAGAAGGCCACTGCCTGCGCGATCATGCGCTTGATGCTTGCCGGCTTATGGGGAACAAGGCACGGCGGGAACTATCAGGCACCAGCTTGCCAACCATTGTGCAAATGGTGGCGGCAGGCCACGGCACCACACTGTTACCACAAATGGCGGTAGACGCAGGGCTTACAAACGGGGTCAATGTAGACATACTACCTTTCAGCGATATAAACCCCACCCGCACCATTGGCCTTGCTTGGCGGCACACAAACCCGCGTGCTGTAACCTTCCGTAAACTTGGCGATGTGATTAAAGCTGCCTGCACCCATGAAGCCGTAGCCGCCTAAAAAAACACCACCCCAACAAGGGTGGTGCAAGTGCTTAGGGAGGATAATTGTCTTTACGCAGCCATAGCTTTTTTCACACGGGCTGCATAATCAGGGTCTGCCGCTGCAAACTGCGCCAACATACGCTCCTGCACCGTTTTTTCTGCCATTTTCAAACCACCGCCAATATTACCAGCAAGCTGGTTTTTCTGGTCATCCGACATAATGCGGAACAGGTCACCTGCCTGTGTGAAGTTATCTTCATCACTGCTATCGTGGTAGCCAACCCATGCATTTTCTGCGAGCGGCATTGGTGGTTCTGCAATTGCAGGATTTGGTACTGGTGCACCTTCTTTTGCCCGGTCGTTAGGGTAAAAGTTTACACCTGAACCCTGATTAGCAGCACGGCCCGTCACCGGGCACACCCCCATGCCTGCCATCGCACCGTCACGTTCATAGTGGTGCACAGGGCACTTAGGCGCATTCACCGGCAACTGGTGGTGGTTTGTGCCTACCCGGTAGCGGTGTGCATCAGGGTATGCAAACAGGCGTGCCTGTAGCATTTTGTCAGGCGATGCCCCCACACCTGGCACAAGGTTGCTAGGGCTAAAGGTTGCTTGTTCGGTTTCCGCAAAATAATTATCAACATTGCGGTTCAACACAAGCTTGCCAATTTCTTGCAAAGGAAAGTCTTTGTGAGACCATACTTTGGTCAGGTCAAACGGGTTCACTTTATAGGTTTTAGCCTCAGCTTCTGTCATAACCTGAATTTTCACGGTCCAGCTTGGAAACACGCCGTTATCGATCGCATCAACAAGGTCTTGCTGCGCGCCAAATGCTGGCAGGCCTTCTGTCTCACTTGCGCGCAGGGTCTTAATGCCCTGATCGGTTTTAAGGTGAAACTTAACCCACACGCGAGTACCGTCGGAATTCCAGAAACTCAGGGTGTGCGAACCAAAACCATCCATATGCCTGTAGCTTGCAGGAATACCCCGGTCTGACATCAGAATAGTCATCTGGTGCAGGCTCTGCGGGTGGTTTGCCCAAAACTCAAACATGCGCGCCGGGTCTGGCGTGTTGGTACGTGGGTCTTTCTTCTGGCTATGAATAAAATCCGGGAACTTTGAGGGGTCACGCAAGAAAAACACCGGCGTGTTATTACCCACAAGGTCAAAGTTGCCTTCATTTGTATAGAATTTTACAGCAAAGCCACGCGGGTCACGGGCATAATCACTGCTGTCCTGCCCACCGCCCACGGTTGAAAAGCGCACAAACACGTCCGTTTCTTTGCCCGCACCCTGCAAGAAGCTGGCAATCGTCAGGTCGCTTAGGTCTTTTGTAAGGGTAAAGCGTCCATAAGCACCAGTACCACGGGCATGCACAACACGCTCAGGAATCCGCTCACGGTTAAAGTGCGCCAGTTTTTCCATCAAACGCCAGTTTTCAAAAGTGAGAGAGCCGCGCGGACCAGCAGAAATACTGTTATTGTCGTCTGCTATGGGGGCACCATTTTCACTTGTTAAAACTTTTGTGTCTTCAGCCATGGTTAAATCCTTTCGAGTTGAAGAACCTTATCTGCATGAAGCTTACATGCCTCTATTAAATCTATCCAATTGATTATATTTTATTCTTAAATCGATTTTATAGATTAAAGGTCATATAAGCACAGTCATAACGATAAGCATTTGACATCATGCGTGTTTATGAAATTATTCACTCTGGATGCACCAAATGCAAGGGTGCCAAATAGCCTTGGGGGCAATGTGAACACTGTACCGAACACATCCACAATAAAAGCAGGGACGCATAACAAACGCCTGAAAGCGGCCCTTACGGCGCTAGAGCAGCAGGCAGCAGCAGCACGGTCTGATATAGAGCTAACCTGCGCCATTGCCGCACTGGAGGCATTTCCTACCCCCGTTGCCTATGATAACAGCCTTGCACGTACCATTGCGACCTGTGTTTCCGCCGCACTTGTTGTAACAGCAGCCATTTTGCAGGGTCTTGCATACCCGCCTGAATACGCAATTGCTGCAATCTGCGGCGCCCTTCTGCCTTGGGCTGTGTACTGGATCCTTGTATCGGGTCGTAAAAACAGCCTTGAAAGCCTTTCCCGTACCATTGCCTACAAAAGCAGCTTGTTTGACTACGGCCTAAAAGAACAGCGCCTGCACCCTACAGGCAAGGCCCGCGAGCTTGGCGGCGAATTTCCGCTTTTCAGACAAGGCAACCACAGCCGCGAGGTGCGCCTGATGCTGTCTGGCACACAGGAAGGCACAGATCATAGCTTTGCCTATGACTATTTCCATTTTCACTATGTCAACAAACGCACAGAAACCTACACAACAACTGACAGCAAGGGCCGTACCCGCGTACGCACCCGCACCGTCTATGACCATTTTGACAGATATGGTTTTATCACGGATTTCCCGTACGCAAAAGACATTCACATTGCAGAAGGCGGCCTTGGATTTTTCACCTCTGGCTATAAAACCAGCTCCGTTAGTTTCAACAAGCGGTTTGGGGTGGAGGCCACAAGTGACATGGTCGCCGCCAAATTCCTAACACCCAAGATAATACAGGAAATAGAAGCTGCCGGAGAGGCTTTGCTAGAAATGGACCTCTACTTTGGCAAACACGGCAAGCTATGCTTTTCTTACGGGAACAACAGCACATTTGCAACTATTCCCGCAGCACAGCTAACAGACCCAAAAGCTTTTAAAGAGGTTATCAGCGGCCATAATAGCCAGCATGGGCTGGATAGCGCCCTCACTTTTCTGCACACATTAATGAAATACTCTGATAATAATTTTGATATAGTCCACAAAACACAGCCAGAGGGTGTACAGTAATGGAAACAGTTTATATTTTGCCCGGGATTGTCATTCTCCTTATCATCATCGGGATCATCATTAACAATGGTATCATTTCCCGCAAGAACATGGTGGTGCGGTCGTGGGCTGATGTCATTACCTATGAGCGGCAGAAAAACGAAACCCTGCCAGCGCTTGAAGCCCAAGCAAAAGACTATAAAGAGCATGAAGCCAGTCTGCTGACTGCGGTCACGGAGCTACGCTCGGCGCTTGCAAAAGCCTCCACCCAAGATGTGAACACAAGTGATCTGGCGGCAATTGAAGCAAGCACCACAAAACTGATGTCAGGCTTTAATATTGCGGTTGAAGCCTACCCTGACCTGAAGCAGGCTAATGTCACCATGGCTTTGATGCGCGAGATCAGCGAACTGCAAGATAATATCGCAGCAGGGATCAGCATTTTTAACAGCAATGTTGAAGCCTTTAATACGGGTGTTGAAATTTTCCCAAACAGCCTCGTGAATAGCATGTTTGCGCGGCAAACCCCTTACCGGCCATTTTATAATGAAGCGGCAGCCAGTTCGCTCGGGTTTACCCCGTCACAGGAGTAGCCATGCAGCTGCTGAAGGGTAAATCACTTATTGCTGTTTGCGGAGGTCTTACCCTTCTCTATACCGCATTTGCTTGTGTGATGGCAGGTGGTTATCTCGCAGGCCTTCCCTATGTGATGAAACCTACAGCGCATTTTGCTTTTGCCTTGTTTTTTATGGCATTCACCGCCAGCAGCTTTCACACACTTGTGCCGGGACGCTATAGCCGCTGGGCTATCCGAAACCGACGCTATATTGGCCTATCGTTCGCGGCGGTGCATTTTATTCACCTTTTTCTGGTGCTCTCGAACATTACACTTACCGATGAAAGCAGGCCTTTGACGCTGCTGGTGGGTGGCGGGTTGGCTTACCTGTTTATCGTCCTGATGGCCGCCACATCAAACAACTGGTCTGTACAGAAAATGGGGGCAAAAAACTGGCGCAGATTGCACCGTACAGGTAGTTGGTATATCTGGCTTATTTTTATTTACGGCGCGCCCAGTGTTCTGGACGGCAACTATATGCGTGTATGGATTACACTATTCTGCTTTATTGCCCTTGGGCTTCGCATTGCTGCATATTGCAAAAAGAAAACTGCCAAAACCTAATGTGCCAAAAGCACTAAAAAAGTATTTTTCATGTCAGCACCATCTGCGCCTAACCGGTCATAGTGGATTAATATATCAGCTTTACCGTCTGCGTTTATATCAGCTGCCGTTACAAATTTATTGTTTTTAGGCAGTGTTATATCCATTTTTTTATCTGACCTGTCGAACAGATCGTCATCGTCTGGCATATTGCTATATAGCTGTAGCTCTGTCTGCTTTTTAGACAGTAGCAAATCCCTGAAGCCATCACCTGTTATATCAGCCAGTTCCACCACCGGGATAGTGCTCTGGCCGGAAGACAGATCAACAGCGACCGATATTTTCTTTCTATAGTCTGCCTTTTCAGAAAAGGTGCCGTCTGGGTGCTGCGCAAAAAAATGTACGTGCACACCCGCCGAACCAGACAAAAGAATACTGATAATTTTACCAAGACCAATATCTACAGCGCCTGTGGCAAAGTCTGGCCTGCCATCGCCGGTAAAGTCTTCATAGCGCGTACCTGCCGCAAACCCTTCCAGTTTAATGGTGCTATCTGCCTCTGGCCTGAAAGCCAGCATCCCCTTTGTTTCGAACCCGTAATGAAAAGAAAAGCCTGTCGTTCTGTTAAACAGCCCTTCGGCACTGTCCGTTTCTGTCACAATATCAAGTACACCATCGGCATTAATGTCTGTCACTGCCGTGATGATTGTCTCCGTCAGACTGCGCTGATCTGCGTAGCGCTCAACCGATTTAAGCTGCTCGGCAAAACTGTTACCAATAATCTTGATATCAATTGGATAAACCACCCCTGCGCTATCAAAGCCACCACCTACCTTCTGATGGAAAGCCACAAAGCTATTATCTTTTAGGAACACTATATCGGTTAACCCGTCAAAATTGGCATCCGCCGATAGAGCCGGAAACTGGGTATAGCGCGGCGTGGCACTATAGGGCGGGAAAGTAACATATTGGTCTTCAGCCCTGTTCATGCGCAGTTCAACGGGCATATCAAGCCATATCTCGCTCTTGAACAGGCCAGTACCGTCATTAACAAACAGATGATACCCTTCAAAATCAGGGATCAAAATATCGGCCAAACCGTCCCCTGAAAAATCACGGGCAAAATCCACCGCTTCAAAAACAGGGGTACCCGAATGACGATATATGGAAGGTGATGTTACCAGCCGCTTGAAGGCCTTACTCGCAACATCATAAACCATAACACCCACATTATCGAACACCAGAAGGCTATCTTGCTCGGCACGCATAAGCGGCGCAAAATCAAAGAACAAACCACTTTCTGGCATCTCCACCTGAAGGGCAGGCTCCGGCGTCACACTGCCACCCGCAACCTTATAAAAAGAAAACAAATGGGCGCCGTCTGCCCCGTCGCCGCGTGCCATAATAGCAGGTGTTTTTGCTGCAAAAAAATTGACAGCTTTAAGCGCACGAATGCTATGCTCTGCCTTTACTGTTTGCACACTGAAAGGCGCATCACCCGCCTGTGCGGCGGGTAAAAACGCAAAAAAAAGCACCCCAAACTTTAGCCAGTTATTACACCTACCGATTTTCATATTATTACGCCTCGCCGCCATGACCTGCACTTTTGTGCAACTCTACCGTGACACCAAGGCAGGAATTTGACCAGCCCAATACCGAAAAAAGCACGTATTGGCAAACCCGTCACATCAGCATAGGCTTGTATTCCTATTGTGACATAAAGGGGAAGGGATATGGAACAATCAATTCTAACACCAGTGCTGGTGCTTGTTTGCTGGACGCTGGTTTTATGGGTCTGGCTCTATGCGACACGTCTTCCAGCCATGAAAGCTGCTGGTGTCGACTTTACCAAGCCAGCAGAAGCGAAAGCCAAAATGGAAACGCTGCCCGCAAAGGCGGTCAATGTAGCAAACAACTATAACCACCTGCATGAACAGCCGGTTATTTTTTATGCCCTGATATTTTACATTCATTTATCCGGCGCTGTAACAAGCCTTGATATACAGCTTGCGTGGGCCTATGTGGGCCTGAGGGTGCTGCATTCCCTTATACAATGTACCAATAATATGGTTATACGCAGGTTTATGGTTTTTGTGTTGGCGTCAATCTGCCTGTTTGCCCTTGCTGTTCGAGCAGTTGCCGCACTTTAAACCCTATAAATAGGCTGGGGAACTCTATTAAAAAGGCCGGTATTAACCGGCCTTTTTGTTTAGTTGATAAATAACTGTTAGTGTTTCAGCGCCGGTGAACGCGGAATATCTATATACCGGTCCCGCAGTTTTGTTTGGCGAGAAACAAGAGGTATGTCGCTGCCTTTGATAAACACCGCATCCGGGCTTGACATAACCTCAAGGGGGTCACCGTCCCACACCACAACGTCAGCGTCCATACCGGGGGCCAACGTGCCGTACGTGCTTGCAATACCATATATCTGTGCAGGGTTTACTGTTAGCGCATCAACCGCTGCATCCCACGGCAAGCCCATAGCGACTGCGTTACCTGCATGCTGTACGACAAGTCTGCTGTTATGGCTATCTGGCCCTGTGAACGCAATTTTAACACCAGCCGCATTAAGCCGGGCTGCATTCTCCCCTGTTGAAGCCAATTCATCAAAGCGGCTTGGCAGGTTCTGTACCGGATCAAGCACCACAGGAATGTCGGCACGTGCCAGTTCCTCCGCCACCATCCATGCTTCGCGGCCACCATCTACAATAACCTGAACGCCGTATTCGTTTTTAAAGCGAATGACATTCTGGATATCAGACGCACGGTGCACCGTAATCATCAATGGTGTTTTACCCGCCAGAACAGCAGATAAAATTTCCTCTGACGGGCTTAGCTTTACCTCATCATCATCTTTTTTCTTGCTGGTTTTTACGGTTTTTTCTTTCACGGCATCTAGTTTTGCCATAAAGGCTGCCCACATGGCTGACCTGCTGCCCCCAGTTGAACCGGCTGCATCTTCGTCCAGATCAATCCCCACAATGGCAGGGTCTTTTACAATCATATCGCCAGTACCAAGCTGAACAATAGCGCCCGTTCCGCGCCAATTATCCTTGGTGCCAGAAAAACGTGTTAGCGCACGAGTCACCCCTTCTATCCGGGTGTTTGCAATAATAGTATTCGCAGGATTGAAACTATAGGCAACATCAAGGTTAATCGTGTCTTCTGCCTTTGAGGCCGTTGCATCATCGTTATCGCCCCAACCACCAATTTCGCCAAGGCCGATAGTACTGTCAGCAACCATAAAGCCTACGGTTACCCATTTACCTTTGGCATCAACCGTGCGGTAACCTGCGGGTACGCTTGCGCCAGATACAACAGAGATAATTCTGCCATCTGATATAAGCACGGTCGCATTATCAACCTTACCCTTGCCACCTTCTGTAAAGGCTGTACCGCCCGTGATGGCAATATCCTCTGCATATCCTGCTGTTGCAAAAACTGAAAGTGACGCAAGGATAAGTGCTTTCATAAGAGGTCTCATTTCACATCTCCTTCACCCACATGGCCCAATTCAAAATCAGAAACGGGCGGTGTCTCCGTACGGTCGTAAACAATCGCACCATCAACAAACGTGAGATCTGCTTTTGCATAAACACTAAACGGGTCAGTTGACCAAACCACGACATCTGCATCCTTACCGGCTTCAAGGCTACCTGTAAGTTGGTCAATGCCCAGTGACTTGGCCGGGTTAAGGGAAAGCCATTGCCATGCTTCTGCTTTCGAGATCTCAACACCAGCTTTGCGACCATCTGCAAGCGCCTTTGCCGCTTCCTGATTAAGGCGTTGGATACCCAGTTCGCTATCAGAATGCACAATGGCACAGGCACCAGCCTTGTGCACAAAGGGAATATTTTCGCGAATAGCGTCGTTGGCTTCCATTTTAAAGCCGTACCAGTCGGCCCACATGGCAGAACACACACCCTTTGCTGCAAGTTTATCTGCAATCTTGTAACTTTCAACAGCATGGTGGAAGGCAGAAATTTTGTAACCAAATTCTGACATCACATCCATCATCACCACCATTTCATCCGCGCGGTAACAGTGCATATGAACCAGAATATCACCTTTTAAAACGCCAGCTAGCGTTTCAAGGCGCAGGTTACGCGTTGGCGGCACAGCATCTATGCCCGCTTTATAGTCACGCTCATACTTATCCCATCCTTGCTGGTATGCCTGAGCATCTGCCCAGCCCTGCCTGTAGCCATGTACGTTACCCATGCGGGTAGAAGGCCGCGCCAATACGTTATTCTCGCCACTGCCATAAACACGTTTTGGGTTTTCACCGCACGCCATTTTCATCCCGTAAGGCGCACCTGGAAATTTCATATCCTGCACACTGCGCCCTGGCACATTCTTAACAGTAACAGATCGCCCGCCCACAAGGTTCGCTGATCCGGGTAAAATTTGCATTGATGTAACACCGCCAGCAAGCGCACGGCCAAAACCGGGGTCTTGCGGCCATACCGAATGTTCAGCCCACACACCCGCCGTAATAGGCTCACCCACTTCGTTACCATCAGAATGCGATCCGGTACCTGGGCTCGCATAAACGCCCAAATGACTGTGTGCATCAATAATACCCGGTGTTACATAGCGGCCGGTTCCATCAATCACCACCGCGCCTTCAGGCGGTGTTATAACTTCTGCAACCTCAACAATTTTACCGCCCTGCATCAGTACAGAACCGCCCTCCATAAAACCGCCGACACCATCATATATATTGGCGTTCACAATAACGGTAATGTCGCTTTCAAGCGGTATATATGTTGATGGAAACGGGTCTTTATCAATATCAACAAAGTCAGCCTGTTCCCCCATGTCAAACTTACAGGCAGCAAGCAGTACTCCCATCAAGGCAACTGTGCATGCAGCACGCACCCTGTTCTTATATATATTTTTCATATTTTCTTTCCCTACGTCGTTAAAACACGCGCTGTAGTGCCGCGTATTTTACTAGGGAAAGCCTATCAAGGGAAAAACATGCTGTCACGTAGAACAGACAGAAAAACAAAAACACTATGGTTTTTGGCCGACACGCTCAAGTTGGTATAATCTAAAGTAATAAAGCCATAGCAAAGCGATACAGCAAAACCTGTTCTATAGCAGCTTACAATGCGGCAATATTGTCATAGATTTCATAGTCCTGAACCAGCACTGACCGACAGTACCGGATATCTACGTCGGTCAGCTCTGAAGTCTTTTCGGGCGATACATTCAAGCGGCGCAGCTTAAGCTCTTGCCCCATTTTATTCTGAATGTTTAATAAAAATGCATCCAAGTCTTCATACCGAATTAGGTGAAGGCCTTTTCGTGTGCCGTCCATACCAGTTACAAAATCGCACTGCCTGCCAACACTGGCATATTTAGGCGGGTTAGGCTGCATGGCATCAAGTAAATATTGTTGCCATGTGAGGTGCCCGGCATATTCCCAGTGATCAGGCTGTACCTCAGGCGAAATTTCATGGCGGTTCCTGAAACGATACCAGCTATACATCCACTCAGCGGGCTCGCGGAACAGGCTATATACATCATAGCTGTCAATTTCGTCACCTACTTTTAGGCGTAAAAACGGCATAATATACTGCTGATATTCACTATAACTAGTGTGTCGCAAACGGTGGTCAGAATCAAAAACACCATCACATAATGTCCTGAGCGAAAACACTAGTGATGTAGAGGCGCATTTGCGGTTTGAAAGGATAACAAATTTGTGACGTGTGGAAATGAGCATAATTTTAATTTAGCTATTCTATAATTTCAAAGAAAATAGCGAGGCCCCACACCCCGCTATGAAACTAGTTTGGCGCTTTTAATGCACCCCGTGCATCCATTTGCGCATAATCGGTGTCAGCACCAAAAGCACAACACCAACACCCAGCGCAAACACGCCAACAGAATGGAACAAGTCAATAGTAGCTGTTACGTCCAGTTCGGCAGAATTAGCACCGTGTGCACTATCCCCTGTTAAGCTGGAGATAAAACCAGCCACATAGTTTGCAAAAGCCGTAAACAGGAACCACATGCCCATCATCATGCCCACAAGCCTTGCAACGGAAAGCTTCGTGATCATAGATAAGCCAACAGGGCTAAGGCATAATTCGGCAAGGGTCATGAACAGATAAATAATAAACAGCCAGAAAAAGCTTTTGCCCGGCCCATCAGTAAGACCCATGCCATAAGCAAATAAAATATACCCAATGCCAACAAGGAACATGGCGATTGCAAACTTTGCTGGTGTTGAAGGTTCCCACCCTCGCTTAGAAAGCCAGAGCCACGCCCACGCAAAAATAGGGGCAAACACAATAATAAACAGCGGGTTCATGGTTTGCACCTGCGACGCTGCAACACTGAAAATACCTAAATCCAGATCAAACTGTTGGTCTGCAAGAAGTGTCAGGCTTGAACCTTGCTGTTCAAATAAAGCCCAAAATACTACCTGAAATACAATTAGAATAGTTGCAACCATCAGGCGTTCTCGCTCAACGTTTGTGCATTTAATAAACCCATAAACAAGCACAATCGCAACCATCAACAGTCCAGAACCACCAAGCAGGTTACCCACAACTTTTTGGTTTTGCACCAGCCACCACATGACGCCGACCAGTAAAACACCTACAATATAAATGACATGCTCGCGGCTAAGGCCCAGAAAAATTCGCTCCGTCAATTCCTCAGGGTTTGGTGGGTCTGCCCGGCCATCTAGCAAAGATTGCCCTTTTAGAAACACAACAAGCCCCAAAAGCATACCAATGCCTGCAATACCAAAACCATAGCCCCAGCCGTATTTTTCACCTACCCCCGCAACAATAAGGGTAGCAAGGAAGGAACCAACATTTATGCCCATATAGAAAATGGTAAAACCACCATCACGGCGCGGGTCTGTCGGGCCGTATAATGCCCCGACAATCGTAGAAATATTGGCTTTTAAAAAACCAACACCGGTAATGATAAGGGCGAGAGACAGAAAAAATATGGACAAATGCGCTTCTGAGCGTACAACCATGTCACCATCCAGCACAGCTTGCGGCCCTTCAAAAGCAAGAGAGATATGCCCAAGAACCAGAAGAATGGCGCCGAAAGTAACAGCTTTTCTACTACCCAAGTACCTATCTGCCAGATAGCCCCCAAGCACAGGCAGCAAATATACAAGGCCGGTATAGGCACCGTAAATCAGGCTGGCTTCTCCTGCGGAAAACAGAAAGTGCTTGGTTAAAAACAATATAAGCAGCGCCCGCATGCCATAGTATGAAAAGCGCTCCCACATTTCTGTTAGAAAACATATTGTCAAGCCAATCGGGTGCCCCAGAAACTCCCTTTCCTGAGACCCAATTGTTGAAACATCATTTGTTGTCACACTACAACCCCATTTCTATTTTGCTTTTGTCCCCCACCTTTGTAGCAGGCGGTATGTATTGAATTGCTATTTGTTGCAAATCAGCAAGCAAAAACCAACCAAATAGTCATAACCCTTTCTGACTGGCCCAAATACCGGCATAAATAACCTGCTCTCGCTAATGCAAAGGGCGCTGTTTCAGGTATTTATCAAGAAACTGAAGACTGGCTGACAAATATGTTCGTTTGTCTGCCTCGTTGTATAAAACATGTTCTGCGCCCTTCAGCACAATAAATTCATATTCCTTTGAATGGTCTGCCAGCGCATCGGCCATAAGCGTTGAGTGATAGAATGGCACATTTGTATCATGTGTTGCATGCAACAACAGTACCGGGGTTCGTACCAGATCAACCCTGTTAAGCGGCGAACGACGCATAAGGACACGCTCTGACAGATGCTCTTTGATACGGGGTATAGTAAGCATATGAAACCGGTTTTTGTTTAAAAAATCGATCAAATATGGCAGGGAGCTAACCCCATTCAAGCTAATAGCGCATGCAAACAGGTCATCATCCCTGATGGATGACAAGAGCGCGGCATAACCACCAAACGAACCGCCCATTACACACATTTGCCCAGCACTTGAAATACCCTGATCAACAAGCCATTCTGCTGCTGTGCGCACATCTTCCTGCATGCGCCGCCCCCACTCACCGTATCCAGCACGGCGCCATGTTTCGCCGTATCCACTAGACCCTCGAAAGTTCGGCTGCAATACACTATACCCATGCGCCACAAGCCAGCTTACCAACGGCTGAAACTGGGTAGCTGCACGACTAACTGGGCCGCCGTGAACCAGCACAACCGCCTTACCTGTAAGGCCTGATTGTGGGACCGACAAAATAGCATGCATCGGCGCTTTCATACCTTTTACAGGCATATAAACCCCACTTGATACCGGCTTGGGCAACGTTTCAATTCCGGCGTCAAACGGTAAACGGGTGAAGCTTTTTTCTTCGCGGTCAAAAATAGTGTAAACAGGCGGCCTGTATGTTTCATCGCTGCGCAGTAACACCCGGCGACCATCTCTGCTGGCTGATACTATCCTCAAATCATTGGTACCCAATTGGCGTTCAAAGCTTTGCAGTTCCTGCTTGCGCTCAGCCAACCAAACAATATTCACATCACCTTCCGCCACGTAGCTTGCACCGATTGTCAGGTCTGTTACTGGGTCAATAAGCGCCGCCGACATATCAAACTGGGGGTGTGCTGCCAGCCGGGTTAACATATCCCCGGTTTTAATATCCATACGCCACAAATCTCGCTTGTCACCCGCATGTGCAGAGAGCACAAGTGCTGTAGCCCCGCCCGGCTCTATCATAAGAACAGAAAGCGCGGGGCCATCAAAATAATCCCTATCAGAAACAGTATACCAGCTCCCGTCGTCACTGCGCCGGGCATAGAGCAGTTGGCGGCGCCCCTTAAAGCCTTCCCCCATTTGCACTTCGCCCGACGGCGAGGCCCACCACCTTATAACCGGGTTCCAGCCACTGATTATTTTCTCAGATGTGCCATCAAGGATATTAACCCGGTAAACTGCCGGAAAGCCAGGGGTGCCCGGGTCCTCCCACTGCAAAAGAACATGAACAGGGTCATCAGGCATATCACTGATCAAAATAGGGGGTAGTTCATCTGGGCGCGGGCCATCACTATCAATAAGCGGGCGCAACCGGCCTATATGTGCATCATAAATAACGAGGCCATTCTCGGAAAGTGACAACAGCAACCGACCACCACCAACCCAGCCCATCCAGCCCACATCAGCGCGGACATACGGTAAAACATCAGCAGCTTCAAAACCTGCATTCACTGACCAGACTGCAATTTTACTATCACCGTCATGCTGGCGAGCAAGAGCCGCTAGAAAATGACCATCAGATGACAGGGTAACTGCACCAATCAAAGGATTTCTGACAAGGCGTGTTAAAAGATCAGAATCATTTTCTGCGCGAGCTAGACACAGGGTATTTACCAGTAAAAATACTATCCCATACAGAAACAGTATATTTTTCTGTGCAACAGAATGATGTTGTAGAATTCGTGTCGTCATAACAATATGTTATCATGCTATTAGAAGGGAAAAAACGCTCTATCTTCAAAGTACATTGCTTTTTTTGCCATGCTATACCTTGCCAAACCAGCCTTTTCTGCTATTTTCTAGACTGTAAGTTCCAGTATATTATTTGCAGCGCCTCTTCGCGCTCATACCCTACTGACTTCAAACGGGAAAAGTTGAATGACGGCTAAGTCCACACAGTGGCGGGCAATAAAACCCGGCGATATCGTGAATAGCGAGGAATCACACCATCTTCGGCAGCGCTCTAACATTTGGGGCTTCTGGCTTATCGCTCATTGCTGGGCAACTATAGGCATCGCAATAGCACTATATGCCTTTTTTCCAAGCGCCCTCACCTTGATTTTAGGCATCATCATTGTGGGCGGACGGCAGCTTGGTCTTGCTATTTTAATGCACGAAGGCAGTCACGGCCTGCTTTTTCGTAACCGCGCCCTTAATGAGCGTATGACACAGTGGTTTACAGCATGGCCTATGATCTTAAATGTCCATGCATACCGTGTGCGCCATATGGCACATCACCGTTTTACCCGCACAGATAAAGACCCGGAAAATTATCTCTATACACCTTTTCCTGTGACAAAAAGCAGCATGATCCGCAAGTTTGCACGCGACCTATCAGGCGTTGTTTTTCTCCGCACCAATTATGCCATTTTCCGTTTCATATGGGGCGACCCCAAAGGCCGCAGCACACGACTTATTGGTTTTTATGCCGGACCGCTTCTATTTAATGGCCTGATGGCCACAGCCTTTGCCTATGCTGGCAGAATAGACCTGTGGCTACTGTTGTGGCTTTTACCACTTGCGACAACATACCAGTTATTTCTACGTATTCGGAATATTGCCGAGCATGCAACGGTGCCTAACCTTACCGATTCTCTAAAAAATAGCCGCACAACACTGGCCAACGTGCTTGAGCGGGCAACCGTTGCCCCTTACTGGGTGAACTATCACATCGAACACCACATGCTACCTTTTGTTCCCTGTTACAGGCTACCGTTTGTTCATACATTAATGCGGGAAAGAGGTTTTGCCGACCGCATGGAAATTCGCATGGGGTACCGCGATATTATAAGGCTTAACGCCTCTGCATAAAAACCCTGAATCCTTTAGCTACTACAGACTTCATACTATCTGAATTTTAATAACAGGCACCCTGATTAAGCCTGTTATTAAGTCGGAAGAAACCTTTATGCAAAAAACATACGGCAATAGCTATAGAACTTACTGTGCGGAAGTTCGGCACTGGCTATAATTCTTAATTACCCGTATAGGTTATACGCCAAATACGACCACCACCGACAGAACTGCTAACATATAATTCGCCGTTGTTGCCTTCTGCCAGACCGGTTGGGCGATATGCTGCATCACGAGGGTTTTCAATTGCTGAACCACCAGCGAAACTATCTGCAAAAACAACCCAATTACCAGTTGGTTCGCCTTTATCATCCATCGGCACAAACACAACATGGTAGCCCTCTTGAGGCATAGGGGTGCGGTTCCACGAACCGTGAAAAGCAATGAAGGCTCCTTTTTGATACGCGGTAGGCATCCCTTCTTTTTTCTGTTTAAACAGCAGGGCATTCGGGGCCCAGTGACCCGGAAAACCAATAAGGGGGTCCTGCCCTTTATCAGAAACAGTTTTGCCGTCGCCGCCGTATTCAGGCATAACCATGCGCTTGCCGACGTGCTGGTCAAAATAGCTATAGGGCCAGCCAACATCGGCACCCTCCGCTACCTTATGAAATTCTTCCGCAGGTAAATCTGCACTTTCATCCGGCGTATAAAAATCGGGGAAAAATTCCGCCAACTGATCACGCCCGTGCTGCAGCAGATACAAGCTATCCGCGAAAGGATTCCAAGCAATCGCCATTGCATTACGAACACCGGTTACATATCTGGTCGCCGTTTTTGTTTGCTCTTGCATCAAAGCATTCGCATCAAACTTCCAAACGCCTGCAAATTCATCCAGAATAGGGCATGGGTCCATCCCCGGTGAATCTTTGGTGCGTGCTCGCTCCATACATGCATTAGAGGGGGCGCCTACCGTTACATAAAGGCCGCCCTTACCATCAAAGGCCATAGGCTTTGAGGCGTGCTGCCTTTTAGCGCCAAAACCATGCGCTACAAGCTCAGGGTCAGTTTTCGGAATATCGCTTTCAGGTAATTTCCAGCGAATAACGCTAACGTCGGTCGCAAAATAAAGGTACCCGTCATAAATGCCAATGCCAGAACCACGGATACGCTCGGCAAAATATATGCGCTCTTCCGCTATGCCATCACCGTCCGCATCTCGCAGGGCAACAGCGCCCATTTTGTTGTTAGGCCGCCTAAGTGCGCCGTACATCCAGCCATTTTCTGCCATTACAATGTGGCGTACTTCGCCCACATCATCGGCATAAACTGTTGACGTAAAGCCTTTAGGAAGCCGAATACCTGTAATCGGGTCTGCGACTGACTTTGTATCAACACCTAAATCAGCGGCGCCTACAGACACAGCAAGGCACAGCACGGCCACTACTGATACAACAAAACTCTTCACCATTCATGACCCTTGCTTGCTATCTATGCTACAATAACCAAAGGAACAAACCATCCCACACTAAATGGTTTATCACACAAATATTATCCCCAAAACCCCCTGAGGTAGGTATAGGTGATTAAATATGCTTAATACAATAAATCTATGCAAAAGATTAATTTGGCCGATAAAGTCAGTGACTGTGGCATTTTAATTAGGTAACTAAGAACCATTCCTAACAATAAACAGTGTATACACAGTGTATACAAAGCCAAAAACTACAGAGCGAGAGATATATGTCTTTTAATACCCCAAACCCCGCCACCTATGACCTCTTAATGAAGCGGCGCAGTGTTGTCGCCCGCGACATGGTAGGCCCCGGCCCAGATGATACAGACCTTAAAAAAATACTAGAAGCCGGTATGCGAGTGCCTGACCACGGCAAGCTCGCACCGTGGCGTTTTATTGTGCTACGTGGTGCTGAACGGGAAAAATTGGGTGACCTAATTGCCGAAGCACTGAAAGCGGAAAGCGACACAAGCGAAAAAACCGCCGAAAAAATGAAAGATTACGCCTCACAAGGGCCAGTACTTGTTGTCTCTATTTTCAGCCCTCAACCGCTGCATCCAGCCATACCTTACTGGGAACAACAGCTCTCTGCCGGTGCTTCATGCCAGAATATGCTTATTGCAGCTACTGCTCTTGGTTATGCCAGTCAGTGGCTAACCGGCTGGGGAGCCTTTAGCCGCCATGTTATGAACGGGCTTGGACTTAATGACGATGAATGTATTTCTGGCCTTATGTTTTTTGGTCACCAAGCCATCGAGCCAACAGAGCGGGCGCGCCCCGATGTTGATAAGCATATTATCTGGGGTTTCCCTGAAGGCGCTGGTGCCTAAGTGCCGTTCCGCGATACATATACACCTGAGCAGGCTTTCCTAGATTTAGGCCAAGGCTACGGCGACGAAGTAGCCGCAGCCAATTTCCCAAAAACGATTCTACGCTATAGAAACAACCGGGCTGCAGAAACCCTTGGGCTTGAAGTTTTAAGTGATGATGAATGGATCAGCCACTTTGGCCACTTTAAACCCCTGCCCGGCAACCTGATGGCCCCCATTGCCCAGCGCTATCACGGCCATCAGTTCCGCACCTATAACCCGGATATAGGCGATGGGCGCGGTTTTCTGTTTGCACAGATGCGCGACACAGGGGACCGCCTGATGGACCTTGGCACAAAAGGTAGCGGCACCACGCCTCACAGCAGGTCTGGGGATGGCCGCCTAACCCTGAAAGGCGGCGTACGCGAAATTTTAGCAACTGAAATGCTAGAAGCACTTGGCGCTTATACAAGCCGTACTTTTTCCGTTATTGAGACCGGTGAAAGCCTGCACCGGGGGGATGAGCCTTCCCCTACGCGCTCAGCGGTTATGGTGCGCCTAAACCACGGCCATATTCGCATTGGCACTTTTCAGCGCCATGCTTTTTTCTCTGATAAAGAACGGCTGATTAAGCTGGTTGATTATTGCCTGAAATATTATTACGGAACCGAACCAAAAGGTAGTGAGGCTGACAGGGCGCTTGAGTTTCTCAGTAAGGTCAGTGCCCGAGTTGCTATTCAAGCCGCTGACCTAATGGCCGCAGGCTTTGTGCACGGGGTTTTAAATACTGATAATATCAACATAACCGGTGAGATATTCGATTTTGGTCCTTGGCGCTTCCTACCCACGATGGAGCTTGGTTTTACTGCCGCCTACTTTGACCAGACCGGGCTTTATGCCTTTGGCCAGCAACCTGACGCCCTGCACTGGAATATATACCAACTTGGCGGCGCACTCGCTGATATTGCAGAAGAAGAGGCCCTGAAGGAGGCCCTTGCCCCTTTCCCAAGCATCTACCTTGCAGCTATCCGTGAAAAACTGCTGAAACGGCTGGGAATAAAAACAAAAGGCGATACTGAAGATGATGCCTTGCTCACCAAAGTAAACGAATTTATGGCGACAGAGAAATTCCCGTATGAGCGCTTTTTCTATGACTGGTACGGCGGCGCAGCCAGCACAGCACGTGCTGAGGCCAGCCCGCATGCAGGCCAATATAACGACGCTCAATATGCTGAGTTAAAAGCCATGCTTTCAAGCTATGCCCCTTTAAACCCAACAGCACTTGAGCATACTTATTTCAAGGGCAATACCCCCTGCACCATGCTGATCGACGAGGTAGAAAGCCTGTGGGCCCATATTGCCGAGCGCGATGACTGGCAGCCACTTTACGCAAAGATTGATGCCATCCGCGAAATGGGTGAAGCGCTTAACCTCATCGCCGGACAAGAGTAAATACAAGTACCATTAGCGGTGTTTGACCGTGATACGATTAAAGCGCCATGTGCCTTTGAACACGGCTTCGTCAACGCTATGGCTAAAGCCACTAGGCTTCAGTATCTAATTATCCTCAGCAAGGGTATGCGCCACAATAGCATTGGCATGCCCATGCCCCATTCCGTGCTGTTCTTTCAACATAGCTACCAGTTGCATATGCTTGGCAGGCTGCGCCGCACGCACCAGCTCCTTCCAGTCTGAAATTGGGCGACCATACTTCTTCTCAATGGAAGGAAAGTAGGATGCCGGGCCTTTAATCTTATCTTCGCTCATGATTAAACGGTATTAAAACCGCCCCTTTATGTTACCGAATCCTGGTGGCGCAACCTATGAATTCACTTGAGATAGTGCCACTTTTTCTGCAGCGTACTTCTAAAAAAACCACATGAAAACCAAATTTTTTTCAAGTCATAGATTACTTGAAAGCTTCTTCCAGCACCTCAACTGGTAACAGCACGCTGCCATGCCTGCCGGGGTGGTCATGCACGGGGGCAAGCAATGCCAAATCAGCCCACTTTTCAGGGAAATCGGCTTCCCCTGTTTTCACCATATGGCGGAATCGTGATGCAATACCTGCAAACTCGCTTGCGGTTAGACCCATGATATGCTGGCCAAAAATAGCGGCTGACGCCTGCCCAAGGGCACAGGCTTTCACTTCCTGCCCATAAGCGGTGATAACGCCTTCTTCAACAAGGGCATCTGCATTTATCCGGCTACCGCAAACACGGCTGGTTTTTGTAATATGCAAAATACCCTCACCCTCAAGTCGAGCGGTATGAGGAATTTTTGTGGTCCACCGCAAAATATCGGTCGTATAAAGTTCAGCCATAAATAATCCATGAGCACTAACAAGTGCTGTTATTTAAGGTGCCACCCGCAGAAATCCAAGAGGAATAACGTATCTGTGAGCAATATATTTCATAACATAGCTTGTACTGCCCTTGCAGTATGCGATAATGCAGACCATATCAGTCATGAATTCAAACCATATATATATATATGGTTTTGGCTGAATTGGCGCTTTGATGCCAGATGGGCATACCTCCATCTGTGTGTCAGGCATAATTGGAAGGAGCAGTTTCGACTGTTTTTACCCGCTGCGCGGATAGCAGCACTATATTTGAAAGGAAATCCGAATGGATGCCGTACTTGAACGGATCAACCATGATCCCGAACTGAAGGTACTCCCGCAGGAAGAAGGTCACCGCCCCACACGGGCCGAGGCTGAAGCCGCGGTTCGCACGCTTATAAAATGGGCTGGTGATGACCCCTCCCGTGAAGGTCTTATTGACACCCCTAAACGCGTTGCAAAAGCATATGAAGAATTTTTTGAGGGTTACAAAAAAGACCCGGCCGAAATTTTGTCGCGCACTTTTAGCGAAGTTGCCGGATACGACGACATGGTCGTGCTGCGTGGTATAAAAGTGGAAAGCCACTGCGAACACCATATGGTGCCAGTGTCTGGCACCGCCCATGTTGCCTATATGCCCAACGGCCACGTTGTTGGTATATCAAAGCTTGCCCGTATAGTTGAGGCCTTCGCCAAGCGCCTGCAAACACAGGAAACCATGACAGCCCAGATTGCAGACGCCATTGAAAAACACCTCGACCCCAAGGGGGTTGCTGTTGTTGTCGATGCAACGCACCAATGCATGACATGTCGGGGGGTAAAGCATGACGGTGTTTACACCATCACGCGGCAGTTTCGCGGCGTTTTCAAAGAAGCAGATCAGGAACGTCGTTTCTGGGATCTTGTAAGAGGCTAATATCATGACCACAAAGCCGCACACGGCGCTCTGTATGCGGCTTCTGGCTTGCCTCGTTTTCTTGTCGGTTTGTGTAAAAGCTAACGATGAACCCTACACGCGCAAAGATATCCCGTCTGATCAATTGCCCAACACCGTAGTTTCAAGCTTTCACCGCCGTGCTGTTGATAGTCACGAAGCGCCATGGAGGTCTATTGGCCGGGTGAATGTAGGGGGCCTTGTGCACTGTAGCGGCACCCTGATTGCGCCCAGCATTGTCTTAACTGCTGCCCACTGTCTTTTTGATGCCCGGCAACAAAAAATGGTTGTGCCCGGGACCGTGCATTTTCTAGCAGGCTATGCCAAAGGCGAATATATCGCGCACTCCCGTGTTACGCGTTATGTAACAAGCCCCGGCTTTGATGGTACCCGTGGTCCATCGCAAGAGAACCTCCCTTTTGACTGGGCCTTAATGACACTTACCGATCCTCTTGGGGACATGGTGGGCTATATGGCACTTCACAGTAACCTAACCAACATTCCGCCTACCGAAAATGGTGCGCGCCCAAAGGTTAGCCTACCCACAACACATGTAACAACGGCAGGATACCCTAAAGACCGTGCCCATGTGTTATCGCTTGAGGAAAACTGTGACATTAAAGCAGTACTCCATCTCGGTCATATTTTGATGACAGACTGCATCGCTATTCCAGGCGATTCTGGGGGTCCCATGATGCAACAGGAAAAGGGCGCGTGGGTTATTATTGGCACACAGACCGCAGCCACACAAATTGGCCGCACCCATGTGGGCGTGGGTGTATCCGCCCTTGCCTTCAGGCATGACCTAACACTTTTGCTGGCCGAAGAAGAGCAGAAATTCGCTACTATAGACGATAAAAATTAAAGGCTTTTATTGCACACTATTTTGCATAGAATAGCGACGAAATGATTGCAGGACACACCCAATGACCAAGCTAAAATTTGCTGACAGAACAGACAAAAAAGCCGTGGAAACCGGCACTGGCTTTGCACCAAAGTTTGATGAAAACGGCCTAATACCTGTATTTACAACTTGTGCAACCACAGGGCGTGCCCTTATGCAGGCATGGATGAATGCTGAGGCCATTTCCTGCACAATTGAAACCGGTGAAGCGCACTATTTTTCGCGCTCTCGCGGGGAACTCTGGCACAAGGGTGCAACATCCGGTGAGTTTCAAGTTGTGAAAGACTTCCGGGTAGACTGCGACCAAGATAGCCTATGGCTTGTCGTCGAACAAAAAGGTGGGAAATGCTGTCATGTCGGGCACGCAAGCTGCTTTTTTCGGAGTATTCCTGTGGGTGAAAAAATCACTGGCACGGTAAAGCTTGGCCTACCACCAATAGCATAACAAGCAAGCGCTAGGTTGCATCCGCATAGGTTTGCACATCAACAAGCAAATGCCCATACTCTTCTATTCTCTTGGGCTTACCCAGCAAGTAACCCTGTACTTCATTACAGCCTTCAGAGCGCAAAATCGCATGCTGGATTTCGGTTTCCACACCTTCAGCAAGAACTGGCATGTTCAAGCCTCGCGCCAAACCGATCATACCACGAATAATACTAAGAGACTGGTCATTTGCCTGCATTGCATGGATGAAAGACCGGTCAATCTTCAGCTTATCAAAAGGAAACTTCTGTAAATAAGCAAGGGATGAATAGCCTGTACCAAAATCGTCCATCGCCAGCTTTACACCCATAGCCCTTAGGCTTTTAAGAATTTTAAGAGCCTGCTCAGAATCCTGAATAAGAACACCCTCTGTTATCTCAAGCTCGAGCCTGCTGGCTGGTAAGTTTTTGACCTCAAGTGTTTCCCTAATAACATCAATCAACCCTTCCTGCTTAAACTGCACAGGGGACAGGTTGACCGCGATTGTAACAGCTACATCCCACTTTGCTGCCTCGCTAATAGCTTCTGATAAAATCCAATTACCAAGCTTAATAATTTGGCTAGATTCTTCCGCGAGCGGGATAAACTCAACCGGGCTAATAAAGCCCAAGTCAGGATGGCACCATCTAACAAGTGCCTCAAAACCTGAAAGTAGCTTGCGCTGGCAATCATACTGCGGTTGGTATTCTAGGTATATTTCGCCGTTATCAATGGCCTTATCAAGATCACGCTTTAAGCGGCGTTTATAGACAATATCTTTATCGAAATGATCTTCATAAAAACAATGGCTACAGCCATCAATCTGTTTGGCCTGCCGCATGGCCACTTCTGAACGGGCAAGCAAGCTTTCTGGATCTTGCCCTGTGCCCTCAGCTATAGCAATACCCATGCTTAACGTTATAGGAAGTGGACCTTCCCCTATCATGAGGGGCTGTTCCATTGCATGACAAAGCCTTTCAGCCATATCTGCAACAGCATCTGTGCGCCGTACATTCTGCATCATGACACAGAACTGATCTGCCCCAATACGCGCCACAGTATGCAAGCTGCGGGTTTCATTTTTCAATCGTTCCGCCACAAGCTTGAGGATTTCATCCCCAGTACCTGTACCATAAATAGCGTTCATTTCCTTGAAGCCGTCAATATCAAGATAAAGCACTGCCATCATAGTGTTTTGGTCAGACAATAAGGTTGTTGCATGCTGCAATCTATCCATAAAAAGCTGACGGTTCATGAGATTTGTTAATATATCATAGTTTGTAAGATGGTTGATTTTCTTTTCCGCAGCACGCCTTTCACTAAGGTCGCGGATTACAAGAACATAATTACTTAGGCCGGTCTCCACCTCAACTACCCTGAAAAACAACTCAACAGGAATAACACGACCCTGTGCTGTTTTAAGCTGCATTTCCTCCATATGGACATGCGAAACAGCCAAGTCAGCAATACTGTCATTGTTTTGAAGATGCGGTATGCAGTCCCGCACATTCATACCCGCAATGTCCTGTAACGGTTTACCGTAAATCTCCAGAAAAGACTGATTGGCATTTCTAATATCACCGTTCCGGCCCATAACGACGATCGATTCAAGAGCCGCATCAGCAAGTTTACGGAAACGTGCAGCTTCATAGGTTTTATGGGCCACCATATTTTGCCCAGCAAACGTAAGTGCCAAACTAAACCCAAGGATAACCATTATAACAATGGCCACTGAAGCGACCAGAGCATCCTGTGATAAGGAGGAAACACTCGAAACAACAGTCGGGTCGTAAACTACTGTTAAACCAGACATCCCCGTGAAATGAAGGCCGCAAATCGCCAGTGTCATGAATAGCGCCGAACCAACAAATCGTCCTATGTGTCGTGTTCTGTGCATTAAAAGAAACGATACTGTAAAAAGCAAAAGCCCGAGCACAGTAGAAATAGCCACAAAGGCCGTATCATATTCAAGCCGCCCCTGAAGGTGCAACCCAGACATACCAAGATAATGCATCATGATAATGCCTGCACCAACTATAGCGCCCGCTATTACCCTATAAAACTTTTGTTGCCGGTAGGCCACAATCGCCAACCCAATGCCGGAAACACTGATAGCAAGAATAATAGAAGAAACTGTTGGTATAATATCATATGATACAGGCATGCCTGTATCATAGGCGACAAGCGCAATAAAGTGTGTGGCCCATGCCCCACCACCAACAGTGATGGCTGTTAAAATAATCCATTTATCACGGTCACGCCCATGAGTATTACGGGTGCGCTGCTGGAGCGAAATTGCAGTGAAAGATGCAAAAAAACAAACAAGCGCAGCTATAGCAAGAAAGCTGAAATCATGATCATATGCAATACACCGGTAAAACTGTTCTATCATGTTTTCAGTTACTCTTTAACAACACATCAAAAGATTCTATATAAACCCGATGCTAAGTTTTGCGCTCAATTCTGTCTTAATCTTACAATATTAAGACACAGAAAATATTAAAATAATACTAATCACTACAAAAAATTGAAGTAATATAATCTCGATTAAGCATGCACGCTAAGTCTAACATGTTTAAAGGAATGAACTTCTTGGAAATTACTATACAAAAACAAAAGGCTATAAACCTTCTTGTGAATAAGTTTGCGGAACAAATTTCTTGTAACCCAGGCATTCTTGAAAGCCATGGCCGCGACGAAAGCACCCATATCCCGATGCCCCCTGATGCGGTTTTCTTTGCACAATCAACAGAGGATATCGCTACAGCCGTTAAAATATGTGCCGAATACAACCTACCCATTATTCCATACGGCGCAGGCACGTCCCTTGAGGGGCATTTAACTGCTGTACATGGTGGCCTATCCATCGACATGTCGCGTATGAACCGGGTCATTGCCGTTAATGAAAATGACATGGATGTGCGTATTGAAGCAGGCATTACCCGAAAAGACCTAAATGCCCACTTAAGGGATAAGGGATTGTTTTTCCCTGTTGATCCCGGTGCGAACTGCACCTTAGGCGGCATGGTGGCAACCAGAGCCTCTGGCACCAATGCCGTAAAATACGGCACTATCCGCGAGCAGCTTTTATCCCTTAAGGTTATAACAGCTTCCGGCGATATTATTGAAACGGGTACCCGGTCTAAAAAATCAGCCGCAGGGTATGACTTAACCCACCTGTTTTGTGGCAGTGAAGGCACCCTCGGCATTGTCACAGAAATCAGCCTGAAGGTACACGGCATTCCTGAAAAGGTCGCCGCAGGCATATGCCGGTTCACAAGCCTTGAAAAGGCAGTAAATACTGTGATCAGTACAATCCAGATGGGCATTCCGGTTTCAAGGATAGAGCTTCTGGACACGCTTTCTGTCCGCGCAGTGAATGGATATTCAAAAACTGAATATCCAGAAGCCAATACTTTGTTTATTGAATTCAGCGGCTCTGAGGCCTCTGTCCAAGACCAAATTGAAAACTTTACCATGCTAGCCAGTGAATACGGCGGCACGCATGTTGAGTTTGCCGAAAATCAGGAAGACATAAACGCCCTTTGGCACGCTAGGCACCAACTGCTTTATGCCACCCGCGCCTTATCCCCAGGCAAGAATTTTATCACCACAGACGTCTGTATACCTATATCAAGCTTGGCCGAATGCATCATCAAAACCCGTGCTGACCTTGATGCTTCAGGCCTGTTTGGCAGTATTGTTGGCCATGTCGGTGACGGTAATTTTCACACTATTATCCTTTATGACCCAGCGAAGCCTGCTGAACTGGAAATTGCAGAAAGCCTGAATAGACGCATGGTGAGACGTGCTATTGATATGGGTGGCACCTCAACAGGTGAACACGGTATCGGCACCGGCAAGCGCGAATTTTTAGTATGGGAACGCGAAAGCGCTATCCCTGTTATGCGCATGATAAAACAGGCGCTTGACCCCAAAAACATTATGAACCCCGGTAAGATATTTTTGGATATCGCTTAACATGCTTTGGGAAAGCTTTATATGGGCAACATCTTCCAGTGTGCCATATGCACGCAGCGCTGGCCTAACGACAGAGATAGCAGGCATTGCCGGGCGCTATAAGCGCCATAAAGCCAGTTGGCAAACCCATTTAGAGAAATCAAAACAGCGCATAAGCCTTGCCCTTGAACACGCAGACTCACACAAGCCCTGTCTAGTCATGGGGGCGGGGCTATGCCTTGACATACCTCTTGAACATATTGCCCAGCACCCCGCAGGCTGCGTACTAATAGATGCCGTTCTCCCCCTTACAACCAGATTAAAGCTGCTTCGATACCGTGCAATAGACTATAAACTTGCTGACATTACTGGCTTTCTAGCGCCTTTCTGGTCAAGCATAGAGGGCGATGAAATACCGGCACCAACAACGGCACCTCTTCCTCTTAAAGGCTACGCCTGTGCGATTAGTCTCAATATACTATCGCAGTTGCCTCTGCCGTTTGCAGGTAGCCCGCCTAGCGGGGATACTGAATGCAAACTAACCGCCGCCATTCAAAAGGCCCATATGGATACATTGTTGGCAATGGATTGTCCTGTCCTCCTTATTACAGATTATGACCGCAGGGAGACAACAGGCGGCACCCTAAAAACAATCCCGACTGTAGCGCCCCACTTACTGCCGGGAAACCCTGACCAAAGCTGGATATGGGACATTGCTCCCTTGGGCGAAACTGGCCCAAATCAAATTGTTCAACTTAAAGTTGGTAGCTGGTACATAGAAAAATAAGTTCTGACTGGCAGACCACATGAATAGCCCTTATAATAGCGCCGAAACCTGTTTACACAGAAGGTGCCTTTGTGCTCGAAATTGTTCAAATTCCTGTTTTACACGACAATTATCTGTATTTGCTGCATGCTCATGAAAGTGGTGAAACAGCTATTGTTGACCCTGCGGTTGAAGACCCTGTTGTAGCAGAGCTTGAAAAACGCAGCTGGAACCTGACCCACATTTTAAATACACACCACCACAATGATCACACAGGTGCCAATTTAGCCCTTAAAGGCCGCTATGATGCAACGGTAATTGGCTCTGCAAATGATCAGGCCCGCATACCGGGTATCGATATTGCTGTGGGTGAAGGCGACCAAATCACCTTAGGTGACAATATGGCTTCCGTGTATTTCGTGCCCGGCCATACAAGGGGTCACATCGCGTATTTTTTTGCCTCTAACAAAGCGCTTTTTTGCGGTGATACAATGTTTTCAATGGGTTGTGGCCGCCTGTTTGAGGGCAGCCCTGACCAGATGTGGCAATCACTTTCAAAATTAATGTCCCTACCGGATGACACCCGCATTTACTGTGCACACGAATATACCCAGTCAAACGGCACCTTTGCTCTTTCTGTTGAACCAGAGAACAAAGCACTACAAAGCCGGATGGCTGAAGTCATACGCCTTCGAGATGCCGGCAAACCAACGGTGCCTTCTATTCTCGCGCTTGAAAAAGAAACCAACCCCTTTTTGCGGCCAATGAGCGAAGAAATACAAGAAAATGTGGGGCTGATCGGCGCACCTTTGCCCGCTGTTTTTGCCGAAGTCCGACGACGTAAGGATAGTTTTTAACAAGCCCCTCCCCATTAATTTATGGTTTTGAGTGCCTCGAACAACAAAAGGTACCGTTAAATGAAGACCCTTATACTAGCAGGAGCCCTCATGGCAGCGACAGTTACTGTAACCGCACAGGATGACCCCTACCTCTGGCTTGAAGATGTTGAGGGCGAAAGAGCCATCGAGTGGGTTGAAGCCCATAACAAAAAATCGCTTGAACGCCTTACTACAGACAGCCGTTTTGAATCCATACAACAAGGCTTACTTCAGGACTACAATGCCAGCGATAAAATTGCCTATGGCAAATTACTGGGCGGTGCTGTTCATAATTTCTGGCAAGATGAAACCCATGTGCGCGGTTTGTGGCGGCGGGCTAGTTGGCGCTCCTATACCGCTAGTGAACCCAAATGGGTTGAAATCTTGGATATTGACAAACTAGCCGCCGATGAGGGTGAAAATTGGGTGTATAAAGAGCGCCAATGCCTACCACCTGATTTTGGCCTATGCCTTATCTCGCTATCACGCGGCGGCGGCGATGCTGTTGTTATGCGCGAATTCGATGCCGTTTTAAAACAATTTGTCGCTGGCGGCTTTGTAACAGAAGAAGCAAAACAAGGCTCTGTATGGATTGATAAGAACACGCTTTTAATCAGTACAGATTTTGGCATAAATACCATGACAGATAGCGGCTATCCAAACGAAGTACGCGTTTGGAAACGCGGTTATCCGCTCGCATCTGCCCGCACTGTGCATACGGGTGACCTCACCGACGTTGGCAGCTTTCCGTTCGCAAGCCACCGCCCAGAAGGCAGTGTTATTGGTGTTGTGCGTGCACCTGATTTCTTCACAGAAATTGTCTATGTTCTAAAAGGGGACAAGGACGAAGAAGAAATGCGCGAGCTTTACCTACCTCGCACCATAAGTTTTAAAGGCATTTTCCATCACAATGCCATCCTAACCATGCGAGAAAGCTGGCGCCTTAAATCCGGTAAAACTATACCTGCAGGCAGCCTTATCTCTGTTAATATTGAAGATGCAATTGACGGCATTCCTGAAAATAGCCTCAGGGTGGTGTTCACCCCTGATACAACGAGCGCCATTGATGATGTGGCCATAGGTCAAAATCGCATATTCATTAACCTTTTGGACACTGTCACTGGCCAAATGTTAACCGCAACAGAAAGTGCCGATGGGTGGGATATAACGCCAACAGACACCCCCGAAAATGGAAGCATTAGCCTTATCAGTGCCGACGAATGGTCTGATGCGGCCCTCATCAACTTTGAAAGCTTCCTGCAGCCATCAACCCTTTATGCCATTTATCGTGGCAGCGAACCTGCAACAATACAAGCCCTGCCTGACAGGTTTGACGCTACCGGCATGATTGCCGAGCAAGAGTTTGCCGTCAGCAAAGATGGCACCCGGATACCGTACTTTATCATCCGCACGGAAGGTGCCCCAATGGATGGTACAACACCCACCATTCTTTATGGATATGGTGGTTTTGAAGTATCCTTGCCACCCATCTACTTGAACGGCCCATCAAAAGCTTGGCTTGAAGCAGGGGGTGCTTATGTGATTGCCAACATCCGTGGCGGCGGCGAGTTTGGCCCAGCATGGCATCAAGCCGCGCTAAAAGAAAATCGCCAGCATGCCTTTGATGATTTTATTGCTGTGGCCGAACATTTGGTAGAAACAGGCCTCACCTCGAAACAGCATTTAGGTATTAGGGGCGGCTCGAACGGTGGCTTGCTGATGGGGGCTATGCTCACCCAGCGCCCAGACCTGTTTAAAGCAGTTATCTGCGCGGTGCCTCTGCTTGATATGATGCGCTATCACACCCTGCTAGCTGGCGCCTCGTGGATGGGCGAATACGGCAATCCTGATGTGCCAGAGGAGCGCGACTATATTCTGAAATATTCGCCGTACCAGAACCTGAAAACAGATACCGAATACCCGGAAGTGTTCTTCTACACTTCCACAAAAGATGACCGTGTACACCCCGGTCATGCCCGCAAAATGGCCGCTAAAATGGAAGATATGGGCAAGCCTGTGCTTTATTATGAAAATACCGAAGGGGGCCACAGCGCCGCCGCCAACCTGCAACAGCGCGCCTTCACTGATGCCTTGCAGGTGGTTTACGCTCTACAGAAACTGAAGGATTAAAAAAGAACGGTTTCAGGACCATTGACGGCTGCTTTAAAATCACCTGTTTCAATATAATGACAGTCTGTTAGGGTGCTGTTCATCTGTACAGTATTTTCTATATAATATAATCGAAACGAGGACCTGATACATGTTCAAAAAACTGCTGGCTGGCGCCGCCGTAAGTGCCCTTTTGACCCATAGTTTATTTGCAGCACCAACGGGAAAAGATATTCCTTTTGCAGCAGAAGCGCGTGAAATTTATAAAACCGCTGTTGAAACCCACACAGCGAAAGGCCACGGTAAAGTGCCTGACCTTGCAAACTATCTGGCCGGTAAATTCAAGGCAGCAGGCTTTCCAGAGGAAGATATTCATGTAAAGCCTGTTGGAGAAACAGCCGTGCTGATTGTGCGGTATCGGGGTGATGGCTCGTCTGGCAAAAAGCCTATTAGTATCAGTGCCCATATGGATGTGGTTGAAGCCCTCGCATCAGACTGGGTCAATGACCCTTTCAAGCTGATTGAAAAAGATGGCTTTTTCTTTGGCCGTGGCACCCTTGACGACAAACTTGGCATTACCGCCGTTACAACTGCCTTTCTGCGCATGAAAACAGAAGGTTTTGTCCCAAGTCGCGACCTGATTATTGCTTTTTCAGGTGATGAAGAAACCGGCATGATATCCACCAAAGCCCTGGTGCATGAATTTCGTGATCTAACCGACAGCGAATTTGTTCTGAACGCTGATGTTGGCGGCGGCCTGCTTCCCGAGGAAGGTGGCCCTCCAGCAAGCTTCGGCCTACAAGCCGCAGAAAAAACCTATGTTACTTTTGAAGCGACCGTACGTAACCCCGGCGGACATAGCAGCAGACCCACTGGCACAAATGCCATATATGACTTGGCAACAGCCCTCAAGAAGCTTGAAGCCTATAATTTTACAGTAAACTATAACGACCTGACGTTAAAATATTTTTCCAGCACCGCCAAAAAAACACCGGGCGATCTTGGCAAGGCCATGGCAAAGTTTGCAACAGACCCTACAGATGAATGGGCGATTAAAACCCTCAGGAAAGACCCAAGTTTTGTAGGCACTGTTGGCACAACTTGTGTTGCCACCATGCTGCAGGGTGGTCACGCAGAAAACGCTCTGCCACAATCTGCAACAGCAACGATTAATTGCCGCATTTTCCCAGGTGAAGGTGTTGCTAAAACACTTGCAACCTTGAAAACCGTTATGGCAAACGAGGAAATTGAATTTGTCACACTGGGTGACCCAACAGAGACCGATGCCTCACCGCTCAGAGACGATGTTCTAGCCGCCCTCAGAAAAGCTGTAGATACAACATACCCAGGGCTAGAGATTGTACCTTCCATGTCCTCTGGTGGTACAGACGGTATGCATTTCCGTGCAGCAGGCATTCCCAGTTACGGAGTTCATAGTGTTTACATAAAATCCAGTGATGCTTTTGCCCACGGCCTGAATGAGAGGCTGCCAGTTAAAACATTCTACGATAGCTTGACACACTGGTACGTGCTGCTCACTGAAATATCGAAATAAGACCAAAAGCGAGAACAAATAAAGAGGGGGCTTTTGCCCCCTTTATATTTTCAGACCAGAAATTTCAGGCAATTGCCAATTGATGGCGGTTTTACCGTGTGCCTCTAAATACGCATTTGCCTTTGAAAAGGGCTTGCTACCAAAAAAACCGCGGTATGAGGAAAGTGGCGATGGGTGCGGCGACGTAATAACCAAATGCCGCTTGCGGTCAATCTTAGCGCCCTTCTTTTGGGCATAGCTACCCCACAGAATAAATACTAAATGGTCATGCCGTTCGTTCAGTTCTGCGATTATCGCATCGGTGAAAGTTTCCCAGCCACGACCCTGATGTGAAGCGGCCTTATGCGCTTCTACAGTCAAGACTGAATTCAAAAGTAACACGCCTTCCTGTGCCCACGGTGTAAGGCAGCCATGCGCTGGCTGGGTTATGCCAAGGTCTTCTTTCATTTCTTTATAAATATTCACAAGCGATGGAGGCGGCTGTACACCCGGTTGAACAGAAAAACAAAGGCCGTGTGCCTGACCGGGGCCATGGTATGGGTCCTGGCCTAATATCACAACTTTCACATTTTCAAGCGGGGTGGTATCTAGCGCCGCAAAATATTCAGCCCCTTTCGGGAAAATAGTTTTTCCCGCCCCCAGTTCAGCTTTCAAAAACGCCCGCAACTTCTGCATATAGTCTTTTGCAAACTGTGGTGCGAGTGCCGCTTTCCAGCTTTCTTCCAGTTTTATGTCAGCCATGCAAATGTCCTATATGGTATAAACTGTGCCGCAGCCTAAAAGCCCTAATCGCCTATGTCTATATTCTTTTACAAAAGTATTTTTCAGTTGCACCTAACCTTAGCGCTCCATACAAATGCTTAGTTTTTCTTATTTTTATATAGTTTAGCCTGTTTTTCCTAACCTTGCATAATGACACAAACAATAATTCTAATATTTTATAAATAATAGTATTTAGTTTTAATTTAAATTATAATATTAAATATTTATTGCATTCATTATGAGTTTAAAAGCTTTAAAAGAAAAAATATTTTTATACATAGATAAGTTCTTATCGCTTGTTTTCAGTGCACAGCTCACTTATTTAAGGTATTGTCCATTAGCTCCGCTTTTCTGAAAATGGCCAAATCAGAGATTTTACGTGCGGCACATGGATACAGCGAAAGCTGGCTTAGGTAACAGGAGATTGTCATGGCAAACATTCCCGTTTTTTTAACGGCAGATAAACAGCACATCCTTATTGTGGGTGCGGCCCCTGCTGCTATGGCAAAAGTTGGCCTTTTTCTGGAAACTGGCGCCCGTATTTCGCTGGTAGCACCCGGTGCAATTTTGGCTGCGGAAGAAGCTGGCCTGTTTGCTGAGAACCTTCTGCTACACGACCGGCCTTTTTCAGAAGATGACCTGTCCGGCAAAACACTAGTTTATATCGCCAGTGACGACGAGCTAACCGAAGAACGGGTTGTACGCCTTGCTCAGGCCCGTAAGCTGCCAGTTAATGTGGTTGATAAGCCTTTGAAAAGCACCTTTATCACACCGGCACAGTTTGTACGCGGCCCGCTTCAGGTTGCTTTTTCTTCAGGGGGTGTCGCGCCTGTATTTGTACGGCGCCTTAGAAGCCATTTGGAGCGCATGACACCGCCGTCGCTTGGTGTTTTGGCAGAAGCCGCTGGCCGTGTACGCAGCAAAATTAAAGATATTATTCCAGACAGCACCCGTCGTCGTCTGTTTTGGGACCGGCTTTATGATAACGCAGGTAGTTATGCAGACTTACCTATTGAAGCCGTTGAAAATCACATTCTGGTTGCCGCCAAAAACCACCGCGTGGGTGCGACTAGCGGGCAAGTACAGCTGGTAGGCGCAGGGCCGGGCGACCCGGACTTACTCACCATCAAGGCACACCGCGCCCTCCAGCAGGCAGATGTTATTATATATGACAGGCTAGTGAGCCGCGATGTTATTACCCTTGCCCGCCGCGATGCCGAACTTGTTTTTGTGGGCAAAAAAGAAGGCAACCACGGCATTGGCCAAGACGGCATTAATGACCTGATGATAACTGCGGCCCTTGCAGGCAAGCGTGTTGTGCGCCTTAAAGGCGGCGATCCACTTTTATTCGCTCGCGCCGGTGAAGAACTGGCTGCCCTTCGTGCGCACGATATTCACACAGAAATCATTCCTGGCATTAGTGCCTATCAAGGTATTGCTGCACGCGCACAAATACCTATGACAGACCGGGAATATTCAAGCTCGCTCACTCTTGTAACCGGGCACTTGAAAGATGGAGCCTTTAAAGACTGGGCGCGGCTATCGGGCGAAGGCCAAACTCTTGCTGTTTACATGGGTGTTAAAAGTGCCCCTAAAATTTCAGTGGGCCTCATGGAACACGGCGTAAACGGTGAAACACCTGTTGCTGTCGTTGAAAATGGGACCCGCGCCAATGAACGTCGTTTTTATGGCACCCTTGAAACACTGCCAACGCTTGTTGCGGAAAATGCAGTGCAAAGCCCTGCATTGCTGTTAATCGGCGATGTTGTCAAAAACGCTATTGATCTTAATAAGCCACAGATTGAGCACCTGTTGCACGCAGCAGGCGCATAAAGGAGTATCGCGTACCATGGCTAAAAAAATAACAGGGCCACAGATGATTATTGCCAACCGTCTTGATGACGGCCGTGCGGTGTTTTTCACCCGCAACGGTGGCTGGAGCCCTGAAACAGACGAAGCTGCTTATGCAGACGATGATGGCATTGAGGCCCTTCTCGCAGAAGCAACCAAAAGTGCAGACAAAAATATTGTTCTAAGTGTGGAAGCTATTGGCGCAGTTTTAAACGGCGACAAAGCGTACCCCGCACACATTAAACACGCGATGCAAGCGAAAGGTCCTAGCGTACGTGCTGACCTTGGCTATCAGGTATCACTCGACTGGGAGGCAAACTAATGTACGCCTACGATAAATTTGATCATAAACTTGTGGAAGCACGAGTTGCTGAATTTCGCGATCAGGTAGAGCGCCGTGTTAAAGGCGAACTTACAGAAGAAGAGTTTCGCCCACTACGCCTTATGAACGGCCTTTACCTACAACTACACGCCTATATGCTGCGGGTTGCGGTACCTTATGGCACGCTTTCTGCCAATCAAGTGCGCAAGCTTGCCCATATTGCACGCAAGTATGATAAAGGTTATGGCCACTTCACAACGCGCCAAAACATACAATATAACTGGCCAAAGCTTTCTGAAACACCAGACATACTTACAGAGCTTGCTGAAGTTGAGATGCATGCCATCCAGACATCCGGTAACTGTATCCGAAACGTGACAACGGACCAGTTCGCGGGTGCCGCAGCCGACGAAGTTGCTGATCCGCGTCCCTATGCTGAACTTCTTCGGCAGTGGTCTACTTTTCATCCGGAATTTTCATTCCTACCACGCAAGTTCAAAATTGCCATCACCGGTGCGCCCACTGACCGCGCTGCCGTGAAGTGGCATGATATTGGCCTTATCCTGAAAAAGAACGACAAAGGCGAGGTTGGCTTTGAAGTGCTGGTTGGCGGCGGCATGGGCCGTACGCCCGTGATTGGCAAAACCATTCGTGACTTCCTCCCTGAAGCTGATCTTCTATCCTATATGGAAGCAATTCTGCGCGTTTATAACGAACAGGGCCGACGCGACAATAAATACAAAGCCCGTATCAAAATTCTGGTTGAAGCTTTGGGAGCAGAAGAATACGCCCGCCAGACAGAAGCCGAGTGGGAACGCATCAAAGATATACCTATTGATGTACCCGCAGAAGAAATTGCCCGTATTCGTGCTTTCTTTGCACCGCCCCCCTTGCCTGTTTTGCCTGACGAGGTGGATGGTGTCACTAGCCTTGCCAAGAACAACTTTATTTTCGCTTCGTGGGTGAAAAATAATACACATCCACACAAAGTGCCGGGGCATGTGGCTATTACAATCAGTTTGAAGCCACATGGTGGTATCCCGGGTGATGCAACCGCCGAGCAAATGGAGTTGGTGGCAAGCCTCGCTGACGAATATAGCCAAAGTGAAATCCGCGTGAGCCATGAGCAAAATCTTATTCTGCCCCACGTTGCTAAAAAGGACTTACCAGCCCTCTGGACCGATCTTGACGAAGCAGGCCTGGGCACAGCCAATGTTGGACTCCTGACCGACATTATCGCATGCCCAGGTCTGGACTACTGTGCGCTTGCTAATGCGCGCTCTATTCCAATCGCTCAAAACATTACTAACCGCTTTGATGATATGAAGCGCATTCAGAATATTGGGCCGCTTAAAATCAAGATTTCAGGCTGTATTAATGCCTGCGGTCACCACCATGCGGGCCATATCGGCATATTGGGCGTAGATAAAAAAGGCGAAGAATCCTACCAGCTTCTGCTGGGCGGCTCTGGTGCAGAAGATGCCTCAAAGGCGACTATTTTAGGGCCAGGTTTTGACGAATTTGGCATTGTAGATGCCCTTGAAACAGTCGTTGCAGTTTATCTGGGCGAGCGCGAGGAAGGCGAAACTTTCCTTGAGACATATCGCCGTACCGGCCCACAAATATTTAAGGAGGCGGTTTATGGTGCTGCTTAGTCTCAACAAAAAAACACCAGGTAACTGGACACTGGTTAGCGACGTTGAAACAATCCCTGCAACAGGTGCTATTGCCGTGCCCGTTGCAGCTCTCACAGCTGACAACAACAGCCTCCTGAACCGTGAGGGTGGAATTGGTGTGATTGTATCAACCGACACCTCTTACACAGAGCTAGCCCCTCTGGTAGAGAAAGCTGCATTTTTTGCTGTTACTTTCCCGGGGTTTGGCGATGGTCGAGGTTTTTCTCTCGCTGTACGGCTTAGAAAAGATCTCGGCTTCAAAGGTGAAATTCGAGCTGTTGGCCCTGTCATACCTGATCAGGCAATGCATCTGATGCGCGCAGGCTTTGATTCTGTTGAAGTAACAGACGCGAGAAAAGATGCTTTTGAAAAAGCCCTGCATCGCTACCAGGATTTCTACCAAGCTGATTTTATCGGCACCAATAGCGTTGCCCATGTGCGCCACGGAGCACCCGCTGAAAGGAAAACTTCATGACAGTGCAAACTGCACTAAAAGAAGGCGACTATTTTGATGCATTGGAGGCAGCCAACTATCTGGATAGCCGCTACGCCAATGCATTGCCTTCAGAAGTTATAGCTGGGGCGCTCAAGTATTTTGGGCCCAAAATGGCGATTGTATCATCTTTTGGAGCGGAATCTGCTGTGCTTCTCCACATCGCAGCCAGTGTGTCAAAAGATATTCCCATCCTGTTTCTTGATACGGGTAAACTCTTTGGGGAAACCAAACGCTACCGCGACACTCTTATTCAGGAAATGGGCCTGACAGATGTGCGGTCTATTTCCCCTGACAAGGAAGACTTGCAGACAAATGACCCGAAAGGAAACCTCTGGAATTCAACGCCAAATCAGTGCTGTTATATTCGGAAGGTAAAGCCACTTGATAATGTTCTTTCCGGGTTTCAGGCATGGGCCTCTGGCCGCAAGCGTTTTCAGGGCGGGGTACGTTCATTACTACCACACTTCGAAGCCGGTGATGGCCGCGTAAAAGTGAACCCTCTTGCCTTTTGGAACAAAGACGACATTGCAGAGTATATCGACAAGCATAACCTGCCTCGCCACCCGCTTGTAGCTGAAGGTTTTGCTTCAATTGGTTGTATGCCTTGTACTGACCGCGTTGAAGAAGGTGAAAATGAAAGGGCTGGCCGCTGGCGCGGGCAAGCTAAAACAGAATGTGGAATTCATCTTTCCTTAGCTGAAAATACACGGATTTTGTCACATAAATGACACGGGCATATGGTCGTATCCATATGCAGCTACTAAACAATTCGTGATCAAGAGCTTTAAGCACTTGGCATTGGTGAAATCGACACCATATAACTAGTGGTAAGATTTTCTTATCCATCTTTAGGGGGTGGATTTGAAATTGGCTTAACCTGCCATACAGGAGATAGTATGAAACGGTCCTTGCTTCCTTTGAACGCGCTGCGTGCTTTTGATGCCGCCGCGCGTCACATGAGCTTTAAAATGGCAGCAGATGATCTGGCTGTAACGCCCGCCGCTATTAGCCAGCAGATCAGATCACTGGAAGACTTTCTGGGTGTCGAGCTTTTTCGTCGAACGAACAGATCCCTTATTCTCACAGAGGCTGCCCAGCTTTCACTAGCCCCGCTTAAAGATGCGTTCGAGCATATGGAAGCCGCCGTTGATATTTTGACAGACTCCAAAAAGTCAAATGTTCTGAAAGTCAGTGTTTCGCCGTCTTTTGCGAGCAAGTGGTTGGTGCCCAAGCTAGCGAGCTTTTACGAAATGCGGCCAGACGCTATTGTTAAAATTGATGCCACCATGCACCTAACAGACTTTAAAGCGTCTGATACAGATATTGCCATTCGTTATGGCCAAGGAAAGTACCCCGGCCTGTTTGTGGAAGAAATTCTAAAAGAAACGATTTTCCCGGTTTGCTCGCCAGACCTCCTGAAAGATTGCTCTATTGGCACAACTGCATGCAGTGTGCTGCGCCACACACTTATTCATGATGATAGCTCAATAGAGGACGCAAGCGCCCCCAATTGGGCCATGTGGCTAAAGGCTGCGGGGGTTGAAGCTCCGGACGGTATGCCTGCCCTGCATTTTAACAGTAATGCGCTTGCAATCGAGGCCGCTGTTGCAGGCAGGGGGATTGCCCTCGCACGGTCCGCTATTGCCGAAGAAGATATGAAAGCGGGCCGGTTGATAAAACCATTTGGTGAAGCCGTTCCTGTAGACTTTGCCCATTATATCGTGTGCCCTGAAGATAAACTTAAAAATGAACGCGTTATAGAGTTTATCGAATGGATGCGCAGAGAAACAGCGCCAGAGCAGTCAACAGAACATGATTTTCTGCCTGCAAAAAGCCATACCCCCTTGCACGTTGTCTCTGCTTAAGAACGCAAGTGCAGGTTTGGCAATAGACACTTTTTTCAAGAATCCGTGGTTAAAGCATATAAATACACGGTGTAATCAGGCAGAATGATACTGTTGAATAAACAAGAGTGAATTCCCATAAAAATACGCTATACTGCCGTGGTTTGGTTAGCAGTATGGAGTAAGGATACGTGCCGTTGCACCTGTATAGAGTTTTGTTGTGCCTGATAGCCGCTGTGTATTTGCAAACTGGCAATAGAGTGTTTGCCAAAGCCGACAACACCTGCCTGACCATTAGTACGTCACCCGACAAATTTGCTTTTGAGCAACAACTGCAGAATAGAATAGAAGCGATTTACAAGCAGGCAGGCCTCTGTGTGAACTGGATAAACCTTCCTCCCATGCGAGCAAACCGGCTTTTGCTTGACGGCACCATAGACGGGAACCTTATTAGGCCAGAAGAGCTTGTAAAGAGAACCAACCCAAGCTGGTTTTACCTACCGACGCCTCTTTTTGAAGCAGAACCAACCATGATCATTGCTTCAAAACTTAAGTATGATTGTACCAACAAAAGCCTTAAAGGCATAAAGCTTGGTTATCCTTACGGCAAAGGCTGGGTGGACCGAAACATTAAGAAATACGGCCCAGAACTACTGCCTCTCACAAACCTACATGAAGTCAATGAACTGATTACCCGTCATAGAATTGATGCCTTTATTTTTGATAAGGCCCATGTGCTGGCGATAAAAGAAGAAATAGACAAAACTGGCTTTGAAACCAACATATGCTATTGGCCAAAGGTAAAAATTTACCATGTCATGCACACACGTCACATTGATAAAAAAGATCTATTAGACAGTATTTTGGCTAATATGTCGCCCGCACCACAAAATGACTTTATAAAAAACGCCCGCTAAGGCCGTATTAAGTCATAAAATGGTAATATCCCGTTTGCCCTACCGGCTTTCCCGCCCTATCTAATTAAAAACAACAAATATACCGAGTGGACAAAAACCGAATGCTGGAAGCACCCATCACCTATGACAAATGGGGTCAGTGCGGGAAATATTTTGAATGGAAAAACCACAATGTTTTTTTCCAGCGCGGCGGTAATGGTCAGAGCCTATTACTATTGCACGGCTTCCCTACCTGTAGTTGGGACTGGAGCTGGTTATCACCACACCTGATAAAACGCTTTTATATGGTACAGCCAGACCTGCTCGATTATGGACGCAGCCTAAATGCAAGCGGAACACCTTGCAGCATTATGGATCAGGCAGATATGATAGAAGCCCTGATGAAACAACGCGGCATCAAGGCTACACATATTTTAGCCCACGATGTAGGTGACAGCGTGGCTCAAGAACTGATCGCCCGGCACAACGAAAGCACCCTTTCGTTTCGGATTTTAAGCTGTGTTCTCTTAAACGGTGGCGTTATTCCATCCCTGCACAAAGCCCGGGCCGTGCAACATTTACTTGCTGGGCCTTTTGGCAAGTGGGTGCCCAGGCTCATTACCAAAGACCGGTTTCTGAAAGCCTTTGCCGATGTCTTTTCAAAGCACACCCGCCCCAAAGGCCCTGTTCTTAACGCATTCTGGCCTGCAATTTTAGGAGCAAATGGCAAAGCTTCCCTCCCACGCCGCATACAATATATGGCTGAGCGTAAGAAACAGGCTAACAGGTGGACAGCTGCTTTGAAGAATGCGCATTTGCCACTTATGTATGTATGTGGCATGGCAGATCCGGTATCAGGTGCTCATATGGCAGATGGCTTTGAGATGCTGGTGCCCAAAGCAAGACTGGTTCGTCTGCCGGGCATTGGGCACTACCCTCAATGCGAAGCGCCAGAAACAGTCGCGGAAATTATGCATCAATTTCATGACTGTATTGTTGAAAAACAAAACAGGCAAAAAGTAGCGCAGCCCACATATTGATCTCAGATTAGAGGCTTGCTTAATATTCATACGCGATTAAAGTGTCCGGCCTCGTATCAAAAAAGCGACACGAAAATGCACACAGTACCCCCAACCAAAGCTGCCGCTATTCTGGCCTGCACTCTTATTGTAGCAGGTACTGTTCTGTTGCTTTCGGCTATTGATCTGGTTTTACCTTCTGTACCTGATATGCCAGAAATATTTGGTACCACCATCGCCCATAGCCAGCTTGTAATCGCGGCCTTTGTAGGTGGCTCAACCATTGGTATGTTAATATACGGTAGCCTTGCCGCTCATTATGGCCGCCGAAGGTTATTCATCGCCTCTCTGGCAACCTACATCGTTTTTACCGTCTTAGCTATTTTCAGCCCTGATATATGGTCACTTGTGGTTCTTCGCTTTTTGCAGGGAGCTGCTGCATCTGGTACTGCAGCCCTTGCGCCCGGTCTCATTCGCAGCCTGTTTTCTGAACTAGGAGCTATGAAAGCTCTAAGTGCCATGGGCAGCATTGAGGCCTTGGTGCCTGGCCTTGCGCCCCTTGCTGGCGCATGGCTGCATGTGCATTATGGCTGGACCGCATCCTTCACCGTTACGGCAGCCCTTGTTACTTTTATTTGCCTTATTATTGTTATCCGCCCGCGCCTCATACCCAGTATTGGTACCAGCCACAATAAAGCGGCTGGGGGCTATCTGAAGCTTTTAAAAAGCCCAACGTACCTTAGATATGCTATGGGCCATGCCTGTGTACTTGGTGGTTTGCTATGCTTCGTTTTTTCTGCCCCTGCTATTATTATTGAAACAATGAACGGTGAAATTCACGACTTTATCTATATGCAAATGACCGGTGTTACATGCTTTATCATCACAGCAAATATTTCTGGCAATTTAGTAAAACGGTATGGGGTTGAACCTATTATTATGGCGGGTACTCTCATAGCCTGCATGGGGGTCCTTGTACTGCTTTTCTACAGCTTGATCGGGCCCAACAAGCCAGAGCATCTGCTCTTTATGTTTTGGATTTTAAACACTGGCCTTGGCCTACGCGGCGGCCCTGGGTTTGTGCAAGCGCTTTCTGCTTCAAACGGTGATGACGACAGGGCATCCGCTATTCTTCTAGTAGCTGTTACAGGCTTTGCTGCCATCGCCACAGCACTTGTTGCCCCTTTCATTCAATACGGCCTTATTGCCCTTAGCATAACAACTTGCATTATTGTATTGCCCTCAGTATTTCTCATGCTGTTTATCAAACCGCTTGGTTATACCGCCCCTACACTCGGAGAGTAATTTATGTCCCGCATCGCTTACGTTAATGGTGCCTACCTTCCAATGGATACTGCCTTTATTCATATTGAAGACCGGGCAAACCAGTTTGCCGATGCCGTGTATGAAGTAGTAACAGTTTATAATGGTCGCTTCATTGATATGGACGCCCATATTGACAGGCTAGAGCGCTCCCTTAATGAGCTACATATACAAATGCCGATGGCACGCTCTGCCATGATGGTCGTGCTCGCTGAAACGGCCCGCAAAAATCGGGCAACAAATGCTATCCTTTATATTCAGGTGTCTCGCGGTATTGTAAAACGGGATCACGCTTTCCCTGTTGCTGCAAGGCCTTGCTTAACGGTTACCTGCCGACGCTTTGATTTTGCCGCCGTTAAAGCACGTGCTGAAAAAGGAATAAAAACCATTACTACTCCCGACATTCGCTGGGGTAGATGCGACATAAAATCTACATCCTTGCTACCAAACGTACTGGCAAAACAGGCTGCTAAAGAACAAGGAGCTGCTGAGGCAATCATGCTTGATGAAGCTGGCAATATTACAGAAGGTAGCAGCACCAATGTGTGGATGGTAACAAAAGACGGCGTGCTGGTAACACGCTCCATTGACGATAATATCTTGCCCGGCATTACCCGCGCAGCAGTGATGACAATCGCCCGTGACTTTCAAATCAAGATTGAAGAACGTGCTTTCAGTCTTGCTGAAGCTCAAAATGCTGCAGAAATGTTCTTAACCAGCAGCACAAACTGTGCCATGCCTATTATTATGGTAGATACTAAAAAAATTGGCGACGGCAAACCCGGCAGCACTACAAAGCGTATTGTAGACGCCTATTGGTCCATGATGGAGAAGGCGTGACCGGTGCGATCATCAAGGCCTGATTGTTCGGTTACAGCAAATTAGAGAAGGTTTTACTCTTTTGTGTCGCTAGCGTCTAAAGACTTGGCCGCCAGAATACTTCTTTTCAGCTCCACCACCATATGTGGGTATGGGAATTCAATTCCATGTTCATGAAACTTATCCCATATACGCAGCATAACCGCACTTGCTATGTTTGAAACCCCGTTTTGCGGGTCTTCAATCCACATCCTGAGTTCCAGATCAACCCCGTTTTCGCCAAAGTTTTTCAACAGTGTTCTGGGCTCAGGCACTTTCAGCACTCGGTCTTCTTCAAGCCCCGCTTCATTCATAAGGTCCATGGCTTTTTTGATGTCAGATTCATAAGAAACCTGCACGGGTATTTTTCGGCGAACCAAGCTATGGGTATGTGACCAGTTAACAACTGGCTGGGTGATCATGTCTTCGTTTGGGATCAAGAACTCGGTACCATCACGGGTGATCACACTTGTGTAGCGAGCAGCAAGCCGGTTAATAGTGCCATAAGTACCCTGTGTTTCAATAACATCGCCCGGCTTAATAGACCTGTCCATCAACAGAATTATGCCAGATATAAAGTTACCAACAACCTTTTGCAGACCAAAACCGATACCAACACCAAGAGCACCACCAAAGACTGCAAGCGCCGTTAAGTTTATACCTGTTGCATTAAGCGAGATTAGAAATGCGATAGAGACCAGAAGTATCTTACCAATCTTGGTCATTAATTCCTTAGCGGAAGGCGGCACGCTTTTCATGGACTTTACCTGCCGCTCCAAAAGCGCAGACAGTGCAAACGCTGCCCATATCAAGAAAGCAAAGGTAACAAGCCCTGTAATAACCGACAAAGCACTAATCTGAATCTCACCAAGCGACAGTTTAGCGCCGTCAAGCACTGTCATAATGGGGTCAAGCAAGCCCATAATATTAAGAGCCGCAACCGACCACGCACCGTAAGCAATAAGGCGTGCCAGTTCGCGGTTTGCAATAACGCCGACAACAAGCCTGATAACAAGCCATGCCGTATAAAGGTTGGCAGCAATCGTTAACAGGTAGGTATGGATAAACGGCGATAGCACGAGAACCGCAGTCCACATTAGCATAATCGCGATTGCCGCTGAAATGATGGGGTGCAAAAAGCGCCTATCAGCCTTCTGAACAAGCTCATGACTGCCAAAAGCCTTCATGATACTGCGATGCAAAAAGCTACTGGTAAAATTCGATACCAAAATGATGCTAATAATAACAGCAAGCTCAATAAGTCGGGCCGTTTCCAGAAAATTAGTCTGGAGCAAAACCCAGGTATCAAGAAAAAATGCCTGTAATTTATGGATCAATTCAGCTTTCATAACGCAACTCTAGCGGCGTTTTTTAAAAAAGTCTCTAAGCAATTGTGCTGATTCCATTTCCAGAATGCCGCCGTAAATTTCAGGCCTGTGATGGGTTGTAGGCTGACTGAAAATTCTGGCTCCTACCGTTATGCCACCGCCTTTTGCGTCATCCGCACCGTAATAAAGCCGGGCGATACGGGCAAAGGCTATCGCCTGCGCACACATGGCGCAGGGTTCCAGCGTTACATACATGTTACAGCCTACAAGGCGTTCTGACCCCAGTTTTTCGCACGCTGCGCGAATGGCAGTAAGCTCTGCGTGCCCTGTTGGGTCATGCGCTGCAATCACATTATTCCCAGCGGAAGCAAGCACACGGCCATCAGGCCCCGTTACAACTGCACCAATAGGCACTTCACCACGCACAGCAGCCGCCCGTGCTTCATCAAGCGCCAATCGCATATGTGGAAACTGGTCAATCATGACAAAAGGGGTATGGCGTCTTTTGTTATACGTCAACTTATTCCCGTTGCAGCGCCGCAAATAGAAGCTTATGGTGCGCCCCATGACAGATAATGAAAAAGACATCAACCCAGATGAACAGGCTGGGGAACGCATCGCAAAGGCTCTTGCCCGCGCTGGCATTGCTTCGCGCCGTGAAGTTGAGCGCATGATTGCAGACGGCCGGGTTTCAGTTGACGGTAAAAAGCTTGATACACCCGCATTTCTAGTGACCACCCTTGACGGTATCAAGGTCGACGGCGAAGCCATCACGCAGGTATCCGAGACCAAATTATGGCGCATGCACAAGCGCCGCGGTACGCTAACAACGCACCGTGACCCAGAAGGGCGGCCAACGGTTTTTGAAAAGTTACCCACTCATATGGGCCGTGTTATCTCCGTTGGCCGGTTAGACATGAACACCGAAGGCCTCTTGCTTCTTACCAATGACGGCGAGCTTGCCCGCTGGCTTGAACTGCCTAAAAACGAGGTTATCCGTCGGTACCGGGTGCGGGTTCATGGCCGTGTTGATGAACGTATTCTTGCCAGCTTAAAAAATGGTTTGACCATTGAGGGCACACACTATGGTTCAATTGAAGCATCGCTTGAGCGCCAGCAGGAAGGCGCAAATGCTTGGGTTACTGTTGCGATTCGCGAAGGTAAAAACCGCGAGGTTCGCCGAGTTATGGAACATTTAGGCCTAGCTGTTAACCGGCTGATCCGCACCCATTACGGTCCGTTTTCACTTGGCACCCTAACAGATGGCACAGTGGCACAGGTGGGCGAAAAACAATTACACGAAGTGCTAAGTGATTATTTTTCAACAGAAAAACAAAGCGTCGTTGCGCCCAAAATTCGGCACACGCCAGAAAAGTGGGCCAAAGCAAAACCAAAGGCCACCAAACCCGGCGACATTCGCCGCCGCAAAGCAAAAAACGGTGACTTTACGTCTGATCGCCCCGGCAAAAACACGAGCCGTCCCGGAGCAAGCGATCGCGGACGCGGGCCAAAACCATCAGGCAACACACTGACGCTTAGGCCTAACCGTGGCTCACCCAAAGGCCGGTAACCTATAGGCAAAACGTTATGACACGCATTATCGCAGGTACGCTTAAAGGCCGAAATCTTGTTGTGCCCGCAGGCCGCGACGTTCGCCCCACAACAGACCGTATGCGAGAACGTATTTTCTCCATGCTGCTCCATGGTCGCTACCCCGACATGAAAGGTGCCAACGTGCTAGATCTTTATGCTGGCACAGGCGCGCTTGGGCTTGAGGCTCTATCACGCGGCGCGGCGCGGGCAGTATTTGTGGAAAATGCACGTGCCTCTATTGCTGCAATAAAAGAAAATATCAAAACCTTGCGCGTTGAAGACGAAACTGAAGTTCGCGCTCTGAATGCCAGCCTTCTGCCTACCTCCCAAATGCCATTTGATATTATTTTCATGGACCCACCTTATAATATGGGTCTGGTCGAACCTACCCTTACTGCACTAATAGAAGGCCAATGGCTTTCGGAAAATGGGGTTATTGTCTGCGAATTGTCTGTTGATGATAACAGTGTTATCCCTGCAGGTCTTGATATTATGGATGATCGCAAGCAGGGCCAACAGCGCATTCTGTTTCTGCAAAAAAGTATTTAACACCGAAGGGGCGAGCGGCCCCTTTTCGTAACAGATACAGGTCAGACGATAAAAGTGTAAGAGTTTCATCTGATCCCGGTTTCAGGTTTAGTTGTCTTATCCCCCACGAACGCCTGAAACTGACCATCTGTTACTAACTGTGTTTATCCTAGTATGGGGTGTGTGGCTATGCTGCGCACCCCGCTCCCTTTTGCACATTCCTGTTGGTTTTCAGAGCCTTTGCTAAAAATGCTTTGGCCCTGTCCATAAAAGTTGTAACACTATAGTGAAACCTTATGATAAGCAGACCTTATGCGCGAACAGGAACTTAGGCTAGCTCTCGTTTGTTACGGCGGTGCATCACTCGCTGTTTACATGAACGGCATTGCCCACGAAATACTGAAGCTTGTTCGGGCGTCCCGCGCTTACCAAAGCCAGGAAGGTGACCGCGAAACCTTTGAAAAAGCAGCCCCGCGCCGCCCATATAATACCGATACAGAAAGCCTGTATTTTGAGCTGTTTCGTGGCCTTGGCAAAAAAATAGATTTGCGCGTTGTTGTTGATGTGGTGTCTGGCACATCCGCTGGCGGTATTAATGGTATTTTTCTGGCCCGCGCCTTGGCCCATGACCTAGACTTTGATCCCTTGCGCAATATGTGGATGGAGCTGGGCGATATTGAACAGCTGATGGAAGCCGATACCCTCGCTGACCGCACCAGCAAATTTTACATGTACCCCTTTATCTGGCTATTTGGAGACCGAGTATACGACGAAGAAAACCCCGATGCGGAAAGCAAACAAAAGCTATCACGCTTTCTGCGTTCGCGCTGGTTCAAGCCACCCTTTTCAGGTACCCGCATGCTGGACTGGATGCTAACAGCCTGCACCAACATGGGCAAACCAGAAGCGGGTAAAAGCCTGCTACCGCCCGGCCACCGGCTAGACTTGTTCGTTAGCCTGACCAACTTTTTTGGGCAGGAACGGCAACTAAAACTGCATGACCCAGCCAGTATTATTGAACGCCAGCACAAGGTGTCGCTCAATTTCACCTATCTGGACGCAGAAGGCCAAGGTACTATCAGTGAATTCGGGGATGATAATATCCCTGCCCTTGGTTTTGCAGCGCGGGCAACGTCTTCATTTCCCGGTGCTTTTCCGCCAATCCGATTTATGGACCTTGAAGAACACCTGAAAAAAACCGGCATGAAATGGCCAGCTAGACACAAGTTTCTACATAAAAACTTCCCCCACTATGCTGGCGAGCCAGACCGCCTTGCCGCTATGTCTTTTATCGACGGCGGCGTGACCAACAACAAACCTTTCAAAAAAGCTTTGGAGGCAGTTTACAACCGCGCAGCCCACCGCGAGGTAGACCGCCGCGTTATTTATGTAGACCCAAGCCCGGATGACCCGGCAGAGCGGCTCAACACCATTCCAAAAGCGATACCCGGTTTTTTTCGTACCATTCTGTCTTCGCTTGCGGAAATACCACGCAGTGAACCCATATACGGCGATCTGCGCGGCATTGAAGAAACCAACAAAAAATCCCGAAGGCTGGAAAGCGTCTTCCATACCGTTGAAGCAGACGTGCATGTCCTTGTCGATGAAATGCTAACACTTGATAATAGCTTGAAAATTGAAACAGCCATGCTGGCAAGCTGGCGCGAACGGGCACACCGGCTGGCACAGGAAAAAGCCGGCTTTTCGTACGGAACGTACCTGCAAAACAAAGTTCAGCAACTGCTGGAAAAACTGGCGGGCTTGATCGTTGGCATTGCCCAACGTGAAGGTAAAACACTGGATGAAGACCATGTTCTTACCCTTGTAACAAGCTGGGCATACAGCGAAAATATATTACAGGCTATAACTGGAAAAAGCCTGAATGACATGCAAATATACATAGGCTTTCTGCGCCAGTTTGATGTGGATTTCAGAGTACGCCGCCTGCGCTTTACCGTCAAAAAGCTGAATTCCTATTTACAGCGTGTACCGGGCGGGGCACCGGGTGCTTTCTACAAGGTTACAAAAAAGCAAATATACAAAAGCCTGGAAGCCTTTCGGGTGTGTTGGCGGCCAGAGTTTTTTCAAGAAACAGTCGCAGACGTATGGCCTGACAAAGAAAAGCTTGATCTCGATATTATTAAAAGTCTGATGGGTACCTTTTCAACCAAAATGGAGCTGGAGGATCTGGACTTTGTTTGCGACGAGTTCTTTGCCCTAACACTTTCAAGCTTACTTGACGAAGACCTGAAACTTACTGTTTTCCGCGCCTATGTTGGCTATCCGTTTTACGACATTTTAACCCAGCCCATGGCCGCACATGCTGACCTTTTAGAGGTAGATGAAATTCGTGTAGACCGCATTAGCCCTGTAGACTGCGGCCACCTGCACGAAAGTGATAAAGCGCCCTTGATGGGTACAGGCCTCTTTAACTTTGGGGCCTTTTTTAGCCGTAAAGCACGGGAAAATGATTATCTCTGGGGCCGTATTCATGCCTCAAATCGACTAGTTGATTTTGTACTGGATAGCGCAGGGGCAGATAATGTGCCTAAAGGCTTTAACAAGGACCAGTTCAAGTGCCGCCTGATTAACAGCATTCTGGATAATGAAGAGCGCTATACCCGCTACAGTGCCGATCTGATTGAGCGCCTACGCGAGAAATTTAAAGTGATTAAAGATCCAGAGGTATCTTAAATACCAAACCATTTTCTTGCTGAACATAGGTACATAGCTCCACTAGAAATGAATATTAATGACTCATTTTAATTATGTTATAATATTGCATTTAAAATAAAGACCCTGCTACAAGCTTTCCCATATTGTTATGACAACAACGACAAATATGAGGATTAATAATGACTAACAAACAGCCAGCCCACACATTTTTTGATGAAAACCAAGCAGCAACATACGATCAAAAGTTTGAAAAACTACGGCCTATCAACAGTGTTCTGCACCTTCTTTCAGAACTGGTGCTGGCAAATTTACCAACCGATGCACACATCCTATGCGTAGGTGCGGGCACCGGCGCTGAAATACAAACACTCGCAAAATCGTTTCCGGGGTGGCGCTTCACTGCTGTTGAGCCTTCACCGCACATGATGGCCGTATGCCAGAAAAAAGCTATTGAAACAGGCATTAGCGAACGCTGTACTTTTCATGAAGGCTATCTGGATAGCTTGCCTACGACTCAGCAGCCTTTTGATGCCGCTACCAGCATATTGGTGTCGCAGTTTATTATGGACGACAAAGACAGAGTCGCTTTTTTTGCTCATATCAATAGCCGCCTTAAAAAAGGTGGGCTCTTGATTAGCGCAGACATTTCAGCAAACCTCGCCAGCACGCATTTTGCCAGCCTGAAAAACGTGTGGATGCAAATGATGCGCTACAGTGGCATGCCAGAAGAAAACGTACAAAATATGATCAAGCCTTTCGGTGTCAATGTTTCTGTACAGGCACCAGAAAAAGTGGCCGCACTCATAAAAGCAGGCGGCTTTAATGACCCGATTTTATTTTGCCAGACGTTACTGATCCACAGTTGGTATGCGGTAAAACCCTAACGCGTCTCTAAAAGGCATTCGATATCAGGAGAGCTTAAACTCTATATAAGGGGGTGGCCAGCGGCGCTACACTGGCTTGTGTCCAGGCTTCTCTTCTGTACAAAAGCGCCTCCTTAATACCCCATTTCACTTTCTTAATAACAGCTTGATCCTTGACAAGAACAACACTAGAACATTCATGTAAAAATTAGGGAGGCTGTTTATGCCCATGCTCCGTGCGGCTTTTATTTTGGGTCTTTTGTCTGCTGTCGGCCCGTTTGCGATTGATATGTACCTTCCTGCCATGCCAGAGATCTCTCGAGATCTGAATGCGGATGTCGCGACTGTTCAATTAACGCTCACCATCTATTTTGTATTTTTTGGTATTGCACAATTATTCTATGGACCTTGGGCGGACCAAGCAGGGCGCAAGAAGCCTCTGTATTTTGGTATAGCAACCTTTATTCTCGCGTCTATTGGCTGTGCTGTTGCCCCAACAATTGAATGGCTTATTGTGTTTCGTGCAGGGCAAGGCCTTGGAGGAGCCGTTTTAATGGTGGTGCCTCGAGCAGTCATTCGCGATATGCACACAGGCCCGGAAGCCACCAAGCTGATGGCAATGATCATGCTTGTGATCTCTGTCTCCCCCATGCTTGCTCCGCTTGCTGGGAGTGGCCTTATTGCCTTTGGTGGCTGGCGAGAAATCTTTTGGGTACTCTGTATTGCTGCCGTCCTAAGCCTTGTTCTTACAAACAAAGCTTTACCAGAAACACTGGCCCCGACTGACCGCGTGCGCGTGAATGTTAAAAACCTGTGGCATGGAGGGCTAAGCCTGTTCCGCGATCCAATTTTTATGGGCCTCACGCTTATGGGAGGGTTTGGTTTTGCTAGCTTCATGATTTTCATTGCAAGTGCTGCCTTTGTTTACTCAGGGCAATTCGGACTAAGCCCGACAGAATTCAGCATAGCCTTTGCGATTAACGCCATTGGATTTTTTGCGGCCTCACAGCTAGCTGGCCCCCTGAGTGAGCGGCACGGGACAAGCAAGGTCATTATGTGGGGTGCTATCGGGTTTGCAGGGTTTTCGGCTGCATTACTCTATATCACAGTGGCTGGGTGGACCGATCTGCCAATACTGGTCGCAGGTTTGTTTTGCGCATTTGCATGCCTTGGCCTCATTATACCTACAACCATGGTGATGGCGCTCGACCCTCACGGCGACATTGCGGGACTTGCCTCCTCTCTCGGTGGGGCCCTTCAAATGCTTACAGGTGGCATCATGGTTGTCATAACAGGGCTGTTTTTTGATGGCACCGCTACACCGATGGTCGCTGCAATCACCCTGTGTGCCACACTGTCTTTGCTCATTGCACTCCCTACACTCAGAGCCATAAGGCCAACACGACAGGGAACAGTTTAACTAAAGCAAATGAAAACCCTAACGCCTGCCAAACAGGCGTTCGATATCGGAAAGTTTTAGTTCCACATAGGTTGGGCGGCCGTGATTACACTGGCCGGAGTGCGGGGTAGCTTCCATCTCGCGCAGCAGTGCGTTCATTTCGTCCACCGTTAGGCGGCGGCCTGCACGCACACTGCCGTGGCAGGCCATGGTCCCTGCTACTTCCTCAAGTTTTTCCTTCAGTGACAAAGCTTCATCAAGCTCTGTAAGCTCGTCTGCCAAATCCCGCACCAGCCCTTTTACGTCAAGCTTGCCGAGCATGGCAGGTACATCGCGCACCACAACAGCGCCCTCACCGAATGCTTCAATCGTGAGGCCTAGGCTCGCCAGCTCACCCGCGCGGGCAAGCAATCGTTCCATCGGGCCGTCTTCCAGTTCCACTACCTCAGGCAGTAGCAGCGCCTGTTTGGTGATACCTGTCTCCGCAAGCTGTTTTTTCATACGTTCATACACAAGGCGTTCATGGGCCGCGTGCTGGTCTACAATCACGATACCGTCTGCGGTTTGGCTCACGATATAGGTGGCATGCACCTGCCCGCGCGCGGTACCAAGCGGGAAATGCTGGTCTGGTTGCGGCGCGGCCTGGTATTGTGGCTGTTCCCCGGGCATACCATATGGGGCCTGCCCGCCCTCTTCAACGGCGCGGGCGCTGGGGGCCGCAATATCCCCCGCAGCGTCAAACTGCATCTGGGTTTCCTGCGGCGCATAAACCTGATCAAACGCCTGCCTAAAGCCCGCAGGCAGGCTCGCGCGTTCCGGCATTCTTTGCCACGGCAGTGCTGGCCCTGCGCCTTCTGCCCGCATGGCACCAAGGGCTGCGCCCGCTACTGTCGTTGATGCCCGGTGACCTGCCCCCATCAAAGCATGCCTGAGGGCCGAGACAATAAGCCCACGCACCAGCCCTGCATCTTTAAAGCGCACTTCGGCCTTTGCAGGGTGCACGTTCACATCGACAAACTCTGATGGCACATCAAGGAACAGTGCCAGCACAGGGTGCCTGTCACGCGCGAGATAATCTTGGTAAGCACCACGTACGGCACCCACCAGCAAACGGTCTTTTACAGGCCGGCCATTCACAAACAGATACTGGTGCTGTGCATTACCCCGGCTGTAGGTTGGCAGGCCCGCAAAACCTGTCAGGCGCAGGCCCTCGCGCTCGGCATCAATTTCAATGGCGTTATCATGGAACTCGCGCCCCAAAATAGCGGCTAAACGCTCTAGTCGGGCGTCACCTGCAAGGTCGCCTACGGGCGGCGCGCGGAACGTGGTGCGGTCCCCGTCTGATAGCGTGAACGCAATATTTGGGTGCGCCATTGCAAGGCGTTTCAGCACGTCACCCGCCTGCGCATATTCAGTACGGGCAGTTTTCATAAACTTCAGCCGCGCTGGTGTCGCATAAAACAGATCGCGCACTTCAATACGCGTACCGCCTGAATGCGCCGCAGGTTCAACCCCGTGTTTATGGCCTGCTTCCACGCGCACGGCCCAGCCTTCATCTGCGCCCTTCGGGCGGGATACAACAGCAAGCCGTGCCACAGCGCCGATAGAGGCCAGCGCCTCTCCCCTAAAACCAAGGGAGGCAATGTTCACAAGGTCTTCATCCTTCAGCTTTGATGTAGCATGCCGTTCCACCGCAAGTGAAATTTCATCTGCATCCATGCCGCAGCCATCATCTGACACCTGAATAAGACCGCGTCCGCCATCCTTTAACACCACATCAATACGGGTAGCGCCCGCATCAACAGAGTTTTCAACCAGCTCCTTTACAGCGCTGGCTGGGCGCTCCACCACTTCGCCTGCCGCGATACGGTTTATCGTGCGCTCAGAAAGCAGGCGAATACGGCCTGCGATGGTGGGTAAAGCATGTCGGTTCTGGCTGGTCATGGCGCTGACACTATCAGGCTTTATAGCCGGATGAAAGTGATCAGAGCGGTGCTTTCGAAACATTTTTAAAATATTAAACCTTTTGGTTGACTATTGGTATTTCACACCCCATACTAAACCACATGGTTGAATATGTGGCACAGAATTTAGATGTAGTTTTTCATGCCCTGTCGGATAGCACCCGGCGCGGCATGCTGGGGCAACTTGCAAGCGCAGACCAGACAGTTAGCGAGCTTGCTGCCCCGTATGCAATGTCGCTGGCTGCTGCTTCAAAACACATTAAAAAGCTTGAAGCTGCGGGTCTTGTGAAACGTGAGGTTATTGGCCGCACCCATATTTGCCGGTTGAATGCAGAAGCTATGCGCGAAGCAGAAGCATGGATTAAGCGCTACGCGAAATTCTGGGCTACGCGACTTGATACACTAGAAGCACTGCTAGGCGCAGAAGACCAAGCCCAGATTGAGCTAACCAGCACAGCAAAAGGATAAAAAAATGGACGATTTCGCAACGCTTATTGAAAGCAATACACTGCGTATGGTGCGCCTGGTTCCCGGGCCTATTGAGCGTGTGTGGGATTATCTCACTATCGGTGAAAAACGTGCCGAATGGCTGGCTGGTGGTGACATGGCCCAAGAAAGCGGTGGCACAGTTGAACTGGTTTTTACCCACAAGAACTTAACCCCTTTTGACGATGATCTACCTGAAAATCAGCACGACATAGATTGCTCTGACGAGCACCGGATGCACGGCACAGTACTGGTATACGACAAACCAAATCGCCTAACATATACATGGGAAAGCCCGGACGATAGCGCATCAAAGGTAACGTTTGAACTTCGGGAGGAAGAAAACGGCATGGTACGACTTGTTCTTACCCACCAGAACCTTACAGGTATGGATGAAATTACCAGCGTGTCTGCTGGCTGGCATACACATGTTGCTATTCTTTCTGCAAAGCTTGCAGGAGAAACACCGCCGCCGTTCTGGCAAACATACTATGACTTGCGGGCAGAATATATCAACCGCATGTATGGTTGATATACGCGCATAAAAAAGCCGCCTCAACAGGGCGGCTTTTAACATTTACTATAATGCAGTTTATTTCACAGCCGTGCTTGAAACCCGCTTTATTTCGATATTATCCGGCTTGTATGTGCGCTCGTCTGCCGCCAGAATATCAGCGAGTAGCAGAGTTTTCTTCACAACATCTGCGTCTTTATCCGCCACATTAGAGCGGATATCAGGGTCAGACGCTGCCATACGCCGCAGCAAATCAAGCTCGCTTTTGCTTTTCGGCGCTTCACGGGTGATTTTTGCATTCGGGAACAAGGCGTCATACGCTTGCTGACCGGGGTCAATTTCCTGAGCGCGAGGTTCGCCAGGACGCGGCGGTACCAGATCAGCCTCTGGCGGAATAACAAGCGGCGCGCGGTTTACCACCTCAAATTCATCAGGCACATTACCCTTGCCGCCACCACATGCAGCAAGTGCAAAACTAGCCACCAGTAAAACCACTATAGACCTGAGTGTCATTCACCCTTCTCCTTCAGACGGGCCGCAAACACATGCGCCCCTCATTCAATACTTTCGGCAATATTAGGGGTTTTCATTTCCCTTTAAGGCTTTTTTAGGGCCTTTACGCGCCTGCCGCAAGCTATCAATCAACAATAACACCACACCGATGGTAATTGCGCTGTCTGCCACGTTAAAAACATAAAAACTATAGCCCCCCGCATGCAGGTGGACAAAGTCTATAACCGCGCCGTGAACAAACCTGTCAATCAGGTTGCCAATGGCGCCGCCCAGTATAATAGCAATAGCCCAGCCTTCAAATTTACTATCTGTGCTTTTCAACCACCACACAAGCCACAGGCTGATGCCAGAGGTTAGAATAACAATACCCCACCAGCCAAGGCTATCCCCAAGTGGCAACCCCATGGAAATGCCGTAGTTTTCGACAAAGGTGAAGTTCAGAAATGGCAACAGCGGAATGCTCCCAACCTCAGGAAGGTTAAGCCCTTCAAGGATCCACCATTTGGAAAGCTGATCAGCCAGCACAAGCAAAGCGGCAATCAGCAATCCTTTCTTCAAGTATGGCCCCATACGCCTTATACCCTATTCCGCCGCAGCATCAGCTGCCGTAACCACGCTGTCGCAGCGGTTACAAAGCTCGCCGTGCGCGGTTACTTCTGGGCTAATAACCCAGCAGCGTTCGCATTTGTCGCCCTCTGCCACCACATACAAAACGGCGACCGTTTTTTCTTGTGCCGCGTCATGCACAAGTTTCGCCCCTGATGTGATGAAAATCTCTTTTGCATCAAGCCCATTGAAAGCATCAAGATTTTTCTGATCCTTGAGTTTTACAGTGACTGACGCTTGCAAGCCAGACCCCACAACCTTATCGCGGCGCGCACCTTCCAGAACACCATTCACTTCTTCTTTTACATCAAGAACCGTTGCCCATTTGGCGGCGAGTGCTGTATCAAGCCAGTTTACTGGTGTTTCCGGCCATACTTGCCTGTGTACACTCTCTATCTCACTGCCATACCGCGATTGCCACGCCTCTTCCGCTGTGAATGACAGCACGGGCGCAAACCACAACACAAGCCGGTTAAAGACAGCGTCAAGCACTGTCCGGGCTGCACGGCGGCGAATATCAGCTTCACTATCGCAGTAAAAAGCATCTCTGCGGATATCAAAGAAGATCGCAGAAAGCTCGTAATTACAGAAATCAAACAGCTCGCGGAAAATCGGATTAAAATCATACTTTGCCGTATGACCCCGCACCATTGTATCAAGCTCTGAAAGGCGGTGCAGTACCCAGCGCTCCAGTTCTGGCATTTCAGCAAAAGGCAGCTTTTCGGCTTCCGTGAAACCTGCAAGGTTCCCTAGCATATAGCGGATCGTGTTACGGATCTTCCGGTAGGCATCTGCCTGCCCTTTCATGATCTCATCGCCGATACGTACATCGCTGTGATAATCGACAGCCACCACCCACAAGCGAAGGATATCAGCTCCGTATTGCTGAATAATAGTTTGCGGCGCTACCGTGTTACCAAGCGACTTCGACATTTTCCGGCCTTCGCCGTCCATCGTGAATCCGTGGGTTAATACGCCCTTATAGGGCGCACGGCCCCGTGTGCCACAGCTTTCAAGCAAGCTGGACTGGAACCAGCCCCGGTGCTGGTCAGACCCTTCAAGATACAAATCAGCGGGACTTGGCAGCCCCCGACCTTCAAGCACAAAAGCGTGGGTTGAACCACTATCGAACCAAACGTCAAGAATGTCCTGCACTTGCTCATAATCGTCGGCACTGTAATCACTACCCAGCAAGTCCTGTGCAGGTGTTATGTACCAGGCATCAGCGCCTTTTTCTTCAACTGCCGCTACAATGCGGGCGTTTACACCTGCATCCTGCAACAGTTCGCCGCTGTCTTTGTGCACAAACACGGTGATAGGCACACCCCATGCACGCTGGCGTGAAATAACCCAGTCAGGCCGGTCTGCAACCATGGCCCTAATGCGATTTTTGCCGGCTGCCGGGTACCAGTTTGTATCCTCGATTGCCTGTAAGGCAGTGGTGCGTAGGCCGGTTTTCTCCATGGAGATAAACCACTGCGGCGTATTCCTGAAAATAAGCGGTGCCTTTGAGCGCCAACTATGGGGGTAACTGTGTGTAAGCTTACCCTTACCTTTCAGCGCACCAGCTCCTTCAAGCAGTTCGCACACATGGTCCGCAACTTTATAAACATGCTCACCTGTCACCAGGGTAACATGCGGGTAATAACAGCCTGATTCGTCCACCGTGTAAGGCACCGGAATGCCAAATTTCACATGGGCAACCTGATAATCATCATCGCCGTGGCCGGGGGCCGTGTGCACAAAGCCCGTACCTGCCTCAATTGTTACATGGTCACCCGGTAGCATCGGCACATCAAAATCATAGTAGCTATCTGCACCCGCGTGACCGCGCCAAGGGTGAGATAGAATACTACCTTCAAAAACTGCGCCCTTAACATGCGACACTAGCTCGTGCGCTTTAATGCCAGCCCGGCTCGCGAACGCACCAACCAAAGCTTCTGCTGCCCAAAACTCTTCACCGACAGCGGCCAACGCACCTTCTGAAACAGCCGTTACCTTAACGCGTACGTAATCAATATCAGGCCCGAAACAAACTGCACGGTTCGCAGGGATAGTCCACGGGGTTGTGGTCCAGATAACAACTTTTGCACCTGCAAGCGATGGGTCTGTTGCGCTTACAAGGGGGAAGGCAACATCAATTTGCACACTTGTGTGGTCGTGATACTCAACCTCTGCTTCTGCGAGCGCTGTTTTTTCAACCGGTGACCACATAACAGGCTTTGAGCCACGATAGAGCGCCCCTGATGTAGAAAACTTCAACAGTTCGCCAACAATAGTGGCTTCAGCCTTAAAGTTCATGGTGGTGTAGGGGTTTGCCCAGTCGCCAAAAACGCCAAGGCGTTTGAATTCTTCTTTTTGAACTTCAATCCATTCCGCAGCAAAATCGCGACATTCCTGGCGGAATTCCACCGGGTCTACATCATCCTTGTTTTTCTTTTTCTTGCGGTATTTTTCTTCGATCTTCCATTCGATCGGCAAGCCGTGACAATCCCAGCCGGGTATATAAATAGCATCTTTACCCTGCATCTGCTGCGATTTTACAATCACATCTTTCAGCACCTTGTTCATGGCGTGACCAATGTGAATGTTGCCGTTCGCATATGGAGGGCCATCGTGCAGAATAAATTTCTCGCGACCATCGCTATCACCGCGCAGCGTGCTGTATATCTTATCCTGTTCCCACTTTTTCAGAAACTCTGGCTCACGCTGCGGCAAGCCTGCACGCATGGGAAACTCTGTTACTGGTAAAAAGACTGTATCGCGGTAGTCGCGTTTTGTTTCGTTGTCTGACATATTATGTGGTTCACTTCTTGCGGTTTGGGCATACATTTGCTGTATCCCGCCCCTATATTCCAACTGGTTACAATAAACTAAAAACCCCGGTCGCTACATCAGAGCGCCGGGCCAGTAATTCGAACAATGCAGGCAACACTATGCCGTCTTTTTCTACAGGAACTTTGCATGCCGCTCTTTTAACAGGGGCTTTCGCAGGTGTCGAGCATGGAATCGCGCTTTTGCCGTAACAAACAGGCGCCTAAATACCCTTAAACAGCTTTTTCTGTGCCTCAACAGACAAAACACCTGTTTGTTGCTGTCGGCGCTCCAGCCCTTTTTTCAGGATATTCTGTTTGCGCCTGCACGGTCCGCTATACCCACTTACCCGGATAAAGGGCGTCGGATTATCGAGAATATCCTGAACGTTCTTCAAAATACTGTCTGTCGTAAAGGGCATGATAATAATTCGGTTAATACCAGCATCCCGCGCCTCTTGAACCCGTGCCCGATCAGGCATCTTCATGGCAAGAATAAGCGGCGCAACAGAAGTGGGGCTACTGACCATGCGGATAAACCTGCAAAAATCAAGACCACCAAGATCAGAGAATGTATCTTCCACCAGCACAAGATTAAACACCGTTTGGTGCATGGCCTCCAATACATCGCCTTTAGTAGCAGCTACCTTGACAACCGGCGCACCCATTTTCTTGAAAACATCGCGCGCACCTTCAGCAGCCTGGCCATTTTCCAAGGCAATTAAGACTCGCAAATCATTTGCTGTACCCAGACCCAACAGTTCACCCCCGCAATCAGTTTGGTTAGTTCTAGCTAAACCAAACCCTAATAGGGATTAGTTTAGCTGTAAATAAACTTTCGCCTAGACTGTATTTTACTACTAAAAAAGCCGTTCATAGGATCTGATTATTTCTCTTTTGCTTACGTTTCCTTGAAACAAGATTAAGCGTTTCAACACTAAGTGAAAATGCCATCGCAAAATAGATATAGCCTTTTGGCACATGGATACCGAGCCCTTCTGCCACAAGGAATATGCCAATCAGCATAATGAAAGACAGCGCCAAAATTTTAAGAGTTGGGAAACGCTCGATAAAGGATGAGATATAACCCGATGAGAAAATCATTACCACCATGGCAACTGTCATGGCGGCTATAATAACAGGTATGGAAGTGGTTAGACCAACTGCCGTCATAACACTGTCGAATGAAAAGATAATGTCGATGAAAACAACCTGTGCAATAACAGACGCCATGCCGCCTGTTTTGGCAGTATAATGTTCAACCGCATCACCCGTCACCTCGTCGTGAATACTGTTAGTGCCTTTATACAGCAAGAAACCACCCCCAAAAAGCAACAGAATATCCTTGCCTGAAAGCGCATGATCAAACACTGCGAACAGTGGATTTTCCAGTGAAATGATCCACGCAACACCCAGAAGCAGAAGTATGCGCATAACAAGCGCTAGCGAAAGGCCAATAATTCTAGCTTTTTGGCGCTGCGCATCTGGCAAATGCCCAACAAGCAGAGCCACGAACACCACATTGTCGATTCCTAAAATGATCTCAAGTGATGCAAGCGTTAGAAAACTAACCCAAAGGTGATAATCCAGCAAAATATCCACGGAGAGGTATCCTTGTTAATCAAGCAGTCATATTTTAGCAGGCTGAGCTAAATCAGCAAAGGATAGATTTATATATTAGCTGGTAGAGCACACATGAGGCTCAGGAAAAGCCTCAAGATATTTATCAAGCGTTGGCAGCATAAGCCGCGCCCGGTCATTTTCAGATTCAGCAAGCACAACACGCGCTATTTTACTATCAAGCTGAATTTGGCTTTTCAAAGCCTCTAAACCATCAAATTTTTTCTCAGGCCGCAAAAAGGCCACCAGTTCAACCCGTAAATGCCGTTCGTACAGATCGCCCTTAAAGTCAAAAAGATGCACTTCAAGCATGACATCGCGTTTATCAAAGGTGGGCCGATTACCAATATTGGCAACGCCGCAGAACACATCTGTGCTACCTTCGATACAAACCCTGACAGCATAGACGCCCCTTTTAGGCTCCAAACTTTCACCAAGCTCCACATTAGCGGTAGGGAATCCAATGGTACGACCACGTTGATCACCGTGCGTTACGCGGCCGTTAATTGTCCACCAATGACCCAAGAGGCCAGCAGCCTTACGCGCTTCACCGTTTTGAAGTGCCCTACGCACAACAGTTGAACTGTAAGCTTCGCCGGCATAGCCTTCAAGACCAACAGAAACCGCACGGATAACAGAAAGGCCAAACCCTTCCATTTCACCCATCCACGCCAGTACATCAATCCCGCCGCCACGGCCTTTACCAAAACGGTAATCATACCCAACAAAAACATGATTGGCATTGAGCCCTTCACGCAAAATATCGGTTACAAAAGCCTGCGCTGACATGCCTGCCAACTCTTTATCAAAAGGCAGTACAAGTAATTGATCCACACCAAAATGTTCTAGCAGTTGCACACGCTCCCGAAAGGGTGTCAGGCGGAAAGACGGCACATCTGGCCTGAAAAAGCTAACCGGGTGCGGTTCAGTTACCACAACAACAAGCGGCACATCCAATAGCCTCGCTATTCTCCCAGCTTCCCCGATCACGACCTGATGCCCTCGGTGAAAACCATCAAAATTCCCTAGCGCCACAACACTGCCGCGCTTATTATCGGGTACTTCCGTGATGTGTCGCAGTAACTGCATTCTCTCTCCAGCGTGCCTGCTCGGCACTAAGACTGTGTTATCGGCAGCGGGCATACACCATTGCCTCGCTATCGACCACCTTTTTGTCACTATCACACGACCAGAAGGTGCTAACACGCCCTTTTTGACAATAGCAACACGCCGCGCTGCGCCTGTGACCTCACAAAAAACAATAAATCTGCACAAGCTTTCCGTAAGGGCGCACAAAAAATCATATAATTAGTACGCTAACATGATCTTTTTTATACAATTTTTCATCATGAGTGTGCATAATGGTCATGTAAAGAATTGCAACTATGCTTTCTTTGGGTTAACCAATTCTTTATGATGTTAGGGCTAGTGTCCTATTACTAAGGGAAGTTCGGGTACTGTTTTAGCAGTGCCTTTGGTGCGAAATTATTTGACTAAGGAATTATCATGGCCGTTGATCTGGGTATGCCGATACTGATCGTCGACGACTACAAAACAATGTTACGAATCGTCCGTAACCTTTTAAAACAGCTTGGTTTCAATAATGTTGATGAAGCCACTGACGGTGCCATGGCACTTGAAAAAGCCAGATCACGCCAATACGGCCTGATCATTTCTGACTGGAACATGGAACCCATGACTGGCTATGAACTCCTGAAAGAAGTTCGTGCCGATAACCAGCTGAAAAATACGCCTTTCATTATGGTAACCGCTGAATCAAAAACAGATAACGTTATTGCTGCAAAAAAAGCAGGGGTAAATAACTATATCGTTAAACCATTTAATGCAGCCACGCTCAAAACAAAGCTTGTTGCGGTTTTGGGTGAGTTCTAATGCCCCAAGATGCACTTCCAAAACAGATCCAGCTTCTCGTTGACAATTTACGGAAGCAGAACACTGCCTCGCTCTCTTTAATAGACGTGGCGTCTGTAACCGAAGTGCTTATTGGTACTATGCAGGTTTTTTTCCGGTCAATCGACACATCAATTTACCATGAATGCCGGGAACTGAGTGATTATATTCACAATGCCCGCAAGGAAATTGCCGCGCTGCAACCCGGTGATCTGGAAAGTAACCGCATTCCTCGCGCAGGACTAGAGCTTGACGCAATTGTCCAGCAAACCGAGGAAGCCACCAATACCATTATGGAAGCAGCCGAAGAGATTATGGCAGCCGACACAAGCGACCCTGAAGCCTATCAGGCAAAAACGCAGGACGCCGTTATGCGTATTTTTGAGGCGTGTTCGTTTCAGGATATTACCGGACAGCGTATTTCAAAAGTGGTTGAAACATTATCCCACATTGAAAAGCGGGTATTGGAACTGCGCGACCTTCTTGGTGTTACAGAAGACGACATTGAAGAGGCAAAATCACAGCAGGAAGAAAAAGACGAAGACAAAGCCCTGCTTTCTGGCCCAGCTTTGCATGGTGAAGGCATTAACCAGACTGAAGTTGATGCCTTGATGAATGCTGATGTACCACCCGCAGCAAAGGCTCCTCAGCCTACCCAACCTGCTGCTGCACCACCTCCTGCTACACCTGTCGCCCAGGAAGAACCTAAGCTCGCACCAGCACCAGAAAAACCAAAAGCGGTTAATCCTAAAATGCTGGACTCCATGTTCGAGGAAGACTTTGACCCTGTCGCAGACCTTGCCGCAAAAGCGGAACAGGAAGCCGAGGCATCAAAAGAACCGGAAGCAAACAAAGCTCCTAAACCTGAACCAGAAGCTCCGGCAAAAGCCGAAGATGCGCCTGATACAGAAAAGAAAAAAGACAAAAAAGACGAAGAAATTAACCTGCCCGCAGGTGAAGAAGTTAGTCAGGACGATATCGACGCCTTGTTTGGTTAGCGTTTTTTGTACGTAACACTTACCAGCAAAGCTGATTCATGACTGCATGCGGAACAGCCTTTTTGGCCCCAAACAGCGCTTGAAATTCTTCCACCGCAACTTGACCATTAACAGATTTTTCTAGAAGTTTTGGATATTCCGCACGGTGAATACCGCCGGCAATAAAAAGCCCGTCATACCCAGCCGCATAAGCACCCGCCATATCAGTTTGAAGGCTGTCGCCAATCATCAGGATTCGATTTCCCGGCGTACTCTCAGGCAGGCCCACTTCCTTAATGCACGACTTTAAAGCATAGGCTGTGGGTTTACCAAACCATCGCACCTCGCCGCCCATGGTTGTATAGAGATCAGCTACCGCGCCTGCGCACTGAAACAGGCGCTCACCCACATGGACCACCCTATCAGGGTTGGCACATAGGAATGGCACTTTACGCTGGGCCGCATTTGCAAGCCAGCCTCTGTGGTCTTCAACCCGGCCAAAATCAAGATCTGTTGCAAAAATAACATCTGCCTCTGCAGGTGTTTTTACCTCTGTAACAGGCAAGTCAGCAATGGTATTTCTATCTGTTTCCGGCCCCAAGTGATAAAGGTGTTTACCAACAAAACTGCGTCTTACTTCATCGCGCGCCAGACCACCTGATGTCACAACATAATCTGTTAGGCTGTGGGGCACCCCCATTTCCAGCAAATGGCTACGCACATAGGTACGCGGCCTTGGGGCATTGGAAAGAAACACAGTTTGAATACCTGCATTTCTAGCAGATTCAATTGCGTGAACGGCAGCAGCAAATGGGCTGATACCATTATGCATTACCCCCCAAAGGTCACAGATGATCAAATCCAGATCCTCGGTCATCTCCTGAAGGCCCTTGATAAGAGCTACTGTTTGGCCGCCTCTGTTTGGCATGAAATACCCTATAATTCCCGGTTTAATTCGCTGGCTTCGGCAGGTTCCCCGAATAAATAACCCTGCGCAAATTCAATGTGCCCTTCAAGGGCCTGCAACACTTTGTCTTCCGTTTCAATACGGCTGGCAATAAGCTGCATTCCCTTCCTTCGCAGTGATGCCTTAAAAGCATCTGCATCCCCTTCATCAGGATGTGCGGTTGCCAGATCATTAATATCTGCCTTTATAAACTGAAACCGGCGTTCTTCAAGTGCAGCAAAATCCTGCTCGAAACTCGTAACCGAATCCATTGAAAACCCAAAGCCTTTACGGGCCAAGGTTTGCAGGCGATCCAGCACACTTCCATCGAGAAGATTATAATCTTCCTGCGACACTTCAAAAATGAGCCGCCGGGAGAACTCCTCATTCGCAGTCATGAAATCAATAAACTGTGGGAAAAACTCTTCATCCGCCATGGAATACCGCGACATATTACAGAAAAACCGCAAATCAGGCCGGCGTTTTCCCATGCGACGCACCAATTGAATCAGCCTAAATAGCAGCAGGTTATCAATCGTACCTATCAAGCCTTTGCTTTCTGCCACCTTCATATATTGCCTAGGCAATATAATGCGGCCTTCTTCATCACGCATGCGCGAAAAACATTCGAAGTGCACGGTTCGCCGCGATGGCAAACTAACAATTGGCTGCATATAAAGATCAACCCGGTTTTCAGAAAGTGAGCTTCTAACCACCGAAAGTAATTGATCTTCACGTTTAATAATTCTGATAGGGGCTTTTTTCTTAACAGGTAGGCCCCGCCGTGTTGCAGACCTGCCCGCAGGGCCGGTAGGTGCAGAATCTCCGGCTTCTGAAACAACATCATCGGCTTCTGGCTTTTTGCCCGCTCGCACAACCAGCGCCACTTCTTCAGGCGTAAGATCCAGCTCTTCAATTTCGGCAGCGGTCAAGGCATCATCTGATACATCGTCATCATCAGCTTGCTTAGCAAGTAACGCTGTATCAGTTTCGACCCCAGAGTCATTTTTTGCATCAATGCTTAAGCTCATCGCCTCTTCTTCTGTCGGCAGAGGCATATCTGACGGCACAAGACCGCCTTTAAGTTCGAGTTCTTTTTTGGTTACTTGCGATAGAAGGGTTTGCAAAACCTTAAGCTCTGAGACAAGAAGTTCGCTTTTTTCCTCACCTTCGCGGCCCCGGTTTTCAAGCTCGCGTCTTGTTCGCTCCAAATCCTTACGTAAAATTGTGGCTGAATCCTCAAGCTTAGCAATACGCTGCTGCGCATCAGCCAAGCTGCGACCATTTACCAGCACATTCTGAACTTGCCATGCGCCGAAAAAAACCGCCATGCCTAAAAAGGTGGCCATATCACTATCAAAACCAAGTAGTCGCGGCGGAATAATAACCACCGCTGCCCCCAAGATAGCATAAGAAAGTAACAAGAGAATCTGCGTTACTGGTGCCATAAACACGATATCCTGTTTTTGCCTATCGATAAGTGTTTTCGCATGCTGGCATACTCTACCTTTTTCGTTAAGAAATTTATTTCCATAAAGTCACACTTAACAAGGCGGTTAAAGAGTGGCATCATGCTGCGAAACTTCTTGCTACCATAAATGGGGATGTAGCTGTGAAAAAAATTCTGATCGTACTTTTGTTGGTTATACTGGCTGGCGGCGTGTTTCTTTATACTAAACTTGATAGTATTATTAAAACAGGCATTGAAACTGAAGGCCCTAAAACGCTGAATGTAAGCGTTGATTTAGATGGCATTAGCCTTTCTCCCTTCTCTGGTAAAATTAATGTTAAAGGCCTTGAACTAGGGCAACCAAACGGTTTTGGCGAAGGTGCAATCGCCAGCATTGGGTCTTTTGACATGAAAGTGGAGCCCAGGACCCTAATGTCAAACCATATCATTATTGATTCGATCAATATAGGCCAACCCGTATTTGATGTACGGATGCAAGGCAGTAAATCGAATATAAAAGCGCTGCAAGACGGGCTAGATTTACCTGCTACCGAACCAACAGCACCAGAAGATGAAATTACCCTAACAATTCGCAGCCTCGTCGTATCGAACCCGCGTATCCTTGCATCGTCAGATGGTGCTCTCAAACTAGATGAGGATATAAAGCTGGCCGATTTCAAGTTAACCAACCTCGGCACTGATGAAAAAGGCCTGGCCCCACGCGAAATTGCACGCCATGTTATGGATACCTTACAACCCCAGATTACAAAGGCACTGATAGCCGCAGGCGCATCTGGAAAAGTAAAAGACCTGGCTGACGGTGCCAAAGATAAACTTGAAAAGGGTCTGGGTGGTTTACTCGATAAACTAAAAAAAGATAAATAGGCCCTAGTACTAAAATGCGATTGATTTACAGACCAATAAGTCCAATATATCTCACTTGCTAATTATTTACCCTTTGAAGGAAGGCTTTCATCATGACACTGGAAAAGATCACCGAGGAAATGCGTAATCGCATTGGGGCACATTCACCCCTTTCAGCAATTATCAAGTTTAACTTTGGTGATGAAGGCGTGGTACGCATCGACGGGAAAGCCTCTCCAACGGTGGTTGATAATGCTGACACAGAAGCCGATTGCACAATCACTGTTACCAAAGACAATTTCCTCCAAATTGTTGAAGGTGACCTGAACCCCCAAATGGCCTTTATGACAGGTAAGCTGCGAGTGGAAGGTGACATGAGTCTTGCAATGCAGCTTGGGTCTATTCTTGGGTAAATGCACAAAAGCTCGACAAGGCGCATATGCTGAATAAGTTTCGCAACCTAACAGTTGGGCTAAGCCTGATCATTCTGGTCGGACTGCTTGGCATGTATCTTTATGTTCAGGCTGGAAAAGGCGAAGCTATTTTTGGCAGTACCTCGGGTTCACTTGAACCTACAGATTTTGAGAGCCTTGTCTATCCATCTGCTGTGCCAGCATATCTTATATGCCCCGAGAGCCTTTGCCGCAACGCGGTTACTGATACAGCCACCCCTACATTCAATATGGATACCGCAGCGCTTAGGCAAAAAGTCGTAGACTATGCCGACAGCATGCCAACCATCAAAACCCACAGCTTTAATATTCAGTCAAACCAGTTTGATTTTTTAGAACGCCTGCCGGGGGAGCATTTTCCTTCTGTTGTTTCCGTGCGGATTCTGGAAGATACCCCCTACACAAGCCAGATTGCCATATATAGCTACAAGCCCGTCGGCGATGGCTCAGACAACGACCACCGGGATCTGGTCGAACGCTGGATTAACAACCTCCAATAAATGGATTAAACTTTCAGGTCTGATTCGCCCTGTATCTCGCCCTTTGTTGCTGCGGTGTTGTCGTCAGAAACCGTTAAAGACTGATTATTCAGAATTGTTTCCCGCACGTTTGCCTGTACCGATGCATAATTAGCATGTGCTAACCCAATGCGGTCTGGGGCAACAAAATTTGCGCCTGCTTCCTGCGTTCTTGTTTCAGCAAGTAATAACAAAGAGCTGGTCGACAATAACGTATTGCCATTTTTTTTATCTACTGGCTTTTCCGTAGGCGCTGCTGTCGTTGGTTTGGGGATATAAAAGTTGCGCTGGATACCGGCAACATCACTAACCGCACGGGCAAGGGTATTCACACCTCCAATAGAAGATGTGGCTGATCGCTCTACACGTGCACCACCTGTCACAGCCTGTGACTGAGCGGCAATTGCAGCCTCTGCCATATTGGCACCCATTTTTGTTACCCATGCTTATTTTAGCCTAAAACAGGCTCTTTTGGCAATATGAAGGTTGATTCCCCCCTAGCGTGTACGAAAGGCATGTGCTATCGCTCGCTCTTTAGCGGCTTTGTCTTTGACTGTGACAGTTAGAGTTATGTCACAAATGGAGGGGGGCAAACACCGCATCGGTGATTTGAGTAAAGAAAAGCGATTTAGAATTATGGACCAGAATACGCTCGCCATTTATATTCATGAACTGCGCAATCAGTGCATTCATGCTCAGGCTTCATTTAATCTTTTTAACCAAGCAATCCAAAGCCAGCAAGGTCAGGCCATACTGTATAGCGGCCAGATGATTCTCGTACCTGCAAGCCAGATTTCTTCGCTGTTATGGCCAACACGCGCTAGAGCGCGAGGCCGAGGCGAAGCCCTGCGGAAAGTTCTGCAACTCGGCGACAAGCACCCCCTGAATGATCGTCGCCTCTCCGAGATATGGGAACGTGCTGACGAAAAAACCGAAGAATGGATCAACGCAACACGCGGTAAACAGGTTGCCTTTGACTTTATAGGTGACCCTGCAAAACTGGGGGATGGCACCACAACAAGTGACTGTGTATACCGTGGTTTCAACCCAGAATCACATGTATATACGTACCGGGGGGTTGGCTTTAATCTGCCCGCTGTTGCAAAGGCTATTTCAGATGTAGGTAACAGGGTAAACGCAGTTTACCGCCAGATGTTCCCTGAACAGGCCAAAGCTGAAGACGAAGCCCGCAAAAAAGCAATGGAGGCACAGCAGGCCGCTGCATCAAAGACCACTGCTCCCGCTTCACCAGCTGCAACCGGGGCTGCACCTGAAGCGCCTGCTGCTCCCAAGAAAGCAGCTAAAAAGCCAGCAGCCAAAAAACCGGCGGCGAAGAAAAAAGCGGCAACTGACGACAAAAAATAGCCTGATTTAAATGCTTAAATGGCAGGAACAAATCTGATGCCTGCCACTTATATGCCCTTTTTCATACTTGAAAATATGGCAAGCATTCATCAAAGGAACTTTACGACCATGAAAAAAACCTGTTTGGTACTAATAACAAGTGCTTTCATCTCCTGGGGGGCTGCCGCTGCAGAAGATTGCGGCGAACCGCCAGTGAATTACCCTACTATCCCAAACGGTGAAACATCCGATGCCGAGCAGATCAGGATTGCACGTGATGCTGTTGTTGCCTACTCAGACACGGTTGATGCATATATTGCCTGTATGGATCAGCGCGGCCAGCTTTTGCTACCTTACATGAGTAAAGACCAGAGACTGCGCTGGGATGAAGACCTTGCAAACCTGCATAATAAACGCCGTGACATGCAAACAGAAATGAACATGGCTATCCGCTCCTACCGCAAAACAAACAATTAAGGCATGCCTAGATAACTGCCCTAAAATTGTTTCACCCATTTTCTTGGTTGACGAGACGCAAAGCTGCGCCATTTCATACCTATAAGAAATCGGGGAACAAAACGGGGATTATCAGATCATGCTTGCACGCCGCGCCATTTATGAGGAAGAGCACCATATTTTCAGGGATTCTGTTAGAAAGTTTTTTCTGACAGAAGCGGCGCCGAATCATGCAGACTGGAGTAAAGCCGGTCAGGTTCCTCGCAGTTTCTGGAATAAGCTTGGTGCAACAGGAATGCTGTGCCCACAATTATCCGAAGAATACGGCGGTGCAGGCGGTGATTACCGTTTAAACTGCATTATAAATGAAGAACAGGCCTATAACCGGGGCGGCGGCGCAGCTATCGCCGTTCATTCAGACATAGTTGCTCCCTATTTGCTCCATTATGGGTCTGACGATCTTAAAGAGCGTATCCTAAGCAGAATGGCGAGTGGCGAAATGGTCGGGGCTATTGCCATGACAGAGCCCGGCACAGGTAGTGACCTTCAGGGCATGAAGACAACAGCAAAACTAGACGGTAACCATTATGTTGTTAAGGGCTCCAAGACCTTCATATCTAACGGCCAAAACTGCGATTTTGTTATCGTTGCCTGTAAAACAGACGCGGCAGCTGGTGCCCACGGTGTTAGCCTTATAATCGTTGAGGCAGATAGAGAAGGCTTTCGCCGCGGCCGAAACCTCGATAAAATTGGTCAACACTCCTCTGATACATCCGAGCTGTTTTTTGATGAAGTACGTGTACCGGCAACAAACCTTATCGGACATGAAGGCGCCGGCTTTATGTACCTAATGCAGCAACTACCGCAAGAGCGACTGTCAATTGGCGTTATTGCCATGGCAAGTGCACAGCGTGCCTTTGATATTACGCTCGATTATGTGAAAGAGCGTGAAGCGTTTGGCAAGCCTATCCTACATTTTCAAAACACACGGTTTAAAATGGCGGAAATGAAAACAGAGCTTGAGGTAGGCTGGGCTTTCATTGATCAGTGCATTAGCCGCCACCTTAAAGGCGAGCTTGATGCCGTGGGCGGCGCCATGTCAAAGCTTTGGACCACAGAAATGCAAGGTCGTATTGCCGACACCTGCCTGCAACTGCATGGTGGTTACGGCTTTATGGCAGAATATGAAATTGCTCATCACTTTACAGACGCCCGTGTACAGCGCATATACGGCGGCACTTCTGAAATCATGAAAGAACTGATCGGCAGATCTCTATAAACCTGTTGATTCACATATTTTTTACGGTTACTGCCTGATGATACTGGACGGCGGCATAAACAGTTTTTATGATCGCCGCACAAAACAGGGCTAACCGCAAAAGAGGCAAAAAACATGGCACGTCAAAAAGTTACCCTTAAAGCAAGCTTGCCACATGGCACCTTTTACTGGGTTACAGAAGTTGATGCGCGCAGCGAAGAAGAAGCTGTTGTTGCTGCCGAGAACCTGTTTCTAGCCGAAATGGACCGAATTGATGAATGGGCTTTTTCTGACTTTGAAGTAGAACGAGCTTAAGTTTTACGGAGCAGTCTTCTGTTCCGTAAGGTTACATTCTGATTTTACAGTCCAACGATCCAGTGCATCAAGCGAACCAATAACACGCTTGTCCTGATCATCTTTACTCAGGAAAAACCAGAACCGGTCTTTATAAGTTACCGGGAATATTGTTTCTTCTATTTCCACGCGGGTCTGACAGGGACCCGCAGGTACCAGATCAATTCTTAGCCAGCGCTTATCCATATCAGATTCCTGATATGACGCAAAAACACGACCAGGGAGGCTCTCTGTAACTTTTTCCAGTGAGTGCCAGCGCTTTGTGCCGCGCTTCCAAAATAGGAGCCGCGTTGTCCCTTTCTGCCCTGCATCCCCGGAAAGCACCCCTGTATCAATCAGTTCTGTTGTCCAACGATCCCGGTTATCATCACTTATAATCCAAGGCCAAAGGGTTGCAGCTTCCACCGAAATCAGTTTTTCATGCTTTATATGAAAGGCCCCATCATAAACCAACGCAGCGTGCACCACCATGGCCACAGCAATCGAACACAATAAGCCTACCACTGATTTATGATATAAATTCCAGTCTCTGAACCTGTCCTTTGGCCGATGAGCCACTGTGACGCTCCTTACAATATACTTGACCTACCCTTGAAGTTTATTCACCCTCAAACCACTTACAGTTGGGTAAGCTAAGGGTATCCATAACAGGGGGATTTGAAAATGGCTATTACACTTATTGCCGCAAGCTTTATTGGGCTACTTCTTATTTATCTTTCTTATAATGTATCAAAAGTACGCGGGAAAACCAAAACCAGTGTTGGCGACGGCGGCCATCCTGAACTGCAGAATGCCATTCGTGCACAAGGCAACTTGGTGGAATATGCGCCAATGGCACTGTTACTGTTGTGGCTGCTTGAATACCATAATGTTAGCCAGTATCTTGTGCTTCTACTCGCTATTGCACTTGTAGCCGGACGCTATATGCACGGCCTAACATTTGGCAAGTTTGAAGGGCGTAATCCTTACCGCTTTGTTGGCACACTCTTGACATGGCTCGTGATCGTGATCGCTAGCATTGCTGGGCTTTTAAAAGGCTATCACATTATGTAACCCCTTTGGGTTACCGCAGCATATGAAAGGCGGCTTGGTGTCGCCTTTTTTGGTCTTTAAAAGCAAAAGCCTTGGTTGACGCAAGCGCACTGCCATATCATAAGAGCCTTCGCATTATAACCGAAAGCCAGAATCCTGTATTTTGGGGAACCTCAGAGCGGACTTTGACCCATAATGACTGACCTCCGTACAGCCCCGTTTGTTCTTCTTGACGATAGCCGTGCTGACCACAAAGCTGGCGCTTCATGGTTCTACCACAGCCCTGAAAAAATAATTACAGCAACCAGCTTTGATGAAATAGATGAGGCACTAGCGGAAATTGACACCGCCACCAAAGAGGGCCTCTTTGTTGCAGGCTGGATTTCCTATGAAGTGGCACACGCTTTTGAAAAAAAGCTCGCGGTAGCCATAACCCGGCAGGCTGAGGAGCCTCTTATCTGGATGATAGCCACCAGAAACCGGGAAAAATTAAGCCCCCGCGCAGTAAGAGAGTTATTGCACACATCAAACCACGGTAATCAGCATTTTCATAAACTGGCCCTCAAAGAACCTGCCAATAATGAAACCAGCTACAAGGCCGCCCTTAAAGCTGTACAAAATTTTATAACCGCAGGCGATGTTTACCAGATCAACCATACCTTCCCTCTGCAGGCCACACTAACGGGCGACCCTCTCGCTTTATATGCACAGTTAAGGGCTATACAGCCCGTTGGGTATAGCGCTTATATCGATACAGGCACTTATCAGGTACTTTCCCTTTCACCAGAGCTTTTTGTTGAAAAACGCGGCGACACCCTTACATCACGGCCCATGAAAGGCACCGCAGCAAGGGGCCGGACAGAGCATGAAGACCGGGAGACGCAGGCATTTCTGAAGCAGGACCTTAAATCACGCGCCGAAAACCTGATGATTGTTGATCTGATCAGAAATGATATGGGCCGGATCAGTATGCCAGCCAGTGTGCGCGTAGAAACGCTCTTTTCAACTGAACAGTATGCCACCCTCCACCAAATGACATCAACCGTTACAGCCACGGCGAAAGAAAAACTATCACCGTCTGAGTTGCTGAGGGCCATGTTCCCGTGCGGGTCCGTAACTGGCGCCCCTAAAATTCGGGCAATGGAAATTATCCAATCGCTCGAGACCAACGCGCGGGGCGTATACTGCGGTGCCATTGGTCATTTTTCAAAGTCAGAATCACATCCAAACAAAGATCACTGGTCGTTAAGTGTTCCTATTCGCACTTTCATCCTGAAAAATGGCAAAGGCCGACTTGGAATAGGAAGTGGTATCGTTGCGGACAGCAATGCCGATGAAGAATATGCTGAATGCCTCTTAAAAGCTGCCTTCACTAAAACACAGACAACAAACTTTTGCCTGATAGAAACCATGAAGCTTGAAAATGGAACTATCGCCTTTGAAGAGAATCACCTTGATCGGCTTGCCTCAAGTGCCACCTATTTTGATTTCAAGTATAACAGACATGAAATTCAGCAAGCCCTGATCGACCATCTCGCTATTTTAGAGGGGCACCCTATATACCGAATCAGGCTACTATTAGACAAATATGGTCATGCATCTGTCACCAGCGCCAAGATGCCGGTGGTAGAAACAGCTCATACACCTAAAGAATTGACTATTTGCTTATCCGCAACACCTGTTGATTCTCGCAATATCTTCCTTTTCCATAAAACGACAAACAGAAAGCTCTATGATTCAGCATTTGCACAGGCGTGTGCAGCTGGTTATTGCGACATTTTATTTTCAAACGAATCAGGGCACCTTACAGAAGGTGCTATAAGCAGCCTTTTCCTGGTAAAGGATGGAACCTGGTACACCCCTCCCCTTGCGTGCGGCCTTTTACCCGGAATAATGCGCGCACATATGCTTGCGGCCAATCCTGACATCCAGATAAAGGCCTTAACAAGGGATGATCTTTTTGCAGCGGACACAGTCTATATAGCTAATGCGTTAAGAGGTTTACGGTCAGTGACGCCTATTTCGAAAGAAATTAGCATTACTTTTTAAATAAGCACCCCTTTAAACTCACTTGATTTTTCAATGATTTACCTTGTTTTCACACCCCACCGTGCAAATAAAGCTCATAGTGCCATAACTTTGCCACCTTATTAACGTGTCCTTTAGAAGTTATGGATATTATACCCCCGCTCGGGTGAGAAATATTTGTTTCTAGTTTAATTTGGAGTGCACCTAATGCCTTCTACTCAAAGATCAAGCTCTGTATTATTTCAGACTGATAGTGATCACAGTACTATATCTGAAGATAACAGAGCTTTAGCCCTAAAACTATCTGGCCACCTTGGCTTGGAAGGGGCTCTTTCTGTTAGTTCTAAAAATCAGTGGCACGGTGTTGTAGCTGCGCTGCGTGAATTGCAGCAAAAACGACGCAGTCGTCAATAATCACTCTTTTGGCCATGAATCGTTTCTGGTCACCCTAAAAATTAACCATGTTTTGAAACTTTCATGCACAAAAAGCTTCCATTAAATGATAATTATTATATTATAACATTATATTTTGGCGGTAAATCGTTAAAAAAATGGCCTGTCAACGAAATAAGATAAGAATTTTTAAAATTTTTACTTGGAATCGGAGAAGATTCTTGGATGATAGGCCACAAGTCGGACACAAGCCTCTGGCGGACGCTATTACTATCTAGCGTTTGATAGAACGATAGACTGCTCGATGCGATCCCAGGTGTGGCATCAGAGCAGCAAGAGGTGGCAGTGTTAAACTGCTTTGTGAACGGCACAATTGGGAGAGGTACGGGAAAGCCTTTAAAAACAGATGGAATGCTCGACTGACCAAGAATACGGTCAGCCGTGTTATTTTACTGAATATTCCCAATTTTGAAGGGTAAAGACTTAGTGTCTCAAAAAGGACATTAATCTTTGCGAAGTTTAATCTGCCATCATGGCGCCGCTGGTTTTTCTGACACTGTCAGGTATCCGGCAATTAAGGCAAAGTTTTGGCTAATAAAACCCAAATGGGCAGAAAATGGATAAGGCTAAAGTGAAACGGATAGCTGTCTCTACGGTCGCGGTTGCCTCAATCCTTCTAGGAGCTACTGCTGCAAATGCACAGGATGCTCGTCTGAAGTCGATTGTAGACGAGGTGAACCAAGCCAACAAAATCGCACAAGCATCACAGCAACAAATTGACAAAACTGTCGATGCTACAAGCAAATTGTTTACACAATACAAAAGCACGCTGAAGACCATCGCTGGTCTTGAGGCATACAATGCACAGCAGAACCGCGTGATTGTGAAGCAAAAACAAGAAATCGAGAAAATCAAAAATTCTATTGGCCAAATTGACGAAATCAAACGTCAGGTTGTTCCATTGATGCAAGAGATGATCGAAAATCTGGATGAGTTCGTTAAACTTGACGTACCGTTCCAGTCAGAAGAACGCGCAGCCCGCATTGAAAACCTGCGCGATGCGATGGATAACCCGAACGTTAGCGATCCAGAGCGTTTCCGTGTTATACTTGAAGCTTACAAAGCTGAAGTTCAGTATGGTCGCACTATCAATGCTTACGAAGACCAACTGCCAGATGGCCGTGTTGTTAACTTCGTACGTATTGGCCGTGTTGGCTTCTACTACCAGAAAAAAGATGGTTCAGAAACAGCCGCTTGGAACCCTGAAAAAGGGTCTTGGGAAGTTCTTGACGGTGAATTCACCGCACCTATCAAGCAGTTGATCAAAATCGCCCAGCGCCGTACACAGCAGGATATTGTTGTACTGCCGATAGAAGCGCCAGAGGGGAAATAGAACCATGAAAAAGATTTTAACCTCAGTAGCTATTATTGCTCTTGGCCTGACCGGTTCAGCTCAAGCACAAGATGCTGATATGCAAAGCCTTCTGAACAAAGTACGTAATGGTACGGTTTCAGAATCAGCTGCGCACAAACAACGCGAACAGGAATTCCTGAAAGCAAAACAAGATCAGCAGTCACTGCTCACTAAAGCTGAAGCCAAACAGGCTGAGCTCGAGCGTGAAAGTGCGCGTCTTGAAGAAGCACGCCGTCAAAACGAAGCTGAAATTACTCGCCAGCTTGAAGTACAGCGTGAACGTCTTGGCCAGCTCAGCGAGCTGTTCGGTGTTCTCCAGCAAGCTGCCGGTGATGCACGGTCTACAATTTCAACATCGCACATCACACTCGACAATCCTGGCCGTATGGCTGAGATTGATACGCTTGTTGAAAAAGCCTCAGAATCATCTGATCTGCCAACGCTGAATGAAATTCGTGCATGGCCAGCACAGATGATGCTTGAAATGGTTGGTTCCGGCCAAGTTAAGACTTTCTCTGCGGATGTTCGCCTGAATGACGGCAACACCCAAACAATGGATGTTACCCGTGTTGGTGACTTTGTTATTGTTGGTGACGGCAAATACCTTCAGATGAACTCTAAAGGCGAAATCTCTGAGCTTCAGCGTCAGCCTTCTTCACGCTTTACAAGCACTGTTTCAGCGTTTGAAAATGCGACAACTGGTCTTCATGCCCTTGGTATTGACCCAACACGTGGTCAGCTTCTGAACCTCGAAGTTGAAAAACCAACTATTATGGAACGCCTTGATCAAGGTGGCCTGATTGGTTACCTGACACTGGCACTTGGTGCAATCGGTGTTGTTCTTGCTGTATTCCAGTGGTTCTATCTGGCACTTGTTACCGGCAAAGTGAAAAAGCAGATTCGTTCTGATGTTGCAAACACCAACAACCCACTTGGTCGTGTTCTTGCTGTTTATGAAAACAACAAGTCTGTTGATGTTGAAACACTTGAACTGAAACTTGATGAAGCGATTCTTAAGGAAACTCCTGCTCTTGAGCGGTTCCTGACGCTGATCAAGTTGATTTCTGCTGTTGCGCCACTGTTTGGTCTCCTTGGTACTGTTACAGGTATGATCGAAACCTTCCAAGCCATTACACTGTTCGGTACCGGTGACCCAAGCCAGATGGCTGGTGGTATTTCTGCTGCCTTGATGACAACAGTGGAAGGTCTTGTTGTGGCTATTCCTACGCTCTTGCTACACAGCTTTGTGTCAGGTTCTTCAAAGGGCGTTATCCACGTTCTCGAAGAACAATCTGCTGGCATCGTTGCAGTGCATGCAGAGAAAGAGCACGCGAATGCTAGCGCTTAATGAAGCATTTGACGCGATCCGGGCATTTATGGAGCGGGGCGGCGACGTCCTGTTCCTGATCCTCGCGGTCACGTTCATTATGTGGGTACTCATTGTTGAACGCCTGTGGTTTTTGTCGCTTGAATATAAAAAGCAAAAAAACCGGGTAATCGATGCTTGGGAAGCTCGCAGCGAGCGGAGATCATGGTATGCACACAAAATTCGTGCTGCGATGGTTTCAGAGGCTAACCACAACCTGTTTCAGGGTGTGAACCTCATCAAGACGCTTGTTGCGCTTTGTCCACTTGTGGGCCTTCTCGGTACTGTTACAGGTATGATCGAAGTGTTTGACGTAATGGGATCACAAGGCAGTTCAAACGCACGTGCCATGGCGGCAGGTGTGTCAAAAGCAACAATCCCGACAATGGCGGGTATGGTTGCTGCACTGTCAGGCGTATTCCTGTCTACCTACATTGAACGTCGTGCAAAAACGGAATCGGAACGGCTTGAAGACAGCCTGACCATGGACCACTAGACCAATTGGAGCATAACTAATGCGTAAGTTCTCAAAGGGAGAGGAAGAAGCAGAAGTTAACATGACCCCGATGCTTGACATCGTGTTTATCATGTTGATCTTCTTCATCGTGACTGCCTCTTTCGTGAAAGAATCTGGTCTGGAGATCAATAAGCCGGAAGATCAGAATACACAAAATGATCCTCCGCCACCGGATGATGAAAAGCGCGCAATAGCTTTCATTATTGATGATGCAAATCGAATCACACACGACTTTGTTCGTGTAGATGTTTCTTCGATTTCTTCCATCATCAAAAAAGAAAGCGTTGAGCGCCCAAAAGCACCGGTCGTGATTCAGGCCTCTGAGGGCTCACACCTTGGTCTTGCAATACGTATCTATGATGCAGCAAAGGCCACCGGCGTGAGTGATGACCAGATCATCATGACCCCGAAGAAATAAACATCGCTGGCGGGGGTATCCCCCGCCTTTCAGGGCGAAGCACCTAATTATAGGGGCGAATTGGAGAAAACAATGCGTAACCACGCTCAACAAGAAGAAGATACCGAAATCAACATGACCCCGATGCTCGACATCGTGTTCATTATGTTGATCTTCTTCATTGTTACCGCGGTCTTCGTAAAAGAGGCTGGGGTTACTGTTATCAAGCCAGAAGCCGAAACTGCTTTACAGCAAAGTCAGGTTAGTATTCTGGTTGCCGTCACGTCTGAAGATAAAATTCATATCAACCAGCAAGAAGTCAAACTTGATGCACTGCGTGCAAATGTTGAAAAACTACACGCAGAAAACCCGAAAGGGACTGTTGCAATTCAAGCTGATGAAGAATCAAAATCTGGTCTGGTCATGAAAGTATATGACGCCATTCGTGACGCTGGTGTTGAAACAATTGCTATAGCTACGGAGAGAAAGTAATGATTGCTCGAGTAGCCACCTCACTTGTTGCAGCGACAGGCATTACCTTTGGCCTGTTTTTCGTAATGAATTTACTTGTTGCGGGTGACGGTGAAGTTAACATCGATGAAGATAAAAAGTTCAGAATGATTGATGTCGTTCAGGACATTGAAGACCAGCCGCCTCAGCGCATGGAGCGGCAAGTAGAAAAACCGCCAGAGGTAGAAGCGCCTCCGCCGGAAATTGATACCCCGCAAGTGGACTTGCAAGGCCCTGACAAACTGAACCTTTCCATTGGCCGCGCCAATGCTGGTTCTGGTGTTGAACTGGGTTCTATTGACCTTGGTCCAAGTTCAGACGGTGACTATTTGCCGCTTGTACGGGTTCAACCACAGTATCCACGTCGTGCAAACGAGCGCGGTATTGAAGGATATGTTATTGTGGAATTAACAGTGGCTGAAGATGGCTCTGTTCCACCTGATAGCATTCTAATTATCGAGGCTGACCCAAAAGGCTATTTTGAGCGCGAGTCTATCAAGGCTGCTCAAAAGTTTAAATACAAGCCTAAGGTCGTCAATGGAAAAGGCCAGAAAGTGACCGGCGTGCGCTATAAATTCACGTTCGATCTGGCTGAATAACTAGGGGCAGGAGAAAGTCATGAACTTTATCAAGACCATAAAATCCTTGCCAATGGCATTGGCCGCAGTAGCAATAGTTACTGCGACTTCTCTAACGGTATCTGGCGGTTCTGCTGTTTATGCTCAGGAAGAGCAAGCGTCACAGCAAGAAACCCGCAAAGTACCGGCCATGAGCCTGGATATTCATAAAAAGGTACAAAAGGCCCAGGAAGCACTGGACCTTGATGATGTTGTAACTGCTGAAGCCCTTCTTCAGGAAGCTTTGGAAAAACGCAATATCAATGATTACGAACGTGCTGTTGTATGGCAAATAAAAGCCATGATCTCATACGGCAAGGAAGACACTCAGGGCACTATTCATGCCTATGAGCAAATCCTAAAATACAAAGACAGTATTCCTGTTGCGCTTGAACTGAACATTATTTACGGGCTGGCCCAGCTGTACTTCACTGAAGAACAGTATGACAAAGCCCTTAAATATGTTGGTATCTGGGAAAAACAGGTTGATCCTTCTATCATTAGCGTTAGCAATCAGGTGTTCATTGCACAGCTGCATTACACACTCGGCGACTATAAAAAGTCGCTGGACTATCTTTATGCTGCTATCAATACAGCAAAATCACTTGATACTGTTGAAGTGAAGGAAAACTGGTATCAGCTCGCACTTTCAGCACACTGGGAACTTAACCAGTATGATAAAGTGCGTGATGTACTTGAGACACTGCTTATTAACTGGCCAAAACCACTATACTGGATTCAGCTGGCAGGTGTTTATCAGGAACTTGGGGAAGACAAAACCTCTTACTCAATAACTGAAGCTGCCTATAAGCAAGGTTTCCTTGATGATAAGGAAATACAACTTCTCCAGATGGCTCAGATTCAGATGGCCCGTGAAGCACCTATTAAATGCGCTTGGGTTCTGGAAAAAGCCTTCAAGGAAAAGCGTGTTGAACAGAATGCCAAAAACCTTCGTACCCTTGGTCAGTGTTATATGCAGGCCAATGACTACAAAAAGGCGATTGCACCTCTGACCAAATCTGCATCTCTTGATGCGGATGCAGCCCTGTGGCTTCAAATTGGTCAGGTTCAAATGCAGCTTGATAATATGAAAGGGGCGGTTGACGCTTTTGACAGTGCTATTGAAGGCTTTAAAAAAGACAAAGCCAAAGAAGCAAAAGAAAAGCTCTTTACCACCACTATGATGCGCGGTCAGGCTCTTACCGAACTAAAGCGGTATGATGATGCCCGTGACGCTTTTGCCGATGCTTCTAAGTTAGCCGATGACCGCCGTGACAAGAAAACAATCACGCAGTGGAAATCTTATCTTAAAGCCGAAGAAGAGCGCGAAAAAATGCTAACGGGTAGATAAAACCTGTTGCCTTATCAAAACAGAAAACGGCGCCAACCACGGCGCCGTTTTTTTATGGCTACAGAGCATAATCGCTAAAACATATAAACACGCCCCAAGGTTTGCTACTTTTTCCTTCAGTGCGCCATAGGCCTCCTTATAAGAGCTTTCCGTTATGTTACATTATAACTTTATTAATCTTTAGTAATGTAATATTGTTATGTTATCACATTAATGGAGGGGAACCATGACATTTACACGCTATATGCCTATAACCGGTATTGCCGCAGGCACCACATTCGCCCTGTTTGGCCTGATGCAAATGCTGGCAGCAAATGATGATGGTTTTATGGATACACCCGTAAAACCGTTTGTATTTATAGACTTTATAATTGATCAGGAGCCACCTATAGACCCAAACGTAATAGACCGTATCGTTGAACCGCCTGTGATCGCGGACCCGCCTAAAGGGGAACCGCTACCAAAGGGAACAGATAACAAGGTTACGCCACTACCCCCACTTACTCTGCCCGAACCACCTGTCATCAAAGAATCTTTCGACCCCGGTTTGGCAGACGGCGCAAAAATTCCGATAGTCAGAGTTAATCCCGCATATCCGCCGCGCGCAGCAAAACAAGGCATTAGTGGATGGGTCGTGCTTGAATTTGATGTTGACCCTATGGGCATGGTTCAAAATACCACAGTGATCGATGCTGAGCCTAAAACCATGTTCAACAACTCTGCCCTAAAGGCTATAGCCAAATTTCGCTATAAACCCACAGTAGTCAACGGTGTGCCGGTTTGGTCACACGGTAACCGCTACCGCATGGTTTATACTATGGCCGGTGAATAGGAGGGGCAGATGAGATACAGAACCACAACAGTCGGCGAGGCAAAACCCGACATGACCCCTATGCTGGATATTGTGTTTATTATGCTGATCTTTTTTATTGTCACAGCACAATATGTGTCAGAGCATGGGCTTCATATCAACCACCCTGAACCCATGATCTCTGAACCTTCCAACAGCCCAAACCAGCCTCTTATATTTCAAGTATCAGATAGCAATAGCTTCATACACCAAACGCGCCCTATTGATATTTGGTCAGTTGAGGCCCTCATGAAGCAGAAACATACAGAAAAACCAGACCTGCCAGTAGTACTACTGCCCAGTGAAAACAGCCATATAGGCATGCTGATACGCCTTGTAGATGGCGCTAAAAAAGCAGGCTACACAACAGAGCGGATTGTTGTGAAATAGACTTTAGGCTTGCCCCCTAATCACAGGCTTGTATTCTGCTAGCAAATAATTAGGGGGTACAGTTAATGGCACTAAAAAACATCCGGGCAGTGGTCAACAAAGCCGCCTTTGCTGTAATGGTGGTTTTAGGAACGGCAATAGCGAGCACAACACCAGCTTTTGCCCAAGCACAAGAGGCTCGCAGAGTTCCTGCAATGAGCCTTGAAGTGCATAAAAAAACGCAGGAAGTGCAAGAGCTTGTTGATATCAAAGACTATGAAGCGGCCAAAAGCCTTGCGGATACTGTAATTACAGATCCAGCCACCAACAATTATGAAAAAGCTGTGCTTTGGCAAATGAAGGCCGCCATTGCCTTTACCCTGAATGATAAACCTGCAACTATTGATGCTTACCTTCACATTCTGGAATACCGGGACAACATTCCACCTAATATTGAAACGCAAATTCTATATGCCGTGTCTCAGCTTTACTTCACAGAAGCAAACTATGATGCCGCACTCACATACTATGAAGCATGGCAAAAAACTATTCCCGGTCCTGTAGCAGCCGCTAACATGCGATACCTTGCGCAGGTATATTATGCCTTAAAAAACTACAGAGCGACCATTGACGCGGCTGAAAAGGCCCTTCCCGGTCACGAAAAGACCACGGCTCACGGTAATATCACCAATCTATATTCTATGATCATCTCATCGTACCACGAATTAGGGGATACAGAAAATACCCGCAGCGCCTTGGCCCGTGTCATCGACAAGGGCTACAATACCCCGTATTGCAAGCTCTATGCAGCCTTGCTTTACCAAAATACAGCTAGTATTGAGCAGGCAGAACTTAATACCCAGAACAGCTTTCAGGCCTGCGCTGACTTTAAAGCTGATGCAGACCTGCCAGACACTAGCTTCAGAGAGGTTGCAACAGCACGTGCCCCGATAAAAATAACACGCAAGCAAAACCTCAATACCGAAAACTACTTGCCGGTAGTGCCAACACAGCCACAATATCCCTCTGCAGCTGTAGAGCAAAAAATTAATGGCCATGTTATAGTCAGCATGACCGTGCTGGCTGATGGCACTATAGACCCGGCGTCTATTAAAATAATCGAATCTGTACCCGAAGGTGTGTTTGATGAGGTTAGCGTCAAAGCAGCTTCCGGTTTCCGCTATGCACCCAAGGTGATGGACGGAAAAGCGCAAGATATTAAAAACGTGCGCTATAAATTCACTTTCAATATCGCCGAATAGAAAAAGGGCCGCCTAAGGCAACCCTTCCCACTGCAGATTATAAAGGATGCTTACTGTTTCAAAGCACCATACACATAGTCACGCATCTCTTCCCGCAGGGTATAAATGCCAAACGGTAGAACATTCACCAGCATAACCGCGACAATATCTTCCTCTGGATCAACCCAGAAAATAGTATTAGCCATACCGCTCCAGTAATATTCACCTTTTCGGCCTGGGCTTTTTAAAATATCGGTGTCTTTCACAACAGCAAAATCAAGCCCAAAGCCAACTGCACCCTTACCTGAAATACCATTCAACTCTCCCGGCAATTGATCCTGGGTCATCATGGCAACTGTTTCAGGCTTTAAAAGGCGAGCGCCATCCAACGTGCCACCATTCGCCATCATCTGGGCAAACCGTAAATAGTCACGCGCGGTTGAAAGCAAACCACCACCGCCAGATAGTACCAACGGTGTTTTAGTGAAATCCCAATAAAATTCGCCGCGGTACGGTACCAGCTTTTTGTCCTGATCAAGTGCGTATATTTCCACAAACCTATCAATTTGGTCGCTGCGAACAGAAAAGCCCGTATCTTTCATATCAAGTGGCTTGAAAATGCGTTCTTTAAAAAACACATCAAGAGTTTGCCCAGAAAGAACCTCAATAAGCCTGCCTTGTACATCAACCCCAAGAGAGTAAACCCACGCATCACCGGGTTGATATAAAAGCGGCATTCCGCCAAGTTTATTGGTCAAGCTGGCTAGATCAGGCTTTTCTGTCCCCGTGCTTTCTTCCTCACCTTCTGCAAACAAACCGGTAGTTATGCCCGTATCGCGGTACATCATATCAACCGGGGTATCACTAAATACACCGTAACTAAGGCCACCTGTATGGCGGAGTAAATCACGGATGGTCGTGGCACGGCGTGCAGGCACAGTTTCAATGTTACCCTCTTCCGTAAGCCCCGAAAAAACCCGCTGGTTTTTAAAGGAAGGCAAATACTTTGATACTGGATCATCCAGTTTAAATTTGCCTTCTTCATACAGCATCATCAAGGCCACACCCGTGATTGGCTTTGTCATGGAATAAATACGAAACAGACTATCTGGCTGCATCGGTTCATTCCCTGATATGTCTTCCATACCATACGTATTGGCATGCACAACCTGTCCTTTACGTGCAACAATACTGGTATATCCAGAAAATTTGCCGCTATCTACATAGCCATTAAAATGAGCATCCATTTTATCAAGGGTCGCTTTATCAAAACCAGCCTGTGCAGCACCTGTCTGCGGCAACTCAGCGGCGCTTGCGGATACCGCAATAAACAGCCAAACACATAAAACGCTTATATATCTATACAAAGAATATCTCCCATAACCGCTGCAGCTACACTGGATCATATCGGCTTAAACCAACACAAGCCTGCAAAGTATAATAATAGTATGTATCTAAGATGAACCAGTTCTTACACAGAAACTATGTTAGATAACCTTCGTTTCAAGAGCAGAGGAGACCGGAAAATAAATTGAAATGGTCGTGCCCTGTCCTACTTTACTATTGATATTTATAGCGCCGTCATAATCACGCACGATACCTGCAACCTCTGTAAGGCCAAGGCCTGTTCCTTCCCCTACGCCTTTTGTAGTAAAAAACGGATCCAGAATACGCCCCATTATATTTTTAGGAATGCCACACCCCGTATCTGTTACAGAAAGCACTGCATACATTTCATGTCGGATGGCATAATAACGCGGTTTTGCGATATCATCTGCACGCTTCTGCTCCAACGTTATAGAAATAAGCCCCGGCCCCTGCGCAATGGCAGCAACAGCGTTTGAGACAAGATTCAGCAATATCTGGCTTAACTGAATGGCATTACCTAGCATGTACCCAGACGCACCTTGAATAGAAACCTCGGTTTTCAGCGAAGAAGGAATGATCATTTTTGTTAGCTTCCAAGCTTCCTGAACTACAACTGCCATATCCAGTACTTCTTCACGTTCTGTATTATCACGTGAAAAGTGCAGAATTTGCTCAATCATCTGTTTGATCTTCATACAGGCATCCATAGATGCCCGAATAGCTGTCACAGCCTCCTCTAGGTCCGTTCCAGCTTCAACATCATCTGCGGCTTCCTCAAGGTTAAGGAAAATAGGAAACAACAGATTGTTAATATCATGTGCGACCCCACCTGCAAGCCGCCCTAGCGATTCTATCCGCTGGGTCTCCTGAATACGGCGCTCCGTTTCCAGCCTTTCTGTAATGTCCCTTGCAACGGATATAAAATAAGAAATTTCATCTTTGCTGTCACGCATCGGAAATAAAACGCAGTCCATTTGAACCAAAGCACCCACAGAATTTGTAACCCCAACTATCCCGTGCCAGCGACCTTTGCTAACTGCAATCTCCCAAACATCTTCCGGTTTCATATCGCCCGGAAATTGTGTATGCACCAGATCATACAAATTTTTCCCCAAGAGTTTGGCTTTTGGAATATGCAATATGTGTTCAAGCGCTTTATTGCATTCCATAACCCTAAAATCCGGGTCCGCCACGAGAATAGCATCATGCATCTGATTAATAATTTCAGCTTGTCGCACAAGCCGCTCTTCTGTTTTTCGGCGCTCTGATATATCACGCCAGTTGGCAATAAAAACCTCTTCTCCGTCAGATAATTTTGTATACCCAACCATAACATCAACAGGCAAAAGGTTACCCGTTGCCTGCAAAATGGTAAATTCAAATGCCTCTTCCTGCTGAGATGTAGATCGCAAAAACAAGCGTGTCAGAATATTTTCTTTATCTTCTGTATCCGGGATCAGGTCGATAAGGTTTTGGCGTTCAATGTCCAAACTATCAACACCAAATATTTTACCAAGAGCGTTATTGGCGAGAATCACTTTACCTGAACGCGAATAGGCAAGAATACCTTCTGCAGCGTGCTGTGTTACAGCCCCTAAAAATTCGTGGTATTTGGTGGTAGCGCTATATTGTACCATCCTCATCACTCCACATTAGATTACCCCTCAATGATAGACTACAACTTTCAGGTTTATGATTTGTAAATACCCTCGCCAAATCCTGTGAACTTCCCATTAACTAGTATATGGCATGATTAAATAACTGATTCTGGGTGGGGTCAGTAAGGATACTGAAAATGCAATCAATACGGGTAAAAACAGAGTCCATTCAAAAATACCAGCAGCTTTATGGCGCGCCTGACCCTGTGCTTGCTGTCCACTTCATGATTGGCAACCAACGTGCTGCCAGAGAACATTTCAAAGACAAATGGCCAGAGCTTGTACCTATACTTGAAGTACACATTGGCCGGATTTTAAAAAGCAAACTTGGAGCTAATGACATTCTGATACGCCGTGAGGCACTCAGTTACTATATCATATGTACGGACCGTGATCTGATTGAAATGACAAATTTCTGCAAACGTATCGCGGCTCATGTTTTTGAAAAAATATTCAGCAATGATATTCACTTACAAAAACTTCAAATAAGTTTATCGGCCTTATCTGTTGATATGGCAAATGTAACGAATGATAGTGCTCTAAAGAAAGCGCTCTTTACTCTTGAAGACAGCGAAGGACAGAGCACGATAGTATCTCGGGATAATTATGCCGCATGCAAACCCGAGCAAATTGATCATAGCTTAGTACGTCAAATAGCCGCTTTACGCGGTACATGTGACCAGTTTTTTTCAGCCATATCAAAAGTGCCAGATACTGATGAAACCTTAAAAGAGTATCATAGTGAATTACGACGCGTCCGACGTGCAGCAAATATTATAAGCCGAGGCATCTCAAGTCTCCTTAAAGATACCGATGACATTGAAGCCACAGACGATAGTGAAAATGCCACAGACACACCAACCACAACAACCAGCGTGCCTGCAGAAGAATCCGTAAAGCAAACTGAAGCCGAGAGTATTCGTCTGGATGTGGAAAAACAAATCGCGCCAGACGCAGAGGTTGCTTATTTCCCAGTATGGAATGTCCCAAAACAGCTTATTGATATTTATCGTTGCAGCATTATCCGGCATTTGCCGTCTGGCATTGTTGAGGTTAACACTGGCTCCGAAACCCAACATGGATCTTTTGTTGTCGATAACTTGATTGTTCGGAAAGTTTTAGCTGATTTACCAGAGTTTACCGGACCAGATGCGGACTGCATGCTCTATATGCCCTTACACGCAAACACCATTCTTTCCGATCAGCATTTTGCCCAAATTACCAGCAAACTCAAGCCCCTTACTCTAGTTGAACGCAAACAGCTTTTGATCGGGATACACGGCATAACCGAAAATACATCTGCTGAAACCATACAAAAACTAACAATCGCAGTGAAACCATATTGCCGCACCATAAATTTCAGAATTACTGGCAACAAAAGCCTTTCATCTGTGATTAAAAAAGCAGGTGGTTCAGCCATTGGCCTACATGTAGATGACGTGTTGACTACAAGTGCCAATATTACAGAAAACATTACCCAGCTAGCAACTGAGGCCGATAGTGTCCACATACTGTCGTTTACCGAAGGGGTTCACTCTGTCGCGTTGGCCGCCACGGCCATAGGCGCTGGAATAAGTTATATCAGTGGTGAAGCAATCGCCAGCCCGCTTGAATTACCTTGGGGTGCCCTTGAGTTTAAGGTGGAGAGCCTCTATTCCCGTGTTATATCTGACTAATAAAAAAGCAGGTTACCAAAGGTACCTGCATTACGTCACTTTAACAAAGCTTCTTAAATTAAGTCACCCTCTCAAACACCCATTCAGGGCATTTAGAAACTCGGTTTTTGTAACAGGTTTATAAACAATTTCATCTGCACCTAAATTTTTGGCAACTTTCAAAAAATCCGTATTTCCTACACGACCCCCACCCGACATGGCAATGATGCGTGTTTTAGGGGATTTTTCCTTAACAGTGCGGATCACTTCAATACCCTCAACTTCAGGCATAATTATATCTGTGATAACAACCTCAAAAGGCATCTTGTCCACCGCATTAAGGCCCTCACGACCATTAATCGCAATTGTAACGCTGTGGCCCATTTTCTCTAGAATCCGTTTCAAAGAATCACGGATCATTCCATCGTCTTCTATTAGGCAGATATTAGCCATTACATTTCCTAACCTGTTTTGCTGACACAAAACTATATGATGCTAATGCCTCACCTCTTACAGAGCGTACCATCTATTGTTTAAGATTTAGTATATACCACCTGATTGAAACAGGCTTGCTACCATAAAAATTAGCTTATAGGCTGTATGCGAGGGAAGACTTACAATTTTTTATTGTACCAGTGTGTAGGTTGTAATTTAGATTCTCTTTACAGAGGTCCATCAGATAGTCCGTGTATTGAAAGCCTTATTATTTATGCTTACTCTGCATACGTTTGCTGCTTCGCATAAAGAGACAAGCAAAGCTCTTGCTGCAATAGCACAGAAAATAAATGTTGCCCCCATAAACGGCAGCTTTGTATTCGCTTTTTATGGCTGTCATCATCACGGTGACCATATACATACATTCATACAAAAGGCATGGCCCACTGTGCCATTTGTGGGTGGCACATCAAACACTGGCCTCATATGCTCGGGCGAACTACTGGATGAATATTCAATAGGCTTTCTTGTCATTGAAGACCCTGATGGCTGCTACGGCGCGGCATCCTGTAATCTGGAAGGTGATATTGCAGTAAATGCCAAGGCTACTCTTCTGAAAGCGCTTGAAAATGCAGGGTGTGACGGCGAGCTTCCAAGGCTTGTATGGGTGTACGGTGCACCCGGCAGCGAGGAAGATGTGATTACCAGCCTCAGGTCCATCATCGGTGACCACTGCCCTATCATGGGGGGGAGTTCTGCTGACAATACTGTCGAAGGATACTGGCAACAATTAGGCCCTGCAGGCATTACCCAAAAGGGTCTGGCCATTGGTGTGTTGTTCCCCTCTGGGGAAGTGGGGATTTCTTTTCAGGGTGGCTATCAGCCCACAGGAATTTCAGGAACAGTTACTAAAACTGCGGCAAAGAAACCCCATACAACAGCAAGCCGAAAGATACTGGAAATAGATAACAAGCCAGCGGCAGAGGTTTATAATAATTGGGCTGGTGGTATATTTGATAGCGCCCTTCAAACCGGCGGCGGCATTCTACAAACTGCATCATTGTACCCGATCGCGGTGAAAACTGGGGAAATCATGGGTATCCCTCAATATCTACTTATTCACCCAGATGCTATTTCTAAGGCAGGGGCACTCCATACGTTTGCTGAAATTACGGAAGGCACTGTCGTCCATTTCATGGAAGGCAACCCCGACCTCCTTATTGAGCGCGCTGGCAATGTTGTGAGGGAGGCGATCTCCCAGTTACCAGAAAGCAATAGCGGCCTTGCTGGCGGGATTGTGACTTACTGTGCTGGATGCAAAATCGCTGTGGATAGTAAAATGCCAAGCGTTGCCAATAACATTGCCGATAATTTTGCAGGCCTTCCCCATATTGGTTGCTTCACCTTCGGGGAACAGGGGCAATTTGCAGGATGTAATGTGCATGGGAACCTTATGATTTCCGCCATTATATTTAGTGGTTAAGGATATGCCCATGCCTGAAACAGAAAAATATACAGAAGAGCTTCTTGAAGCCCTGTCCATTCTCAAACGTGAAAATGAAAAACTGACCCAGCAAATAGCCCAAAGCGAGCAACTAATGCTTGGGCTTGAAACTTTACTATCTATTGAAGATGACCAAAACCCGTTTGATAGTGTTTTTAAATCCTTACGCCACGTTTTTAGCTTTGATCAAGCCATGGTGCTGGTAGCAACCCATGGTGGTACATTAATATGCACCATTGCTGACCCCTCAACTCTTGTAGGCACAGAATTTCAAAACGGCCCTTTTTTCAAAAAGATAATGGCTGGCAAGGTTTCCTCGGTCTTTTCCCATGCAGGCCTAAAAGAGTGGATAGAGGCACCAAACCTTACCTTATCGCTTGAAAAGCCCGCCCTTTATATGCCGCTAAAAGAGCAAAACAGCTATGGAATACTGGTATTACTAAGAGATACAGGCGCTGAGCTTTTTAACTGGCAAGATATAGCAACAGCAGAACGCTATGCACTACTGGCTTCCCATGCCTTTTCGATCTCATCTTCCCGTCGAGCGCTTTATGAAAGCCGGGCAAAGGTGATGGCAACGGAAGAATCAAACAAGGCTAAAAATTTGTTTCTCGCCAACATGAGCCATGAGCTCAGAACCCCGCTTAACGCTATTATCGGCTTTTCTGATCTAGTTCGGCTCGAAACAATGGGGCCAATCGGCACACCCGTTTACAAAGAATATATTACCGACATTCACACCAGCGGCAATCACTTGCTTGAACTGGTCAATAACATGCTGCTTGTAAATAAAATTGATTCCGACCAACACCGGGCAAACATGAAGACCGTTGATCTGGTACAGGAAATTCAAGCAGTTATGCGTATCCTGAAAATTGATGAACAACGCCATCAGGTAACCGCAGAAATCATAAAACCAAAGCGTGCTATTACTGTATGGGTAGACCAGCTTTTTCTGCACCAAATACTGCTTAATCTTATTAGTAATGCACTGAAATTTTCAGACCCCGGCACCGATGTCATCATTAGCATGCACGAAGAAACACAGCGAAAGCGTTGCACCCTCGTGATTACCGATACAGGCTGCGGTATTCCTGCCTCAACACTCAACAAACTGGGCGAACCTTTTGTGCAGGCAGAAACGTCTTATGTGCGCTCTTATCAAGGGACAGGCCTGGGGCTCGCCATCACCTTTCGCCTCATCCGCACTATGGGCGCTGAAATAAAGGTAGAAAGTACACTTGGAAAAGGCACATCCATCTATTTGCACCTGCCAACAGAACTACCCGCCATATTTGATACAGACAATCACGACTTTATCTAAGATTTTGTATGGTAGCCACCGCAAAACAGTATGATCTCGCCCCTCAAGACACTTGCCGCAGCGCAAAAAAATGCATTTGCGCCCCATACTCCTTAGAGGAAAATATTACGGCATATCCGGGTTTTCTTTAAGATCGTTCGCTCTTTTTATCACATAGGCCCGAATGGCTTCCAACTGCTCCGGTGTGACCTCACCGCTGAAATTAGGCATTCCACTTTCTTCGGCGGCACCGCCAAGGACAAACGCTTTAAACATGTCCGCATGCGCGATAACCGGTGAATATCGCAGGTTAGGAACGCCGCCATTATTAACCGCGCTATCGCCGTGACACATCCAACAGTTAGTATGATATAGTACACGTCCTGCATTAACCACGCTTTCGGATGCTGTTGCAGCCGGTGGATCAAGGTCTAGTGGATCAGCCTCAACACCTTCCATTACTGCCGTACCGCCTAGTTTAAAAGTAACAACCCGGTTCACGCGTGGCGGGATACCCTTTTTAAGCGGCTCACCCATATTTATAGGCAATATTCCACCCCAGCCAACGGCAACAGAGATATACTGCGTGCCTTTTATCGAATAGCTGATCGGAGGCGCAACAACACCAGTTGATACATAATGAGACCAAAGCTTTTCACCTGTTTCAGCGCTGTAAGCTGCAATATAGCCAACACCATTACCTTGAAAAACCAATCCGCCAGATGTACTGAGCGTACCGCCATTCCACGGCACGATCATAGGAACCGACCAAACCTGTTTCTGCTCAACAGGATCCCAGGCAACAAGTTTGCCTTTCATCATAGAGCGAATTTGTTTTCTAATTTCAGGGTCTTCCGGCATTGAAAACTTGGATGGGTCTTCACCTGTATTCCAGCCTTTGGAGCGGAACTCAAAATCATCTGCATTAAGTGCCGTATAACCATAAGGCAATTCTGTCACCGGGAAATATACCAACCCCGTTTCAGGGTTATAGCTCATAGGCTGCCAGCCATGCCCGCCTGCGGGGGACGGCATGCCCAGATAAGGCTCTGCGTCAGCCGTATTACTATATAGGGCTTCAGGAACAATATTAGGCCTGCCTGTTTTCGGGTCCAGCCCCTTTGCCCATGTCATAGGCACATATTCCTTACCCGAAATAAATTCTCCAGTTTCCCGGTCCAACACATAAAAGAAGCCATTTTTCGGGGCCTGCATAATCACTTTTCTGCGCTGCCCATCAACCTTGATGTCGGCAAGAATCATATGCTGGGTTGCGGTATAGTCCCACTGATCACCGGGCGTCGTTTGGAAATGCCAAACATATTCGCCTGTTTTGGGCCGTAATGCCACAATTGATGACAGGTATAGATTATCGCCGCCACCCGGGCTTCTGATGGAAACATTCCACGGGCTACCATTGCCAACACCAATATATAATAGGTCTAGATCCGGGTCATAGGCCATGGAATCCCATACAGTGCCACCACCGCCATATTTCCACCATTCACCATTCCAGGTTTCAGCAGCCTTAGCCATCGCCTCATTTTCAAAACCGTCAGCAGGGTTGCCCGGTACAGTATAAAACCGCCATGCCTGCTTACCATTACTAACCTGATAAGCAGTGACAAACCCTCGCACACCATATTCGGCACCGCTATTGCCTATAATAACAAGGTCGCCAACAACACGCGGGGCCCCGGTGATGGAATAGCTTTTAGTCTGGTCAACAGTAACCACGCTCCATGCCACCTCACCTGACTGTGCATCAAGCGCAATCAAACGACCATCAAGCGTCGCCACTAGAACCTTACCGTTTGAAACGGCCACACCCCTATTAACAACGTCGCAGCATACCTTGCGTGTCGTGGCACCGGGGACTTCAGGGTCGAATGCCCAAAGCTGTTCGCCTGTCTCGGCATTAACCGCCATGACAACGCTCCACGGGCCGCTAACATACATGACACCACCAACAACAATCGGCGTTGCTTCAACACCGCGCAGCGAACGCGCTTCAATATCAGCATACCAAGCAACACCTAGTTGGTCGACATTGCCTGCATTAATTTGGTCCAGAGTAGCAAAGCGTTGCTCCCCTGCATCACGGCCATACATGGCCCAGTCTTGGTCACCATCATTTCCGCCTGGCGAACAGGCGGAAATGACAAGTAGTATAGAAGTTAAAAAGATACGGGCGCCTAGCCAACATGGATATTGATAGTTCATGTGTTTATACGCCTTTTCTCTTTACCTTCGTTACAGAATGCAGCGTCCGTAAGCATGCTGCCGTTAATATTGTTTAAACGCGGGGACTAAAACTCTACCCCAGTCTTGATATACACTTCACGACCACGATCAAACCCTTCCATATAGAACCCGAAACCAGGCTGGTAATCACCGAAGGTACGGAATTTCTTGTTGGTCAGGTTTTCTACACCTGCAATTACATTAAATTGCTCTGAGATATCCCACCGAACACTTGCATTAATAAGGGCATAGGAGGGTTGATACAGTCTGTCACTGCTGATGCCATTTGCGTTGGTATATATGCCAGACTTATACGTAATATCGACCCTTGATGTTAAAGAGGAATCGTTATCAAGGTTGATGTGTTTCTCAATGCCGCCACTTAAGTTCCACTTAGGCACAAGTACAAACTCATTCTCCAAAGTCAGCCCCTGAACACTATCATCTAGCTGCGTATATTCAGCATCTGTCAAACCTGCTGTTGCATTGATTTGCCAACCTGCACCGGGTACCATAGTTAATTCAGCTTCAAAGCCTTTAATTTCTGCTTTACCTGCATTGGTATAGAAAGGCCCAATCCGTGTGCCATCTGCTACAAGCAGCTGCAAGTCTGAATAGTCTGTAAAGAACCCAGCCAAATTAAGCCGGAATAGACGGTCAGGTGATGTCCATTTAAGACCCACTTCATAACTGTCTACATTTTCTGGCGCAAAAGAAGGCAGGCTAGGCTCTGGTGGGAAAACCCTCTGCGTAAAGCCACCGCTTTTATAGCCTTGCGAATACGTCGCATACGTCATTAAGTCTTCATTCCATTTATAGGACACGTTTACCATTGGCGTCCATGCACTACTATCCGAGCTAACAACTTCATTGGGAACGACCCTGTCCCCTATGTCGCAGAGATGCTCATTCGGGATAAAGCATGTGAATATCTGGCCAAGAGGTAGCTCTTCAAAATACTGATCTGGCGTATAGTCTTTCTGGTCCTTAGTGTAACGCAGGCCACCAGTTATGGACAATTTTTCAGTAACATCGAATGTCATTTGGGTAAATGCCGCCCAGCTTTCATAATCAAAGTTACCGCCACTTTGAATACTGACGGGTGCGAAATCAATCGGGTTAATATCAGCACCATCTTCTGTGAAATAATAGAGGCCTGCAAGCCAATGCAAGCGGCCATCAACTGCCGAACCTTGAAGTTGCAACTCCTGAGAAAACTGCCGTTGATTGAAAATATCATAAACATGGTTGATTAACAGGTCTGAGCCATCACGGTCCTGCGCAAAAGAGCCATTAATTTCGCGGTAAGCTGTAACCGATTTTAACTCAACAGCACCCAGTTGCCAAACCAGTGTTCCGGCAAGGGACCATGTTTCAATATCTGAAAAATTCGGACCAGTACCATAGTTGGTATCATCGCCGAAATAGCGGCTATTATAACAACCTGGCGTATTCAAATATGCTTCGGTCAAGCATAGTGAAGCATCACCCGGCCCACCAAAACCTGGAGGCGGAGCACCCGTTGCGGCAAGGGCATTTTGCAGAGCAACAAAACCCTCAAGATCGCCAACCCCGGTAATTAGAACTGCTGGTCCATTGCTTTTATCGCGAAAATAATCGGCCGCCAGCGTAACTTCCAGATCAGGTGTAATATCGGCATTAAACACCCCCTTAAAGGTGTACGATTCCTTGTTTCCCAAATCCTGATCGTCAAAAGGCCGGCTAACATAACCGTCCTGACTGAAATAACCGCCGGAAATCTTCACGCCGGCATTATCACTCACCGGCATATTGAGAACACCGCGAACATTGAACAAATTATCTGTGCCGTACTTTACATCACCCTTGAAACCAAACTCTCTAGTCGGCTTTTCAGTTGTGATAGATACAGCACCGCCAATAGTGTTACGACCAAACAACGTACCTTGCGGGCCGCGTAGAACCTCTATGCGTTCAATGTCAATCAGGTCAAATACACCACCAACTGACCGGCCAAGGTACACGCCGTCAATATACATACCCACACCTGGCTCTACCGTTGGGGCAAAGTCATTTTGGCCAATACCGCGAATGTAAATGGAAGCGCTGGATGCAACACCGCTATTAGAAGGAACACTTTGAAACACAATATTAGGCGTAAAGTTAGCAATGCCTGTTACTTCAGAAATACCGCGCGCCTCTAATGAGGCCCCAGAAAAAGCTGAAATGGAAATAGGCGTATCCTGAAGATTTTCTTCCCGTTTACGGGCAGTCACGACAATCTCTTCAAACCCAACATATGTAGATTTTTCAGCCTCTTGTGTAGATTGGGACTGAGCCGCACTCGCAAGCGACATCACCATGATGCCGGTTGCCACAGACATAGACAGCTTATTTTTTACACTCTTAACGACATCTAATGATAAATCAGTCATTGTTAACTCCCTGAGAATATTTTTATTGTACAGATCGTAATGTTAGTTGTGTGACCTCTTCAATCCAGTATCGGCACGCGTTACCCTTTCTACGCAGTGAATGCAGGTTGCGGTCATGACCATTCCCTCACAATTGGCCATGACGGGGCATCTGCACTACCTGCCTAAACCAAGGCCGTAGTGATCGATTTGGATTCTGTGTATAAATCGACAGGCGAACGCCCCAGCTCCTTACCGTAACCAGACATTTTATAGCCACCGAACGGAACGGCTGGGTCCAAAAGATTATGGCAATTTATCCACACGGTTCCTGCTTTGATTGCAGGCGTTATCTGGTTGCAAAGTGACAGGTTATTTGTCCAGACACTAGCGCCCAAACCGTACGGCGTAGCATTCGCCTGATCAATAGCCTCAGACACATCATCAAAAGCAGAAGCAGAGAGAACCGGACCAAAGATTTCTTCTCTTCGAATGGCCATGTTAGACTGTGTATCAGCAAAAACGGTTGGCCTGACAAAAAAGCCATTGCCCTCTACCGCATTACCACCAGCAATAAGGCGCCCGCCTTCACTTTTGCCAAGCTCAATATAACGATTAACACGTTCTTGTTGTTTCGCAGAAATAAGCGGCCCCATCTGCGTATCAGCGTTAAAGCCTGATCCAAGTTTAAATCCATCGGCTACCTCGGCCAACCCTTCGAGAACAGCATCATAGATAGGCCGTTCGACAAATAGTCTCGAACCTGCTGTACACACTTGCCCATTATTAAAGAATACGGCTTCAGCTGCACCGCGAACGGCTGAAGCAATATCAGCATCCTTGAGGATTATAACGGGTGACTTGCCGCCTAGCTCAAGCGACAGGCGTTTCATTGTTTTTGCCGCTCTTCTCTGGATTTCCTGCCCAACTTCAGTTGACCCGGTAAAGGCAATTTTATCGACATCAGGATGCTCAACCAAAGCAGCGCCAACATCACCGCCACCTGTAACGATATTAACCACACCCTCAGGAAAGCCTGCTTCCATAATAAGCTCGCCCAAACGCAGGGCCGATAAAGGTGTATCCTCTGCAGGCTTTAAAACAACGGTACAGCCCGCAGCCAATGCGGGTGCTATTTTCCACACCGCCATAACGAGCGGGAAGTTCCAAGGTATGATCTGCCCAACCACACCAATAGGCTCTCTTCGTGTGCTTGCCGAAAACCGAACACCGGGAACATACGGGAATGACGGCGATATGGTTGTGCCCTCTATTTTCGTTGCCCATCCCGCCATATAGCGAATCGAATTAATAGCAATTTCAACGTCACCGTACCGAGACATTGTAAGCAATTTGCCGGCATCCAGCGTTTCAAGCTCAGCAAACTCATCTGCCTTTTGCTCAAGTAAATCAGCCAGCTTTAATAATAGCTTCTCGCGGTGCACGGGCAAAGTCTGTTTCCATGCCCCTTCAAATGCTTTCCTTGCCGACAAGACCGCACGGTCAATATCAGCAGCGTTACCTTTAGGCACAGCATTCAAAGAAATGCCGGAGGCAGGATCAACAACATCAAGGCAATCGCCAGATACAGAGTCTTCCCAAGCCCCGCCAATTAGCATTTTAAGCGGCTTGCTCAAAAAACTCTGTGTCGCCGCGCTCGTCAGTGTGCGCTGGTCCTTAATGTCGGAAATTACATTGTTGTGCATTACATGCCCTCACGAGATAAATTGGAGTTACCATAGTTTTAATAGCTATCTTGGTGAGTTGATTACCGTCTATGCAGCACGCGAAACTATCGCCCATTACCGGCAAAATACCCCAAATATGCCAATTTAAAACTTACTTGATTATTCAAGTTATTGCTGTAATCTTTTTGTATTCGAAAAGTTTCTTGGGGCAATCGAACTTATTTTAGGAGTTGGTATGCACGGGTCTATAATTGATACATTAACCAGTAGCCCTCCTGCTGGATCGCTTATCAAGCACTTTCAGTCAGCAAGAAAAGACGAAATTGTTGACTATATAACAAACCATCTTGCCCCACATCAAATGCGGATCAAGCCAGGCAACATGGTCAGTTTATCCATGCGGTCAGCAACGATAAACGATGTTATGATCTGCGGGCTTTCCTATGATCGTGACGTATTCATTCACCCCGCCCGACTTGGAGACTGTTATCTGGTTCACACTGCCCTAAGCGGCGCAAGCTGGGTGAAAAAAGGTGACCGAGTCATTAAGATTAACCCTTCCACCGTACATGTATCATCGCCGGGGCAGGAGCTTCTATTTTTCAAAGAAGCCAATAGCCAGCATTTTACAGTGCGCCTACCAAAAGAGCTGGTTGATAATTATTTACAAAAGCTTATTGGGTCTAAACCACGCACCCCCCTAGAATTTGCAGGCGTCGAGCACACTAACCCGGCTTTTGCACTTATGTGGAAAGATTTTATACTACATTTCTTTCGTCAAATTGAAAATGCTGGCGAACTTCTTGCCAACAGCAGGCTGTCTGACCAATATTTCGACACCATGATTGAAATGCTGTTAAGCAACCAGCAGCACAACTACTCACATATGCTTTCTATGGGGTGTAGCACCCCCTTACCGCGCCACGTACGCCGTGCAACAATTCTCATTGAAGAATCCGTTGACCAACACATTGTTATTGGTGATCTGGCGGCTCAGGTTGGGGTCAGTGTGCGCTGCTTGCAAAATGGTTTTCGGGAATTTTTGGGCATGCCACCTGCTGAATATGTACGCCAAATACGATTGAAAAAACTGCATACAGCGCTTCAAAATGCACAGAAAAACGAGACAGTAAGTAATTTGATGCTGGATGTAGGCATTTATAATTTTGGGCGGTTTGCAAGCTATTACAAAGAATTATATGGCTGCACACCATCAGAGACACTTCGTGGTCATTAACCTGATCCCACTGCAAGATAGAACAATACTTCAGGGTAAACCCAGCGTTTGCTAAAGCCTGAAACCTCTGAAAAACAATATAAGCTATAATGGCAATTCAGTGCCGGTAATACCTAGCTAGTTCCGATTACGTATAGCGCCGCAATATCAAAGTCCCTTAGTTTCGGTGTGTATGAAATAGTAATTTTTAGAGGATTTTGACCATGGAAATAGCTGTCTTGGGTGGCGGTCATGGCTGCTATGCTGCAGCCGCAGAATTATCAGAAAACGGCCATAGTGTGCGGTTCTGGCGGCGAGATGCTGAAAAATTACAGCCCGTTATTGAGAGTGGTATTATCCGCGTTAAAGACCATAAAGGCGAGCGTGACATCCACATAGCAAAGCCAACCACTTCACTGGTAGATGCCATAAAAAGCGCGGAAGTGATTGTTATTCCGCTTCCAGCCCTAACACACCAATCCCTTGCTAAAGAATGTGCAAACCTATGGGAAGATGGGCAGGTTGTATTCCTGCCGCCAGGCACGTTTGGAAGTTTTATGTTTTTGAAAGCGGCGCGTGACGCTGGCAATATGGCTGATGTCACTTTTGGTGAAACCGGCACATTACCCTACCTTGCCCGTAAGCACGGCCCCAATTATGTGGTTATTTCTGGATACGGCAAACGCCTGCCAACAGGGTTTATTCCTTCTAAAAATGATACCGCTGCACGCGCCAAGCTCCAAGAGGTATATCCGGCAATTGAGCCATGTCAAGACGCCCTTTCAGGGGCGCTAATGAATGCTGGCCCGATTATTCACCCACCGCTTATTATGATGAATGCAGGCGCTTTAGAGCATTTTGAAAGCTGGGACATTCATAACGAAGGCACGCAACCTTCTATTCGGCGCACAACTGACGCTTTGGACGCAGAAAGAATGGCAGTCCGTGAAGCACTTGGCTACGGTGCACCGCACTTTCCCCTAGCTGATCACTATGCATCTGAGGGGGATGAATGGATGTATGGACGCGGCGCCCATGACACACTCACAGACTCTGGCGATTGGCGTGAAAAGATCGAACTAACATCCCACCGCTATATGTTTGAGGACACTAGAATAGGCCTCTCCTTCTTTGCCTCAGTTGGCCGGTGGGCTGGTGTCCCTATGCCGCTAACCGAAGGCTTTTTGGCTATTGGAGGCGCTATAAATGGCAAGAATTTCTATGCAGAAGGCCGCACATTAGATGGGCTGGGCCTAACATCCCTCACTAAAGACCAGATGCACTCCTTAATGAAAGAAGGCCTGTAAATGCCGACAAAAAAAATGATGGTCGGGGCCTTAGGCGCCGGCCGTATGGGCCGCGGGATTGCCATATCCTACGCGCTTGCCGGTGCTGAGGTTTGCCTCATCGACATAAAAGGCCGCACGCCTCAACAGCGCCTAGAAATGCGTGAAAACCTGGAAAAAGAACTTACGTTAGACTTGGGGTTTTTAGCCCGCCTCGGCATTATAGCAGAGGGCGCTATCAGCCAAATCATGTCGAATATCACCCTTTATGCCAGTGACAGTGCAGTGCTCAACACAATAGACTTTGATATTGTCTATGAAGGCGTACCAGAACATAGAGATGCCAAAGAGGCCGCATTCCAGTGGATGTCAGAGCATATCGCGCCAGAGGTCATTATCGCCTCAACCACATCAACTTTCCTTGTTGATGATCTGGCAGAGCTTATCAGCCATCCGGAACGGTTTGCAAATGCACACTGGCTCAACCCCGCACATTTAATGCCTCTCGTTGAGATCAGCAAAGGCAAATTAACCTCTGATGCTACAATCACCGCACTGCGCAGCAATCTGAAATCCATTGGCAAAAGCCCCGTTGTGTGTGGTCCTACACCCGGCTATATCGTGCCGCGCATTCAGGCCCTTGCCATGAACGAAGCTGCCCGCCTTGTTGAAGAAGGTGCAGCCAGCGCCGCCGATATTGATACCGCCATTCGGCTTGGATTTGGCACCCGATACGCAATATTGGGCATGCTGGAATTTATCGACTGGGGCGGCGGCGATATTCTCTATTATGCGTCAGACTATCTTTCGAAAAATATCGACAAAGACCGATATAAAGTGCCTGATATTATCCGTGATAACATGCACAATAACCGCAAAGGCATTAGCGACGGCAAAGGCTTTTACGATTATAGCAATATGGATGTCAGTGCGTACCGTGAAAAGCGCATGAGTGAGTTTGCAGGCCTTTTACAACATATGCAGCTCATGCCTAAAGTTGCTGATTTTGCCAAAGCTAAATGATGAAACGCTACGTAATACTGCCCAAAACATATAGGAAATAACGTGTCTGAAGAGCAAAAAAAATCTAGCCCTTATGCTTGGTATGTCGTGCTGTTATGTATGATTGCCTATATTTTCTCTTCAATAGATCGGCAGTTACTTGCGATACTAATAGAACCAATAAAAGAAGACCTGCAAATATCAGATACGCAGTTTAGCCTGTTGCATGGTTTAGCCTTTTCGCTTTTCTACGCAACAATGGGTATTCCGATCGCACGCCTTGCTGATACTAGGTCCCGCCCCCTTATCATTTCTGCTGGGGTATTCCTGTGGAGCATGGCAACAGTCACCACCGGGATTGGCAGAAGCTTCTGGCAGTTATTTGCCGCAAGAGTGGGCTTAGGTGTCGGGGAAGCAGCCCTGTCACCTGCGGCTTACTCTATGATCACAGATATGTTTTCCAAAGACAAACTAGGCCGCGCCCTCGCTGTTTACTCGATCGGTAACTTCATCGGCGGCGGCCTATCCTTCCTTATTGGGGGTGCTGTTATTGCAGCTGTAGGCAGTATGGATGTCGTTGCTGTTCCAGTGTTTGGCAACATGCAACCGTGGCAAGTGACATTTCTGATAGTTGGTTTTCCCGGCATGTTACTCGCAATATTGTTCGGGCTAACAGTTACAGACCCGACCAGATCTGCGGCTGGTATAAAAATAGAGAAAGCCAGCTTCGGGCAAACCCTTAAATTCATTCGCGCTAACGGGAAATGCTTCTTTGCCATCTACGGTGGCTTTACCCTCTGTGCCCTTGCGCTCTTTGGCCTTATGACTTGGTTACCCGCCTTTTTAGGTCGTAATTACGGTCTCAAACCTGGTGAAATCGGCTTGATACTGGGTCCTATTTTCCTTGTAGCCAATGTCGGCGGCGTGCTGGCCAGTGGGTTGCTCACTGATTATTTTGAAAAAAAGGGGTACAAGGACGCCTCTATGCGCGCAGGCATGATCGGGGCGATTGGCTTGCTCCTGCCCGCAGTTCTTTTCTGCCTCATGCCGTCACTAACCGTTACAATTATAGTGATTGCTATTGCACTTTTCTTTGCGTCTTTCCCTCTTGCAACATCAGCAACAGCCATGCAACTGGCCGCGCCGCCCCATATGCGCGCCCAAGTCTCTGCCATATTTCTTTTTGTTAATAATCTGATCGGCCTTGCAGTGGGCACCACATTAATTGCCTTAATCACCGATTATGTTTTCCAGAACGAAGCAAGCGTTGGCTATTCTGTTGCCATTGTTTGTGGGCTGGCAGCATTTTCTGCTGCAATTATTATTAAAAGCGGGCTTAAACCCTTTGCTGAACTATCGCAGCGCTCATAGCCTAGTAGACTTCTTATTCGCGGTTTTCCATCACTCTGATTAAGTTGGCGAGCGTTTCAGTGACAGGTACAGCAATACCCTTTTCCTGTGCCGCGCGTGCTATTGCCCCGTTGATGAATTCAATCTCGGTAGCTCTACCAGCAATTCTGTCTTGCAGCATAGAGGGCTTATGGTCTTTTTGGTTCGCAAGGGCAAAATTCACTTTATCTATAATGCTTGCTTGATCAAGGGTAACACCGTGCGCCTTTGCAGTCACAACCACTTCAGTCAGGATTGCGCTGATTATACTGCGGGCCGGCTGCACACTTAACCTGCCAGCACTGACCTGTAATATTGTTGCCAAAGGGTTAAGCGCCGCGTTAAACGCAACTTTCTCCCAAATGGGTACGCGAATATCAGATACAATTTCCGTTGCCAAATTAGAGTGATTGAACGCACTTTCAACTGCCCTTAGGCTGTCACAGAAAGCAGCTTCCCCCACGTAGTTACCAATCCAGATATGACCATGCCCATGTGAAGATACAGTTGCAGGTAGTGTCAAATCTGCGGGAACATCAGTGACCCCCATCAGAATCTGGTTGGGGTCAAATACTGCGGCGATAATGTCCGCATTGCCCAAACCATTTTGCAACGTAAGCACAAATGTTTTACCGTTTGCCAAATGCGCAACAGACCTTACGGCATCAGCGCTATGCATGCCTTTGGTAAATAATAGAACAAGGTCAATAGGGCCGATAACTTTTGGCGCAACCATGGCCTTTACAGGCACACTGCGCTTTCCCTGATCATCACTTAAAGTGATCCCATCACGGCCAAGAACCGCCAAACGGCTTTCATCCACATCTACCAGCGTAACATCGTGCCCGCCTTCAACAAGACGTGCAGCGAACAGGCAGCCCATTGCACCAGCGCCAACGATAACTATTTTTCTCAAAACCCATACCATTTTTGAAACGTATATACACTAAACATACAAGCTATCCTTCCCAACTACGCTACCATACGCGTATGCGGGTTTTGCATGGGCTTTAACCCCATGCAGACCTTTAAGTAGTTATATATACCTATAGCCAATAATTACTTGAATATTCAAGCAATATATGCGGAACTTTTATATATATCAGCCTGTTATACAAGAAGCGGCAACATATGAGTCTATGTCACCGCTTCTCTTATTTTCGTTGCAGGGTAAAGGTTACCCTATACCCCTTAAATAACTTTAGAGATCAAACCGATCCAAGGTCATCACTTTGGTCCATGCAGCAACAAAATCTTGTACAAATGCTTCTTTCGCATCGGATGTCGCGTACACTTCAGAAATGGCCCGTAGTTCTGAATTAGAACCAAAAACCAGGTCCACAGGAGTGGCTGTCCACTTCAAAGCACCAGTCCCTCGGTCATGCCCTTCATATACACCCTCTGTTGCAGGTGCTTTCTGCCACTGCGTCGACATATCCAAAAGGTTTGTAAAAAAGTCGTTGCTCAACGTACCCGGCCTATCCGTGAAAACGCCGTGCTTGGCTTGACCTGTATTTGCACCAAGGACACGCATACCACCTACAAGAACAGTCATTTCCGGAACAGACAAATTCAGTGTAGCTGCCTTTTCAATAAGCATTTCCGCTGGTGACCGTGTGTTCCCAGTGTCAAAATAATTCCGGAAACCATCTGCTGTTGGTTCAAGAACCTCAAAAGCGCTTACGTCTGTTTGCTCTTCTGTCGCATCTGTACGACCAGGCTGGAACGAAACTTTAATATCATGACCAGCTTTCTTGGCGGCCTGCTCTATCGCTGCTACACCACCCAGCACAATAATATCAGCAAGTGATACTTTTTTGCCGCCAATTTGTGCACGGTTGAAATCCTTCTGAATCCCTTCCAGCACAGCCAACACTTTAGATAATTCAGCCGGATTATTGGCTTCCCAATCTTTCTGAGGTGCTAAACGAATGCGAGCGCCGTTTGCCCCACCTCGCATATCTGTACCCCGGAAACTGGATGCTGCTGCCCAAGCAGTTCGAACGAGTTCAGGCACAGTCAAGCCAGAGGCAAGAATTTTTGCTTTGAGTGCGCCAATGTCCTTGGTGTTAACCAGTTTATAATCAACAGCTGGAACAGGGTCTTGCCAAAGAAATTCTTCTTTTGGCGCTAAAGAACCGAGATAACGAGAGCGAGGCCCCATATCACGGTGTGTTAGTTTGAACCATGCTTTTGCAAAGGCATATTCAAATTCTTCCGGATTTTCGAGAAAACGCTCCGAAATTACCTTGTAAGCTGGATCAAATTTTAGCGCCAAATCAGTTGTGAACATAATGGGTGCATGTCTTTTTGTCTCATCATATGCATCAGGCACAAGTTCTGATGCATTTTCATCTGAAGGTACCCACTGAATAGCTCCCGCTGGACTCTCTGTTTGCACCCAATCAAACATGTACAGATTTTGAAGATAGTTATGGGTCCACTCAGCTGGGCTTACAGTCCATGCACCCTCTAGTCCACTCGTGATTGTATCTGCCCCTTTACCGCTTTTATACCTGTTTTTCCAACCAAGACCTTGTTCTTCAAGGCCAGCAGCCTCAGGTTCGCGATCAACATGCTTGGCGGCACTGGCTGCACCATGTGCTTTACCAAATGTATGACCTCCAGCAATAAGTGCGACAGTTTCTTCATCATTCATAGCCATACGGCCAAAGGTCTCACGAATGTCCTTGGCAGCTAACAGCGGATCAGGATTACCATTAGGCCCCTCCGGATTCACATAAATCAGCCCCATGCGGGTCGCGGCAAGTGGCCCTTTAAGTTTTCTGTCCCCAGTATGGCGTGCACTACCAAGCCACTGCCCTTCAGGCCCCCAGTAAACCTCCTCAGGCTTCCATTCATCTACACGCCCCCCGGCAAAGCCCAGCGTTTTAAAGCCCATCGACTCCATCGCTACAGTACCAGCCAAAACCATCAGGTCACCCCATGATAGTTTATGACCGTACTTTTGTTTTATAGGCCACAGCAACTGTCGCGCCTTATCCAGATTTGCATTATCTGGCCAGCTGTTAAGCGGTGCAAAACGCTGCATGCCACCATCTGAGCCACCTCGGCCATCTATCACACGGTACGTACCGGCACTGTGCCAAGCCATTCGGATGAAAAAAGGCCCATAATTACCGTAATCGGCCGGCCACCAATCCTGAGAGGTTGTTAACAGTGCCTCAATATCCTGCTTAACAGCCTTAAGATCAAGGCTCTCAAACTCTTTGGCATAGTCAAAATTTGCCCCCATAGGGTTTGATACTGGCGAGTTCTGACGAAGCGGCGTCAAATCCAGCCTGTTTGGCCACCAAAATTCATTCGTAATCTGTTTGTCGTCGGCAACAACAGCCCCCGCTGGTGCGACCGAAGATAGTCCAACTGCCATAATGGCGATCGCGGACAATGTATGCTTCAGCATCAAGAGTTCCTCCTATGATTTAGAATTAGTCCTGATACGATACTATTTTAAGGTTGTGAAATTGGATGTTTCGGTTTCATAAATCACCTAAATCGATTTATAAAACCCGCCTTTATCGAAAACACCCTCGTGACACTAGGATATAGCTGTCCTGTTTTACCGCATATTGGCACTGTAAGCCAAAACACTTCGCCACATGCGACCTGCCCAATCAACAATGTCATGATCATTTACAACCAAAGACACTGAGCGAGAAAATATAGATTTAATAATAGGAAGGGAAGTAAGTGGTGCACCGGGAAGGATTCGTATAAATAAATATAATATAATATAAACAATTAGTTATAAAAAATATAATACCATTTATGTCCCAATATGTGTACCATTTGTGTCCCATATTAAACTCGAAACAGCAGGAGGAAACATTGAAGTTTTTTTGACTTTTGAGGCCACCAAAAAGAATGGCCTCGAGTAAACGCCCGGTGATACCCACCTTCTCAAGGTCTACATCCGCCATGCCATCACCAGATTGATTCGGCTGGCGGTTTATCTCACTGACGGCAGATTATCACTTGAGAATAACCCGGCGGAGCGTTGCGTGCGTCCTATCGCGCTTGGACGAAAAAACTTCCTGTTCTATGGTTCAGACAAAGGCGGGGAACGCGCCGCTGCCGCTTATACACTTCTGGAAACGGCCAAACTCAATGGCATTAACCCCCAAGCATACCTGACGTGGGTGTTCGATACCATTGCAGAGCACCCGATAAACCGGATCAATGAGCTGTTACCCTGGAACTTCAGCGAAAATGAGCTGAAAAAAGCCGCTTAAGGGAAATCTCCGGACGCTAACTGTCCAGCCAGACACCATGCCTGCTTTGATGAGATACCTTTACGTGAAGACGAAGCGCTTGGGTACGTGGGGATCACCGGGCGTTAACGGCCTCGATAAGAAGTCTATAGAAAAAGAAACAATATATTCCACGGTTTCGCTACCATTTAACTAGAAAACAATAATTCTCAAGGTTACTAAAGACAATGCTACCAAAACTAACAAGGAAACTGGCGGTATGGTGGCGCAAACTCACCCATCAAGCGAATGAAAATGATCCACAGTAAAATACGAACCATTCAACCAGCTAGCCATCTTATAAAACCAATATACGCGGGAGAGGGATTATATCCTGGTTATTCACAGTAACCCACGGGAGTCATCCTAAACATCTTACCTCTGTCTATCATTTTTATTGCAAATGCCCTGCCATCGTCAGTTTGTAATAGTTCAGACTTGATCTGACAGTTACCGACTTTGAGTTGGTCATTGTCAGGTTAGGTTTGGCTTAGCGCTTTTTCCAACCATTTTTGTTTATCATCAAGGAGCGTCTGCATTGGGGTTCGTCCATTGCACATTTTACCCTGATGGGTGCGTTCAGTGTTATAGTAATTTATCCAATCATCCAAGTCCTCCTGTAGTTGTTGGATTGTTTCATAGAGCTTTTTGCGGAATGTGATCCGGTAGAACTCATCAAGGATGGTTCTGTGGAACCTTTCATAGATGCCGTTTGTCTGGGGTGATTTGACCTTGGTTTTGGTATGGTCAATCTGGTTCACAGCCAAATAGAGCTGATAATCATGGGTCTCGGGTCTGCCACAATACTCAGTGCCCCGATCAGTGAGGATACGCAGAACAGGCAGGTCATTGTCCTCCATGAAGGGTAGCACCTTGTCATTCAACAGATCAGCCGCTGTGATTGGTGTTTTGGTGCTGTAGAGCTTGGCATGAGCCACCTTGGAATATGTATCCACATAGGTTTGCTGGTAAATGCGACCCACCCCTTTCATGGTGCCAACATAGAAAATGTCCTGTGATCCCAGATACCCTGGGTGGTGTGTCTCAATCTCACCAGATACTTCATCGTCCAGCTTCTTGCGTTCTAGCGCCTGGACCTGTGCTTCGGCCACTTTGGCTTCAAGGGCTTTCAATCGGCCTTTGAAGTTGGCAAGGCCATGACGCAGCCAGACAGAGCGTACACCGCTGGGGCTGATAAAGACGCCTTGCTTCCTGAGTTCATTGCCGACCCGTACCTGACCGTGGGCTGGGTAGTCTACAGCATAACAAACGACAGTTTGTTCTGTTGCATCATCAACCCTGTTCTTCAGATTGGGAACACGCCTGTTCTTGTCCAACAGCGCGTCCACACCGCCATCCTCGGCAGCTTCCTTATAGCGGTAGAATGTATCTCGGCTCACGCCCATGACTTTGCAGGCCCGTGATACATTGCCCAGTTCTTCTGCCAGATTGAGAAGTCCAAGCTTGTGTTTAACGATACGATCATTAGAATTTAACATGTGAGTTACCTCATGATTTTGTTGTTTGCTTCGCAACCAACATCAAAATCGGTAACTCACATCCATGCAATCCATTTCAATTGCAAAATGTACGATCTCAGCTGAACTTATTTACATTATTAAACCTGATACGATCTAAAACTCCCTGTTTGGGAGCCTTGAACCACAAAACAGTCAAAAAAGGCAAGACTTTGAATTGAGGTCACACCCTAATGATTGAATGGGGTTTTAGGAAGATGTTTCTGGCGCCAGCTATATGTATGGTAAAGGGAAATTCGGCTCATTATTATCTTGTGAAGTGAGCCTATGAGCAACAACCTTTGGCATTTTAGAAAGATCATACCCCTAAAAGATATACTGCACCGCTACTTGATATGAAAAAATCATTCATATCGCTCCCGGCTATAAATGATTTTCAAAACGATAAAGATCCAAACCCTTTTATGAATAGACGAAAACCGTATGAGTGCTACATTTTACTGCGGTAAGCCATACCAATAACTGTTGTACAAGCAATGAGGCTAAAACATATACCAATATAAAATGTTACGGCGGATCCGTGCTGATCCCACATATACCCAGCAAGGATATTCGCTATTAGAAAGGCGATTCCCTGTGAAAAATTAAAGAAACCAAAGGCCGTTCCTCGTATATCCTCAGGCGCGCTATCCGCCACCATTTTAGCAAGTAATCCTTGTGTCACACCCATATGCACACCCCACAGCATAACCCCCACCATAAAGACAAACCAAACATCAGCAGATGCGAGTATGCTATGTGCAAGTGCTAGGATAGTAAGCCCAAAAGCCAACAGCATAGAGCCTGAAAACCGATCCGATAGACTGCCAAAAGGATAGGATGCCATTGCGTACATCAAATTCATAATTACCATCACCAAAGGCACTAACGCTGGTGAGACACCTGTTTCCACAGCACGTAAAACTAGGAAAGCTTCACTAAACCGCGACAACGCAAAAAGACTACTCACCAATATCACGGTATAAAACGGTGCGCCCAATCGCTTGATATTCTTTTTGGTAAGAGGGTTGGTCCTGACACTTTTTTTCTGAGACTTCGGCTCTTTCACCCCGACCACCAGTAAAAGAACAGCAAGTACACCCGGGATAGTCGCACACCAGAAAACAGCACGGTAATCATTTGCCCATAAGAACATCAGGGCAATAGCAATAAGCGGCCCTATAAAGGCACCAAATGCATCAATTGCCTGTCTCAAACCATATGCTGCACCCCGCATAGTAGCAGGCGCAATATCCGCCACTAGAGCGTCGCGCGGTGCACTACGCAGCCCTTTGCCTACCCTGTCCAAAATTCTAGCTGAAAGTATCTCTAGAGCTGAACCAGACACAGCAAAGAAAGGCTTACTGAATGCTCCTAAGGCATAGCCAAAAACGGCAAGGAGTTTTCTCTTGCCCGTATAATCACTAATAACGCCAGAAAAAACCTTTAATCCCAAAGCTACAGCATGCGCCAAACCATCAATAAGCCCCACGCCCAATGCGCTAACACCCAACGAGGACACAAGAAACAGAGGTAGCAAGCTTTGGACCATACCAGATGAAATATCCATAAACATGCTAACGAACCCTAGCGCCCAAATACCAGCAGGTAGTTGGGCGCTTTTACGCGGTGATTTATGCTTATTAATAGCTCTACACATACACAAAAATAACGTTAAAATGAGATTTATATAATACTCAACAGTTTCTCAATCACGGCATCCGCATGCGTTAAAATAGCCATGTGCGGCACATCAATCTCTGCCGTATTCCAACCTATTGTTTCGGCATGATCAAGTGTTGCGGCAAAGAATGGGAACTGGTTGAAACGAATATAGTATTTATCCCTCATCGTACTACAGCCATAAAGTGCTACTTCGGCAAAGCCTTTCACTGGCATAGGACACATTTCAGCCTTCAACCAGTCTTGCTCTGCCCCTTCAGACAGGCCAAGCATATCTGCAGGCAGCACCTGAATAAAGTCCGGCTGCTCTGCTGTAATCAATGATGAAAATATCTCCTCCGCCTCAGGATAACTTTCAAAAATAGATTTACCTGCTTCTGCAATAAACCCATCAAGAACAACGAGCTTCTTCTCTGCTCCCTTACACCTTGCAGCAACTTCTGAGGCTACAACAGCACCATAGCTGTGACCAATGAACACAAGACTGTCAGCGCCAGAAGCTTCAACAGCTTCCCACACTTGATGCACATGCGCCTGAAGTCCTGCTGCCGCTGTCATCTCCAGGCTAGGTGCCAACACTGGAAATCCGTTACGCGACAAGGCAGATACAATTTTATGCCAGCTGTATCCACCAAGCCAAGCACCATGTATCAAAACAACCAGAGGCTTCTGTGCCATATCTTTCGTACCTATCAATTAGTATAATTCTTCCTTAAGGCCGTGTTGATAAAGACCTTCAAGTTGTTCTGGTGAATATTCAGCAATATCTGTTAGGTCTTTCAGTACTTTACCTACCATTGGGAAAGCTGAAGAATCTGTCCAGCCTTCAGGTTTCCATAGGCCAGAGCGCCGGAATGCCTTACCGCAGTGGAAATAAGCCTCATTCACCGTCACTTTAATGGCAGCCTTTGGTTCCTTATTGTGCTCAACAAGCTTTTTCAGAACGTCTGGGTCCTGTGTCACACTTGCGGGACCGTTAATACGGAAAAAAACATCTTGCTTCGGTACAAGAAATAAAATGCCACACCGGCCCGTGCGAATAATATTGGTGATACTCTCTAACTTGTTATTACCGGGCCAATCCCCGATTGCCACAGTCTTTCGATCCAACACTTTAACAAAGCCTGGCTCCCCACCACGCGGGGAAGCGTCCAGCCCATCTTCTGTTTCAGAAGCAAGGGCAACGATGGGACAATAACGGATAAAATCAATCATATGATCGTGCAGAAAATCCAGCTTTGACTTTGTCACTAAAGGGCTGGGTTCGCCGTATATAGTTCTCAGCTTTTCAAGGCTATCGATTGCATAAGGGTCGGTGGTTGTCATAGGTATTCCTGTTCGTACATAAAATAGAGAGAAACCTCGCCTGACCACACAGACGAGGCTTTTTCTTTTAACTTAAGAAGTCTGCCGCTGGGTTTGCCCGAGGGAACTTACGCATTTTCTCAAAAAACTTACCAAGAGTTGCGTCAGCTTTTGTCAAGGCACCAACCTTAAACTTAATAGATGCCGCGATGTCAGCATCTTCTGATGCGATAGCAATCTCATGGTTACGCGCATCTTCTATGAATGCCCGCACATCATCTTCATCACCGCTCGCCTTTTCAGCCGCAAAAACCGAAAAAAGACTTGTGGTAGATGGTGCAGGAAGGCCCATCGCTGTTAAAAAGCCAAACCAGCGACCATCGAGTGTCCCTGTCTGGAAAAATATGGAACTGCCAACTAGGCCCGCGCGAATATTCATTTCCCGCCCCTGGGCAATCCCATGCAGATCATAGAACATGGTATAGTCAGTCCATTCAACATCCGAGGCAGGGTTAGGGCCGATCAGCTCAAACTTATGCAGCAATATGACATGCTGAATATCAGGTGTCTGGGCACAAATAATCCATGGATCAATAGGCATATGCACCGGAAACGGCTGGGTATCAACCACCAAATCACTCTCTGGCATTGGCCAGTCAGGAATATCGAAAAGCGGTTCATCACCATTAAAAGCCCAAATCAAACCATGCTTTTCACAGACAGGGAAAGAATAAATCCCCGCATTTCGAGGCGGCACATCACCCACACCTGTTTTAATGCATGCACCCGTTCCGCCATCAAATTCCCAGAAATGGTAGGGACACTGAACCCCATTATCTTTTACACAACCAAGTGATAAATCTGACCCCAAATGGGCACAGTAAGCAGTCGTTACACGGGCAATACCATCACCCCCCCGAAAGACAATCACTTTGCCACCCAAAAAAGGGTATCCTTTAACAGCTCCGGTCTCAATTTCTGAAGACATGCAGATGGGAAACCAAGACTGAGTATAAAGCCCATTATCCCCTTCAAAAGGAACTTGAGGTCCGAGAATGCGTTTTTTGATGCGCTGATGTGAAGTATTTACAGGGTTTTCATATGGCATAGTAGTATCTCTTCATTATTTTATTAATTGTTTTGGCTATTATTTTGTGTCGGCAATAGCGACCATTTCGATTTCGATCATTAGATCAGGGTGAAAAAGCTGTGTTACCTCAACACCTGTCGCCGCCGGAAAAGGGCCATCTCCATAGAAGCTTTTACGAATGGCCATGCAATCAACAAGCTTTGACATGTCGGTCGCATACATAACTTCCTTAACAACGCTCGATGCTGTCATCTCATGATGCTCAAGCGTTTCTTTAAGTTTTTCGTAAACTGTGGTGAGCTGTGCCCCGAAATCACCAACGTGCATTGGTACAAAATCTGGATCAAGGGCAGCGGAGCCTGCAATATAAAGTGTGTCACCAACCTTTACTGCCTGACTATAGCCTAGCTGTTTTTGCGTAGGCTCCCATTCATTAAAATAATCTTTTCGTTTGATCATCTATTCATCCATTTGCTTTATTTGTCTGGCAGTCTGACAGGTTTATGGGTTTTGTCAATGAATTTCCAATAACTACAAAACTATCAAATTAATGATTAAGTGCAGTGAACAGCTGATCAGGAGGTAGTCTGTTCGCGTTCTTTCATTTTCAACCAAGCACTTACTTCACGCTGATCACGACGCACTACTACAAGAGCCGCATGGGCATCCTGCACCTCAATCGCGCTTAATAAATCATCATGCACAGCCGAAATACTTGACAACATATGCTCAGAAGCAACTGACCCAGGCATAGCGATAACAGACTTGGCGGCTTGCTCTATAACGTCTCGATGACTTTCATAAAGCGACACCGCAAAGTTGCAACCTGCTGCTTTTAAAATAGAAATATGAAAATCTGTGTCTTGTATAACAGTTTCATCCATGTTGCCTGCAATGAATGATGCTTTAGTTTTAGATAGCATACTCTTCATGGACGACAATTGATCTTCTGTTCTATATAAAGCCGCCTTTTCAGCAGCTTCCGCTTCAATATTGTACCTAAACTCGTAGATCTCTTTGATAAGATCCAGATTCATAGTATCTGACGTAATTAAATCAGGAGCTTTTGTTTTTACAACAAAGCTACCTTTACCGGCCCATGTTTCAACCAGCCCCAAATGAGACAAAACCCTTAGAGCTTCACGAATTGTTGACCGACTAACGCCGTATTGCTTGGCTAGGCTGGTTTCTGATGGCAGCTTGTCGCCTGCTTGTAACTCATCATTTTCCAAAGCTTTTTGCAGGATCTGTAAAACTTGATCAACAAGATAATTTGGCTGAACTCGGCGCTGGATTGAGTGTTCCATATTTACATTAATCCCATGATACGTGCATTCAAGTACATCATTCTGTTTTCATTAATAGCCAGATCACTCTGTCGCTATGGTCTGACAACCAGACTTAATTTTAAGGTGAATACCAAATAGTCGGCTAATAACAAACTCCTATTTTATGAATTAAAGTTCAAGGCTTCGTATGGAAGCACCAGAAAAGCTTACAGTTATATATTAAAGCCAGTTTACACAGTCGCTAGATGAGATATTTTTTTGTTGCACTCATGATAATCGCATGCCAAGCTGTCTGACAGCCTTACATGTTGGGCATAAATTAAATAAGAAAGCTTTGGGTAAACAAGGAGGAAACAATGAAATACAAGCGGGCCTTTACTTTTTTCCAGTCATCGAGCGCTATTGCCTTTGCCGCATTAGCCATAAACGATGCTTCATTTGCACAGTCAACCGACACCAATGCCGCGATTGCCTTTGAAGAAATTGTGGTAACAGCAAGACGCAGAGACGAGAGCCTACAAGATGTGCCAATCGCGATAACCGTATTTACCGAAGAGTCGATACAAAAACGCGGCATAGAAGGGTTGGATGACTTTGCCAAATTGGCCCCCAACGTCACCTTCACCAATGCCCTAAACCTTGGCACAAACTATCTTACAATTCGGGGGCAAACGCAGTCACAGTATGCACCACCGCCCGCGGCTATCGTTGTTGACGGCGTTCTAACCATCTCACCCCTGCAGTTCAATGTTGATGAATTTGACCTGCAACAGATTGAGGTTCTAAAAGGCCCGCAAGGTGCGATTTACGGACGAAATGCTATCGCCGGTGTGATTAACCTGACATCCCGTAAACCCGATGACGAATTTAAAGGTCGTGTGTTGGTAGGTTATGGGCGCGGCGAAGAATATAAAGCGAAGGCATCCATCAGTGGCCCACTTATTGCTGACAAACTTTTTGCGTCTGTCGGTGCGTCTTATTCGGACCGTCGGGGGCAGATATATAATATCGGAGCAGATAATTACGTAGATCATTTTGAAGATTTCACAGGTCGCACACGTATTATTGCCAAGCCATCCGAGGCGCTTGAAATCGATATCAAATACACATACTCGGACACAAAAGGGACTGACCCAGCTTACATTACAAGCTCAACTGGCGATTCAACACAAGTTGATGATCCCATTAATGTTGACCATGTTGGCTCTAACCCGCGCACGCTGCACGACCTATCCGGCAAGATTGACTGGGATACTGAGGCCGGGACCCTGACGGCCATTTTAGCGTATGTGAATATTGAAGAGGGCCTTTCAGCAGACTTTGACTTTTCCCCAGCTGATCTTTTCCGTGCAGAACAGATACGGAAACATGACGGGTTTTCACAGGAACTTCGCTTCACTTCAAATCAGGACAGTGCACTGCGCTGGCTTGTTGGCGGTTATCATGTGAAAAATAGCGGTGTGCTAGGCACTGACCTATATATTGAGCCGTTTCTGTTTGGGATAACCCCCACCCCTGTTGGCACGACGTTCTTGTTTCAGTCCACGGTTGATGAAAACAACTATGAAAACTATGCCGGGTTTGGTCAGCTTGAATATGACATTACTGACAAATTAGAACTTGCCGTTGCGCTGCGCTACGATGAAGACAGCAATAACCAAAACGGTACACTCAATGCCAAATTTACCAAATGGCAGCCTAAAGCAACCCTGACGTATAAGTCTGATGCAGGCTTTACAGTATATAGTTCAGTAGGCCAAGGCTTCCGTGCAGGTGACTTTAATTCGAGCACGGCAACTTTTGGTGAAAGCATTATTGAGGCTGAAACAGCAACAACTTATGAAATTGGATTCAAGGGCCAACTGCTTGAAAATAGGATTCTTACGAGTGCAGCTGTGTTTTACACTGATCTCAAGAACGGCCAGTTTAAACTGTTTGATGCTGGTTCTGCGGGGAACGTAGGCATCAATATTGATAAAACAGAAATCAAGGGCTTTGAAATTGAAACCGCCTTTCTGATTACACAAGAGCTGAAACTCAATGCTGGTTTTGGCTATACCGATGCGAAAATCAAAAACTTCGTACCACCATCAGGCTATGCAGGCAGTGCTGCCGACTATATTGGGAACACCCCGCCACTCGTGCCTGATTATTCTCTCAGCATTGGGCTGAGTTATGAAAGGCCCATTACAGATAATCTCGCAATTTTTCTGACGTCTGACTATAGCCGTATTGATAGCTGGTATTGGGACCCCGAAAATGATTACATCCGGGAACCGGTTAATTATCTTGATATCCGTGTAGGCCTGCAAAACATAGAGGCAACTTGGTCAGTAACAGCGTGGGTTAAAAACGCCCTGAACGACCGGACAACGCCGGATTATCAGTCCATTACCACTACGGGGCACCCGCTGGGTATTGATGCCTACTATCCTGCTATTGGCGCCACTTATGGCATTCAGGCAACATTTAACTTCTAAGTTTGATATGTTCGTGTGCTGTGGAATTCGCTCTACAGCACACTCTAATTCTACTCTCTTCCACAATGCTATCTAATATAAGGGTGTTGGTTTGTATAAATCACGTACAGTTTTGAGCACAAAGTGGCTTGCAACAAGGTTAATGAAATCAGCCATTTTCATAGGAAGCGCCCTAGCAGCCTCCACGTCCATAGCTGCGTATACGGATGCCGACAAAACAGACATAGACATTATCTTGCTTGGTACAAGTGGTGGACCTGTCGCACATCCGGTTAGGTCACAACCCGCAAATATGCTACGTGTAGGTAACAGCGTCTATATTGTAGATACAGGCGATAATATATCACAGCAACTAAGCCGTGCGTCTGTTGCCCTACCATCCCTTGATGCAGTTTTTATCAGCCATATGCATTTTGATCATACTCTAGGCCTTGGGCCTTTAATGGCCTTTTCATGGGTAAAAGGGCGTGATGTGCCTTTACCTATTTACGGGCCAAACGGCACAAAAGAGCTTGTACGCCGGAACGCCGACATACTCGACATCGGCGGGCATATTTTCAAACACCAGTTACCACCAAGAAAAGATATTTCGTCATACTTCGTCGCGCATGATATCGCCGAAGACAAGCCTGTTGTCATCTACACTGACAGTAAAACAAGGGTCAGTGCGGTTTCCAATTCCCATTATTCAACCATAACACTGACCGAGCAGGACTATGGCTTTGATAACGCCCTGTCATACCGGTTTGATGTGGGTGACACCTGTGTTGTTTTCACTGGTGATACGGGCCCATCAAGGGCACTAGATGCCCTTACAAAAGACTGCGACATACTGGTATCTGAAATTGCAGACCCAGACAGCATCACAGCAGCTATCAAAAAACAGTTCAAAGATGTTCAGTCTAAGGTGCTAAAAGGCCATATTGAAGATGAGCACATGACTGCTGCAGAGGTAGGAAAACTAGCTGAACGGTCCGGGATTCAAAAGGTCATTTTAACCCACTTTGGCATTGGCCCGACCTTTTCACCTGAAACCTTCATTGGGCAAATTCGTGCCTATTATCCTGAGGGCGATATCATCCTTGGAAACGACCTTGATACGATCAAAGTACAATAGTCCACCCCTCATCGCATGGTTTTTCTGCACCTAGGCTTTCCAGATTGAATACCTCCATTCTTAATACTGCTGACTTCCCAATTGTGTGGTTTACAGCCACAGCTGTTAGCCCCGGCTTTGCAGAGCAATGGATTGTTGAAATGGACAAGCTGCTTGCACAGCAAAAGCCATTTGTGATGATAGTTTCAGAACCCCCGAAAGAAGATACCAGCAAGCAGGATAAAAAAGCTCTCGCCCTGTGGTTCAAGAAAAACAAGATTGTTTTTTCAGGAACATGCACAGGCGTGGTTGGCATTATCCCCTCGCCGATTAAACGCAAACTCATGCAACTTCAAACAAAGGCCTTTGAAAAGGCCTTTGGGATCAAGCTAATAATAATCGCACGTAGCAATGATGCCACCCGTGCAGCGCATGCCATGCTAACACATGCAAATTAGTGCTGATGCGCTTCATGGTCTTGCTGCAACTCCAAGCGGGCCTGCCGAATGATTAATATGGCAGATTGGCAAAATAGAACAGACATACCGCCCGCCACAATCAAGTCAGGCCACATGCTCTCAGTCACCCAAATGCCAGATGCCGCCAACATGACCGCCACATTACCAATCGCGTCGTTCCGGCTGCACAGCCAAACAGAGCGCACGTTGGCATCGCCGTCCTTAAAGCGCATCAATAGAAGCGCACAAAAAACATTTGCCGCAAAAGCCGTGAAGCCAATCGCGCCCATTGTTACAGGTTCAGGAACAGCATCACCAAGCATGCGGTACACAGTACTGCCCAGCACCCATGCAGCAATAGCAAGCAGCGAGATGCCCTTAAAAAGCCCGGCTTTTGCCCTGACGGCAAGCGACATTCCAATAACAACAAGGGAAATTGTGTATGTGGTGCTGTCTGCTAGGAAATCGAGCGAATCTGCAAGTAGCGCCATAGAACCAGACGCGAGCCCCCCTGTTACTTCCACCAAAAACATAACAAAGTTAACAGCAATCACCACCAGCAACACACGTTTGTATGCTTGTGAGGCGCCATCAAACTTCACATCACCCCCGCAGCATCCATGAGACATTGTTTTTTACCTTTCTTTATGAGTGTTCATGAATACAGGCATACATGCTATAGTAACTGTAGGAGCAAGAGGAAAAATCATGCTTGAAAAATTTATGATCGGCGACCTAGCAAAGCAGACAGACTGCAAGGTGCAAACTATTCGTTATTATGAAGATATTGGCTTGATGCCTTTGGCGCAGCGCGCAGAAAACGGCAGACGCGTCTACAACAACCTAGATATGGAACGTCTAAATTTTATCAGACACAGCCGCGATATGGGCTTCAGCCTTGATGATATCCGAAACATTCTAGCCTTGGCAGACCAGCCAGATCAACCTTGCGAAAAAGTAGATAAAATTGCGCGAGACCACCTAAAGCAAGTAGAGCGCAAAATAGCATCGTTGACGACCTTACGCTCAGAACTTGTCCGCATCCTTAATGAATGTGAAGGCGGTACCGTTTTACAGTGTAATGTGGTTCATGTACTTGCTGACCACAGCCTGTGTGAAGATCATGGAAAAGTCTCTGAACCTACCACATAGGTATACTTTATTACCAACTTTCCTTGCAGAAAACACAGGGATCATCAAACTGCTTATGAGAGTGTCATATCCATTATTTTCTTGATCAAACCCACTCTCTGTCTTCAAAACGATAAACAAAGCCCCAGCCTCAAATAAAGCGGGGGCTTTGTTTATTTTAATTAAACTTATATGTAAGCGTTAGACCATATGTCCGTGGCATGCCAGCATAACGCACATACATGTCACGGCCATAATTCACGCTAGACCAATAGTTCTTATCAAAAAGGTTTTTTACCCACAAAGAGGCAACCCAACCTTTATCCAATTCAGTAAGTGAAACAGACCCATTCACCAAGGTATAAGACTTAAGTAAATAAGTTCAGCTGAGATCGTACATTTTGCAATTGAAATGGATTGCATGGATGTGAGTTACCGATTTTGATGTTGGTTGCGAAGCAAACAACAAAATCATGAGGTAACTCACATGTTAAATTCTAATGATCGTATCGTTAAACACAAGCTTGGACTTCTCAATCTGGCAGAAGAACTGGGCAATGTATCACGGGCCTGCAAAGTCATGGGCGTGAGCCGAGATACATTCTACCGCTATAAGGAAGCTACCGAGGATGGCGGTGTGGACGCGCTGTTGGACAAGAACAGGCGTGTTCCCAATCTGAAGAACAGGGTTGATGATGCAACAGAACAAACTGTCGTTTGTTATGCTGTAGACTACCCAGCCCACGGTCAGGTACGGGTCAGCAATGAACTCAGGAAGCAAGGCGTCTTTATCAGCCCCAATATGGCGCTCGGCGGCATCACGCCGAAACAGAAACTTGCCATGGGCATGCCCGTGGCAGCTTAAAGCTTCTACTTTTGAAGCCCCCTAAATATGGGGGTATTACCCAGCGACCAGCGCTCGTTCACCCGTGAGGGCACAGCGATTGGCGCACGGGTGCCTATGGCCCGCTTCCTGCCGCCACGCTTGCGAACTGACAGGCCTTCTTCCTTGTATAGCCGTCTGACCTTCTTGTGGTTGATATGGATCCCTTCACGCGCCATCAGGATATGCAGGCGCCTGTAACCAAAGCGCTTGCGTTCAGCCGACAGTGCTCTCAGACGCTCGCGGATATGTTCATCCCGAGGCCTGCGGCTCTGATATCTGATCAGGGACCGGTCAATATCCAGAACCCTGCACGCCCGCCGTTCACTCACCTCATGGACAGAGCTGAGATGAGCGACCGCGTCTCGCTTCCCGGCAGGCGTTACCACTTTTTTGATGCGATGTCTTTGAGCATCGAAATATCAAGATGGGCGTCCGCCAACAATGACTTCAGGCGCTGGTTCTCATCCTCAAGCGCTTTCAGGCGTTTGGCATCCGATACTTCCATGCCACCGTACTTTGCCTTCCATTTATAAAAGGTACTTTCTCCGATACCGTGCTGACGGCACACCGATGCCGTCGGCTGACCCGCTTCCTGTTCCTTCAGGATGCGGATTATCTGTTCTTCCGTGAAACGGCTCTTTCTCATCAGTCTGTCTCCTTACGACAGACTCTACTTCTAATTGGATGAATTTAAAGGGCTCAGGTCATATGAGAAATTACGCTCTGCACTAACCTGTAACTCCTCTAATCTTTTACCACCTTTCAGTCCTACTAAGTTTATTCCTACCTGAAATACAGGCAAAGATGCCTGACGCTGTATTTCTACTATTTGAGAATCGAGCTCGGACTGCCACAGAGCAAGCTTCTGTTGTTCTTCCGAAATCTTTAGTTGCTGCTCTTGAAGGCTGGCGGCTTGAAAAGCGAAATATGTTGAGAATACCGTACATGGTAGAATTAAAGGCTGAACATAAAACATCAGACGTTTTAGCAAGCGTCTTACTTTTCTCATTTGAACTTCCATATGCCTAAAACCCAATTCTTAACTGTTGCAAGAGCTCGAGCGTAAACTCTCAATGATTCAAGAGTAGCGTCATGTTGCTCGGTTGTATTCTTGCGGAGTGATCGAATATCAAAAAAAGGATCTCCTGCTTCATTGTCAGGAAAGTGGGCACACTTTTTGTTAGCTAACACCCGAAGTTTTCGACTTGGCACCAATGTGTTGTGGTTACCATCATACTCTAAGCACGAGTGAGGTTGACCATCCGATGACCAGGGCGTCAACATGTGAATCACCATTCCAATGGTCGCAGAGGCTAATATGCCATTAGGCCAAATGACTTGAGGTTGCCCACCAGCATCCCCATAGTTAGCAGCTTCTGCCTCTAGTAGTTTGTCAGTTACAATCCCAAGACACCTAAGACACGGGCCACCATAGACTGACCTCACGACTTGCCCCGCTATAAGATACCTGTCTGTATCTAATTCGTGAACATCCATCCCAATATCGAAATACGGAATATGAAATCGACGACAAAACTGTTCTAACTCTGCTTTAGCAGAAACAGAGTCAAGAGCGCCAATGATGATATCACACTCATACAGTTCATCCGATACTTCCTGCCATTTAGCGTTCAATTGTGTGACAGAAGCGTCTTCACGAAGACTATAGATTAGCCTTGCCGCGATTTGTGTCTTTTGCAGGACGTCTCTAAAATCCTGCCTCGTCGCTCCCACAAGGCGGTTTAAGTTAGAATCTTCTACGATGTCGTAATCGACAATTACATATTTCTTAAATCCAATATGGGCCAACTGCTGAACAATATGCGAGCCCCCTCCACCAAGCCCCACAATACCTATGACCGAACTTGAGAAAATCTTCTTGCTTTTGGCTCCCAGAAAACTTTGGCGATCCTTGTCTTTTGTCATCATGCCACCTCATACTTTTTGAGCACCGACCCAACTTCAACCACTTCACGCACTACTTGTGGGGGAAGCTCTTTGTTGACCCATGCTAGCAAACGAATGGCGTTGTTACTTAAAACCCCGAGCCCGTGCGGTACTTGAGGTAGTAAGTTAAAGAATGACGGCACAAAGTTTTTCCCACTTTTTAAATCGACGCTACTGAAGTTAGGAATTCCCATGCCACCATGAGTGTGTATATGTATCAAGGCAGACTTATCTTTGTATGCGCTCTGCAGTCCCTTACGAATTGCATTGCTACCAATTTGAGCGCCCACACTATGACTTACTTCATAGTCCTCATCTGCCACAGGAAAGTATTCTCTTGCGAACAAATTAATGTTCGCTTCGCTTGTTTGAGCAACCCCAGCAGTTAAAAACCCTACACGTTCGTGCGCAAAAAAATGGGGCCTTTTTAAATCACTTCTGATTTTATCAAACAGTCCTGTAGGAATCTTAAGTCGAATATTCATTATAAGGCCCTTAAGTGGTTTGCCAATATTACAGGCCACGGAAGATTCGCCTGTACACCTCGCCAAGAACATGCCCACCAAGACTTCCCTAAAAGATTAAAGGATTTCCAGTTCTTTGCCTCCCCATCTACTTTTTTTTCCAAGAAAAGCCGCGTCTGATATCCATCGCGAGCATAGGGCCACAAAAGTGCCTGAAGCGATACTGTTTGGCCTGACTGCTTGAGCATTAAATTTGGGATAAAGGCAACTTTTTGGCCGCCTTGCTCCATGAGTTGTACTTCAGGATAGATTTTCCGTAAGGCCGCAAAGTTTTCATCTACACTCATGATGACTGACCTTCTGGAGCATGAGAGAAAAAGACGAGACCATCCTTGGCCTTAATAGTGTCTCCTGGGTTAAGAGGTTCAAACTCGCCATTTGACAGAACTTGTTGCAAGACATAGCCCGCGACTACACCAAAAACCTGAAACAGCTCCTGATACGTATATTTTCGTTTTTCAAGTGTTACAGACTCGTCATTGAAAATCACCTCTACTAGCTTCACTTTGGCTTTGGTAAAAAAGCTTTCCACCCCCCTACCAGTCAAAGTAACCTTTTCCTCAGGCAGAATACTCTTATCAGGGGTATCTTCATTTTCCTGCCAGACATCAAAGTCGTTGTCTTTGAGAGCAAGTTTCCTGATGTCTTTGCCGCTTAATTCAGCATTAGGCCAAGACAGTCGGTATCCATCTACAACAAACCTGTATGTCCGATCGCCTTTTATGACAAAAAACCGATCTTTATTCTCATTTTGCAAGGGCAGCTTCTCATCAAGGCCCACTTCTTCAACTTGACCAGAAGCTAGCTGTCTAAGAACAATGTAGCTTTTTGCAGGTCTTTTCTTTCCTAGCCTAATAATGTCACGACCTGAAACGACCGGGTCAGTAACCTCATAGAAATCCCCCTTGAAGTTTTGATCAAGGATTACCAGCCCAAGGGATTTATCCGCGGCATTAGCCGTACAGCTTCTATCCAACTCACGAACATTACTCATTTTAAACCTTTCTGCCTCCCCGCAGAAGGCATGTATAGCCGGCCTAGCCCTAACCGGAACGTTTGCAAAAGTGACGCTTTTGCGCCCACAATGCAAACATGATTTAACCGAACCTGAGAGTCAAGAACATTTTGCATAATTGTATTTTAAGTGTTTGTGAAAATGACATTGAGTTTGCCCTATTGACATAAATCAGTAGTTTTATATACTTGAATTCATGAGCACAGACTTTCCATATCCAGAAATAGGCACTTTGCTTCGGAATCGCAGAAAAGCGTTGTCGATGACACAGGATATCCTTGCGAACACAGTGGGTATATCCCGAGCATCAATGGCTAACATTGAAGCGGGCAGGCAAAGAATACTGGTGGGACAACTCTATGGATTTGCTAATGCACTTGAAATGGATGTACAGGACTTAATGCCGTCTGTGGATTCTAGAAAAACGAGGGTTGTAAACTCGGATTACGAACTCCCTCTGAATAAGGATATTCCTCAAAGTTACTGGGAAGCGACTAAAAGAGTTATGAGCGGCTCTAAGTAGGGAAAGTTCAAATAATGAAACTTAATAAAAAGCGGGCCATTGAGTCCGCTAAACAGATTCATGCAGAATTTGGAGGGCTCTCCAGAGCCCCAGTCAATGTTGATCGAATAGCTCGTAAGCTTAATATTACTATACGTTACGAGCCAATGGATAATGAGTTATCTGGGATGATTTTCATCAAAGATGGGAAGCCTATCATCGGAATTAACTCCTTACATAATGCAAATAGAAAACGCTTTACGCTCGCACATGAAATTGGGCACTATCGGCTACATAGCGCTTTGGTATCCCAGGAAGTTCATTTAGATACAAACTTTTCTGGAGGTCTATACCGCGATTTAAAGTCTGCTACAGGTGTTGACCCCATAGAAGTTGAAGCAAACGCTTTTGCTGCAGAACTTCTCATGCCCGAGCACCTTATAAAAGAAGAAGTAAGTAAGTGCGATATTGATTTGCTGACGGACCCATTTTTAGATGACGAGGCAGAGAAGTATATCACTGAACTAGCAGACAAATTTAAAGTTAGTAGCCTTGCAATACAGACGCGAATTGTTAATCTAAAAAAATAAGCACCTAAAATGAGACATGGGGGTCTTCGTTGTCGGGTTTTATTTTTTATGATGTTGAAACCACAGGGCTGAATAAGTCCTTTGATCAAATACTACAATTTGCAGCTATTCATACAGATTATAACCTGAATGAACTGGATCGAATTTCAGTTCGATGTAGGTTAATGCCTCATATAGTTCCATCTCCTAAAGCATTGCTAATAAATGGGATCCAGCCTGACCAGTTGTTTGATCAGAGTTTGCCCTCACACTATTCAATGATGAGGGAGATAGTAGAGAAGCTGCAGGAATGGAAGCCTGCAACATTTCTAGGATGGAACTCCATCAGGTTTGATGAGTATTTCCTGAGACAAGCATTCTTCCATACGCTTCATTATCCGTTTTATACCAATACCCACTCAAATAATAGAACTGACGCTTTGATCATTGCGAGAGCGGCTTACTACACAGCACCTGGCTCTCTAAACGTTTATAGGAAACCTAATGGCCAGCCGGACTTTACTTTGGCTAGTGTTGCATCAGCGAATGGGTTTTCAGATTTAGGCATGCATGAAGCAGAGCGTGATGTTGAAGCTACTTTATATATTTGCCGCCATATAAAAGAAAATGCACCTGAGGCCTGGTCTGAAGCATGCCGTTTTTCTCGCAAGGACGAGGCACTTTCTTTTTTAGAACAAAACAACGTAGTTGGACTCTTATCTCACTGGAGCAAAGATGATCATCGCCCTCCAATAGTTATGAAAATTGGTCAAAACAGGCAGTGGGCTAGTCAACAGTATTTATTAGATTTAAGTTATGACCCAGAGATGTTGGCTAATATTTCAGATGAAGAATTACAACAGCTAATTGACGCCCAGAATTCCATTATATTTAAAACTATAATTAATGCTGCGCCGGTATTTTCATACTTAGAAGATATTTCACCTCACATATTAAGAGAGCCCGGCAACATTGAAATATTTGAGGCCAGAGCAGTAGCTATTCGGGGAAATCAACAACTATTAGATAAGATTACAGCTATATTGGAGGCAACATCTTGGAAGCCTGTAAAGTCTGAACACATTGAGCTTCAGCTTAATGATGGCTTTGCCCCATGGTCAGACTGGAATATTGCGGAGCACTTTCATAATACGGATTGGCATAAAAGAGACGAAGTCGCTGCAAGGATGGAAGATAATCGGTTGCGACACCTATCTAAAAGGCTTCAATTTTTTGAAGCACGCGAATTTATGGAAGTGGCAGAGTTAAACTGCATTGGTAACGAATTATATGGCCGTATGTTTGATGCTCCTAATGAAAAACTATGGCGCACAATACCTATGGCTTTAGCAGAAGCTAACCAGTTGGCTTCAGAAAATGGGGAGAGCGTCGTGCTTGCGAACATTACAGCGTTTCTTGAACAGCAAGCCAGCCGGTTCGCATCTTTGATATCTTAAAACGGCGATGTTCCTAAGTCCCTATATTAGAGTAGTAAAACCTTACTCTTTTGAGATTAATTATAAAGCAATTGAAGGCTTTTCAGGAGAAGCCGGCTGTCAAGTACCCAACCAATACAACCTCATTCTCTACACCTACCTACAGGCTATAAAACAGCCCATAAACTATATTCTCATGACAAATAGCTAGGTGCTTTATTTCTCTCGGCACACCCTAAACGCGCATTCAATCGCATGGCTCTTGATCGTCTTTCTTCAAGCTCCTTTTCGAGCCGATCAAAGACAGGCCAGTAAGCATCCCCATACCAACTGATAAGCTGCGCAACATAGTTGAGCGCTTCTTCTATCTCTTTGTCTGTGACGTGTTTGCTCGACCCCATGTTGGGTACCTAGTTTCCTGGAACCATGCCAATCACTTCGAGCATCAGGCATTTAGCCACAAATCGCCCAAGAATTCAATATTTCCGGGCAGTCAAGGCCGTTTACTTTGTATACGCACGGCCTGAGCCTCAGAGTAAGAGGAGTGTTGGTTTTTCGTGATGGTTTGAAAGGAAGAGAGAGGCTTTTCCGGACCATCCACGGAGAACCCAAACATGCATACAGACCAGAAACTCGGTCCATAGTTCCTACGAACAACAACTCTCACTTTAAGGCTGACTGGCCATAGCCTCAGCCATTTCACACATATTTCAATCTCTACTCAAGGAGGCACTTATGTCTGCTCCCTTTTTGCGCAGCCTGAGTGATCAGGAACGCGAATCCCTGCCCGGCGATTGGGAAAACCTCACCGGCATCAAAAACCCTGAACAGCTTATCATCACCCTCGCCTGTGAGTGTGATGAGGCGACCTACAACAGATGGCTTGGTCCAAAACAGATCCACGACCACCGTTTCATCATTGCTTGCACAGGAGACCTGTCATGAAACTCCTCACCAAAGCAATCGCTGAAAAACTTGATAAAAACTGGCCCGATGACAGCGGTGACTGTGTACCGGTTCTAAAAATCTTCAATCCTTGCGGGGCAGCCACATGGCTCATTACCTGCCGGGATCCAGAAAATCCGGATTACCTCTGGGGCCTCTGTGACCTCGGTCTGGGGTTTCCTGAGCTCGGAACGGTTCTCCTCTCCGAGTTGCAATCCGTTAAGTGCCCACCTTTTGGCCTCGGTCTTGAGCGGGATCTGCATTTTACCGCTGAGCATGGCATCAAGGTCTATGCGCAAGCGGCCCGCGCTGAGGGCCGCATCACCTTTAACGCTGAATTATTGGAGGCGGCTGCAACCCAGTGCGCATCAGAATGATACGACACTGATCTGGACGCCTAACTCAAAAGGTGGTGCTCAATACATTTGGGCACCACTCACTCCACAAGGTTTTAAGGCCAAGGCTGTCAACCATCACATCAAAGTCCCTGTCTGAGTGCAGAAGCGTATGGCCATTTTCTATGCAAAAGGTTGCGATCAACACATCAATCGTTTTACGAACTGTGATCCCTTGCTGCCTGAGCCTTCGGTAATTTTCTGCGCTTTTAAGCGCAATCTCTGCTCCAACCATGGGGGCAAATTCAAGCTGACCAAGAGCCGCCCTGGCTTTCCGGAAGTCCCTTTCATGCTTGAACCCCTGTAAAACCTCGGTGATAATCAAGTCGCCTGTCAACAAAGGTTCGGTGCCAAGACATCTATCAAGCAGGTCAGTTTCCCGGCTTTGTTTGCCGCGGAAAAAATCGATCCACACGGAACTATCAACCAAAATCATGCGTCCCGCCGCATGTCCTCAAGCGACCCTTCCCACTGGAGACTGCCCCGTAACTTACGCAAATCCCTTTGCTCACCGAGGCGCACGATCAGCCGCAGCCCTTCTTCAACGGCAGCTTTCTTGGTGGCCGATCCCGCCGCCTTCATGGCGGCTTCCATCAATGTGTCATCAATCTCAATATTGGTACGCATGGTTTTTCCAATGTGTATAAGGTTTAAACAATATACACATAAATCCTTTCCAAGACAAGCCGTATGGGTGGAACACCGCAAACTTTGCAGGGTTCCTTGTAGAACCGTTACTGCCCATCTCGCCCAGCAGTCCAGCCTTCCCGCTCAAGAGTGGGAGGGCTGTTTTTAAGGGTGATCATTTGAGGCTTAAGAGCTTGCAGATGATTGCCCTTAAATCCTTATGAAAGGCATATCCCATGACCCATACCTATTATCATGCAAAATCATCCGCCAAACTGTTCGGTGGGAAAGCTGAGGACTATCTCGCTATCCATGAGTGGTTTGATGCGACAAAAGAAAGCTTCTGTGACTTTCGCCACCGGGCGCTCCGGCATCACGCCGAAGGCATCTTTGAGTGCGAGCGCGTCTTCGGTGTCACCATTCCAAACAGTGCAGGCAAAGACGTTCCAGTGCGCTATATCAGTGAACAACATGTGATGGAAGACTGCGGCGGCCGTGTCCCAAACCTTGCGGACTGGCTGGAGCGGATCACCCCTGTCCCCTGGATGGCGCACGCCACCAAAGTTGGCCACCGGTCACGGAGGGCAGAACAATGACGGACATACCCCTCGAAACCCGCCTTGCCTCCCTGCCAGCCAAGGTCGCGGCCCCCTTTGAGGCCTTATGGCAAAGTGGTCACCTTAGTGAGGACCATCTGTCCACCATACTGGATGCAGGTGACCTCTCCAGGAACACACAGCGCCTCCTCGCCTTCGCGGTTGGATATCTATCCTTCGTCATTAAGCGCGTTCCTGTTGGTGACGTCATTACCATGGCAAAGATACAAGGGAGATCCATTAACCTTGGCTGGTCAGAAAAACGCTGGCGGTCCGAGCATGACCGCTTGTCGCGCGTAGAGACGCTTAAAACACTGACAGGGGAAAATACCCTCTATGATCTCACGGAGTATGAGAAACATCTGCCAACATGTTTTAGCGGGTATCTGATCCACTCCAGCCGGCGTCTCGGTATGGAAGGGCTCAGACAGCGTCACTGTGTCGCCAGTTATCATTACCGCGTCAAAGGCGGTACCTGTGCTATTGCGACTGTCTTTGTTGAGAAGCAGCGCTGGACAGTGGAACTGCTCAGAACCGGGAATGTGGACCACCCCTTGAGGATTGCCCAGATCAAAAGCCGCTTCAACGCCTCTCCTGACCAAAAGATACGCGCGGTCATTCATGAGATACTGGGCATCTCGCTCAAGACCTCCTCTCATCAAGTAGAGGTTATTGTACATGGCCACCAGTATAAAGAAAACCTGCGCCGCATTCTGCCTGTCCTCCGCGCAAACGGCGTGTCAGAAGTATCTGTCCACTTTGACGGGTACGGGGACAGCGGTTCGATTGACAGTATCGTCTATGATCAGGGGAGTTTTGTTCTGGCTGGAGGTGTTACCGTCCCCTGTATCAAGTGCGAGCGCAGTTTTGAACACGGTGCCTGGACCCAAGTTATCAGGGAAAACCAGATCCCGTTGAATGAAGCCATTGATGACCTGACCTACGACTATCTCGAACATACCAATATCGACTGGTATAACAACGAGGGTGGCTTTGGAGAGCTCCTCATCAAGGTGGACGAAGGCACGGTCAGTCTTGAGATCGAGGTCCGCTATTCGAGGAGCGAGTGTGAGTATCTGGAAACGCTCGATATCGAAACCGGCACGCCCGTTTAACCACCACCCTACGCGCAAGAGTGAAAGCAGAATAACTGTCTGGTGATCTTTAACCAGACAGAGAAAGGACTGCATCATGCGTGGTATCAACCGAGTAACAATCGCCGGACATCTGGGCCGAGACCCGGAGGTCCGGCACACCAAATCAGACACCCTTGCCGTGACCCTGAGCGTCGCAACTTCAGAAAAATGGACAGACCGGGAAAGCGGCGAGGAACGTCAGGCAACAGAGTGGCACCGGATCGTCATTTTTAATCCGGGTCTCGCGAGCATTGCCGCCGACTATCTCAAGTCCGGGGACAAAGTCTATATTGAGGGGAAGCTACAAACCCGCAAGTGGACGGATGACGCCGGGCAAGACCGCTATGTGACCGAAGTCGTCCTCCAGCCCTATCGGGGTGTTTTTGAGATGCTCGGCAGCGCCAGAGGCTGGGACACGGGACCAGAGGCTCCGCCTCCCGGCGATACCCAAAGGCCGGATGACCTATCCGCTCCAAGCGCCCTGAACGGGTCAGCAGCAGATCAGCCGCACGGTGACGAGATCCCCTTTTAAGGCTGACGAATACCCTTCCCCCTCCATCAAGCCGGCGTGAACCCTGTCGTTTTTTTCAGGGTGCTCCGGCTCTTCTTTTTCCACTGATACACAAAAGGATGAACCCATGAGGAGCATATCCGATATCGCTGAAGCCCTACGCGCAAACGCCGAGGCTGTTTGCCGCCACTATCTCTCTGAAGGTCGCAAGGTTGGGAACTATTGGACTGTCGGGAACGTTCTGAACGAGCGCGGGGCCAGCCTGCACGTGCGCCTTCAAGGGCCCTTGAGCGGGCCAAACGCGCGCGGCAAATGGACCGATGAGGCCACCGGTGAGTACGGCGATCTTCTCGATCTGATCAGACACCAGTCTGGGCACGAGGACATACGGGCTGCAGCCGATGAGGCCCGTACGTTCCTGTCGCTGCCACAAACCGTATCAGCGCGCTCTTCATCTTCGGTGTGCGCTACCAACACGGACGCAGGCGATGAGTGGAGACCTTCTTCGGTCATGAGTGCCCGGAAGATCTTCCGCGCCAGCCGTCCCATCAGAGGCACCCTTGCAGAAACCTATCTCGCCTCTCGGTCAATTCATGCAAGCAGCGAGAGTGCTCTCAGGTTCCACCCTGCTCTCTACTACAGGGAGAACGGCGTGCACGGCCAGTGTCCGGCGCTCATCGGAAAGATCAGCGACAAGGATGGCACCTTCACCGGCATCAATCGCATCTGGTTGAGGCGCGACGGTAAAGGCCTTGCTGCCATAGAGAACCCTAAAAAATGCCTCGGTCACCTCAGAGGAAACGGGGTCTACTTTGGACGCTCAAAAGAGCTGTTGATTGCAGGCGAAGGCATGGAAACCATCCTGTCCCTTAAAACCGTTCGACCCGATGTTGCTATGGTTGCAGCCTTGACGGCCAACCATCTGGCAGCGATCAACTTACCAGCGGGCCTGAAGCATCTGGTCATTGCCCGCGATAATGACGTGGCAGGCCTAAATGCAGCTGGACAGCTCACAGAGCGGGCGCTTATGGAAGGTATCCAATGTAACACCATCGTCTCCCGCTGTGATGATTTTAACACTGACCTCACGACCTATGGTCCCTGCTATCTGAAGGAACGCCTTTCTAGCATTTTAGTTTCTCAGGACGGGTAATTTAGGTCTTTCCTACACATCCCTGTCGGGCACCCTGCTCTATTACACTAGGATCGCTGCGCTCTCTAAGCTCCACCGAGCCACATAACAGTGTCTCGTCCCATACGGGTAACGATCAGGTGTGAGAGAGTTTCCACCTGAGGTCGGGTGCGAAAACACGCCGTGCTAGCCTGACGGTCGTGCCCCGCAACCGGGCAAAGCCCAGTCCTCCACTGCGTTACGGCACAAGGTGCAGGCCTCTTTTCCCGGCAGGCTCTTCAGCGTTTATTCCGCCCCCTCCCTTCGGGGGAAACTGCGGGGAGGAGGTGAAATTGGTGGAGAGGCATTTGTCTAGACCGTCGGAACTTTACCCAAGCCGACAGGACAGAGCCATACATATGGAGAGACCCATGTTTATAGAGGAAAGCCCCACGGCGAAAGCGATTACCGAGATGACCCTTTACGGCAAACGCCCCTTCTCGGACGAACTGGATCACCGGCCCTTACCGGATAGTGATGATCTTGCAAACGGTCTATCTGACAGCTTTGATGTGCTCACAGGCCTGTTTGCAGATACCCGCCTTGAAGATGACTTGCAGGGTATCCTTTGGGGGTTTGTGAATGTGTTCCAGCGCAAGGTCACGCAGGTCCAAAAAGCCCTCGACCAGAACGAGGACCAGCAGCGGAAAAGCCAGCGCCAACAAGACGGGTCCGAGGTGAAAAGTGTGGAGCTTGAAGACCTGATCACAGAGGGCCGGACCATGCTGGAACAGCGGCAGGTGTTTGAGCTGATGCGCGACGTTGGTAGCGAGCTATTTGAGGCCAAAACCGGCAGCGTCTGGCAACCGCGTGCAGGGTCAACCGTTAATCACCAGAGCATGACCGCCAGCATGATCACAAGCCGTGACTATCTGAAGGCTAAACGGAAGGCCGAGACGCAGCTCAATGTCCCGGACGGCACCCTTATTGCTTTTGCGGGCGGTATGGAGTTTGAGGATGTGAATGCCATCTACAGCGCCCTTGATAAGGTGAAAGCGAACAACCCTGATATGGTTCTGATGCACGGCGGGGCAAAGAAAGGCGCGGAGCTGATCGCCGCCAAATGGGCCGCGAACCGTCGTGTCACAGCCATCATCTTTGCGCCTGACTGGGAGCGCCATAACCGCGCCGCGCCTTTCAAACGCAATGACCTGATGTTGGCGCAAGCCCCCAAGGGCGTGGTGATCTTTCCGGGGTCCGGCATCACCGAAAATCTGGCAGACAAAGCCCGTGCCCTCAGCATCAAAGTCTTCCGGCCTGTAAAATAAAAAGCGGGAGATCAAGCCAAAAGGCGGCCTCTTTGAGCGGAGACACAGCTCGTTCAAAGAGGCTTTGGAGCCCCTAGCCTAGCCGCATCAAAAAAGATTGTTCGCGCCCTCTAAAGTTCTATAGTTACATTATGAAACGCTTCTATAGCCCGACCCTGATGACCTGTTTTAAAAGCGGCCTGATGCTGGCTCTTGTCGCTGCTATTCCGTCAATCATATTCCTCTATGCAAGCTCCATTCTTGCAACAGGTATCGCCGCCATTGCCGCCACCATTTCCTTCTATAATAGCAAGCTGATGCAGGCAGGCTTTCAGGCTATGATGATTCGTTTCTCGTCCTTCTCCACCCTTTCAGAAACCCTTATCCTCCTCGCTGCCCTGATACTCCATGTCATCCTTTTCGTCTTGATCACAAACCAACTATTAATCCTGGAGAGCGGTTTTGACGCGGCGCGGGTTCTGGTTGCCACCACCCTTCTGGCCTTCCTGCCCTTCACCGCCTTTGCTCTGTCGCTCCTCGCCAGAAACCGGTAAAACAAACAGCCATCAGTCGCACCCAGTACGGCGGCGCTGCTTCTCTACAAGTGGCCCCGCTTGCCTCTCGGCCTCAAACCCTTTGCGCACATGTATTTTAACAATCTCGATCAATTGTGCCTTGTGTCCAGTCTCCAGAGCATCAATGATAACCGCATGTTCACAGACCGCCAGAAAGGCTTCGTCAAGCGCGTCATAACTCTCGTGGACATAGGAGGACGCATCCCGGTAAAGCACATCAAACATGCGCCCAAGCGGCCCCCGGTTGACGGTTTCCATCAGATACTCATGAAACCGCCTGTTGATCAAAATGGCTTCCCGTAAATCACCTGCATCAATGGCGGCGAGCATATCCCGGTTCATCGCCTTCAACCGCATAATGAGAGGCTTTGACACCCGCTTCAGTATCTTCTTGGTTACATAGGTTTCAAGGAGGATTTTAAGTTCAATGGCCTGCTGCCTCACCGCGTCCGTATAGGGCGTCACAACATAGTCACCCGTGAGGTCACTTTCAGAAAACTCAATATAGCCACTGTCCAACAGAAACTTGAGGACCCGCCGGGCAACCCCACGCCCGACACCGTAGAGTTTGCCAAACTTTCTCTGTGAGAGTGACTCACCGGGTGCCAAAATGCCGCTTTCTATATCGGCAACCACCCGTGCAGGAAGAGGATCGAAGCTAGCCAAGGCATACACCTGAAGGTGCCGTTCTGGCACCTCATGAATATGTCATTCAGGATAGGCGGTTGAGGGCTTCTTGGACCCCGACAGCAGCAACAGCCTCCGCAAGCCTAGCCATCAGTTTGGGGTCGATCCCGTCCCCAACTTTCTCAACAAAGGGGCTGCCATATTTGATGGCCGTTTCCTTTTTATGCACTCTGATTTTTTCACTGAGGAGCGCCTGCTGGCGTTCCAGTTTCTCTAAGTTTACCGTTTTGGTGCCCATCGCTCATCTCCATCCTATGTTTAATTCCTCCCCACGAGTTACTCAGGTCTTAAACTTGACGATGGCCCTGAAAGCGTCATGCACCACCATAATAAGAAACATACGCAAGCGTCAAGACGCCAGCGAAATCGAGGGACACACCTGATGCACCAACTGCGGCCTTAAAATATGTTGATATTCCAAGTATTTAACAGTCATACATTGTATACGCTCCGTAAACAGCCGCATACGCCGTAAACGGTCATCCCAAAAACCCGAATACAATCAATGGTAAACATTGTTTACCCGTAAACATTTGTGTATGCCCTTGTCATACAGCCAGAGATGTGGCCTAATAAGGATCGCTCGAATCGAACTCTGCTGGCAGAAAGTGCCAGCCCCATGTTACACACAATCTCGCTCCGAATTCCCTCAACGCTTTCGCACGAACTTGAGGAACTTGCCGCTCGAAGAAACCTGACAGTTTCAGCTTTGATGCGTGACATATTGCTCGAATACACAGGGCATAAGAGCAGTGACTTCAAGGACATTCACGAGCGACTTCAGGTCGCACTCAACCTTTCCATCAAAACCCTCTACCTGGTTCGCTTTCTTGCAGCAGGAGTAGATGAGGAAGCCGCCGATGAAATACTCAGAGAGGCAGAAAACTATTTCGTGAAAATCGGTCTGGATAATTCTCAAGTAGAGACTGAGAACGATCATGGCTAACTTCTTTCGCACACCGTTTTCTACCTTCATACGCGGCGCCCAAACCACCATCCATGAATATCAGATGATGGCGCAGTCTCTCCATCAAACCCTAATTGCCACCCTCCTGATCATCGCTGGCTTCAGCCTCTGGCATACATGGCAAGGGACAACCCCCTACGACCGTTACATCATCAAACAGTGGTTTGTGGCAGGGTTCAAGGTTGCCTTCTCAGGCCGCGAGACCGTCATGGAGTTTGAGGACGAAAGCGGTAAAACATATCTGATCTATGCTGACAGATACAGCCGCTCGAGCCTCGTCAAGAAGACGATGCGAAAGGCCCTTGATGGCGCCATCAAGGGAGGGCTTGTCGGGATCAGCTTAGGCTCCCTTATCACCCTTGCTGTCCTGTTATTCTTCTACCTGAAAGGCCGCCACCAGACGAAAGACTTTCACATCAGAGGCGCCCGTATTGGAACAGCGACGGATCTCATTCGCTTTTTTAGAAAGCGCGGCAAAAAGGGGGTTATATCCCTCGGCGGTATCCGTCTTCCAGCCTCTCTGGAACCCACCAGCATTGCCCTCGTCGGCGCCCCGCGCACTGGTAAATCCGTCCAGATTGCCTCCATACTGAAGGAGATACGGCGCGCCAAAAAACGGGCCATCATCTATGATTATGGGGGTAATTTCACCCGGCTCTTCTATAGGCCTGGTATTGATTTTATCCTCAACCCGACGGACGAACGGTCTGTCGAGTGGCGTCCCTGGTATGACGCTCTTGAACCCGCCCACTATGAGCAGCAGGCCGCAAGCCTCGTCCCCGAAAGCACAGGTGGTGACAGCTTTTGGCCCATCGCGGCGCGCACCGTCTATGTGGCCCTTACCCGCAAGCTCGCGAGAGAAATGCAGGACCCTAGTCTGCACCGCCTTCTATATTGGGGTCTCCAGTCGAACGCCGATGATGTCGTCGACCATCTAAAAAACACGGAAGCAGCGGCAGCCTTCTCAAAAGATAAAACCGCCGCATCCATTATGAGCCATCTGGCCTCTTATCTGAAGAGCTTCAACTATCTCCCCCAAAGCGGCAAGGCTTTTTCGATCCGGCACTGGGTCAGGAATGAAGAGAATGACAGCTGGCTCTTTATCGCCACGCGCGCCGATCAGATTGATGCCCTCCGGCCCCTGATCTCCATGTGGGTAGATATCGCAACCTCCGCCATTTTGTCTTTGCCGCCAAGTCGGACGCGGCGGATCTTCGGGGTTTATGATGAGCTTCCCACCATGAATGTTCTGCCGTCCCTTCTAACCACCCTCACCAACGCACCCAAGTATGGCGGCTGTCATATTCTTGGCTATCAGTCCCATACCCTTTTGAAGAAGGTTTACGGCGCAGAAGCCGCCGAAGCTATAACGGGTGCCTGCGCCCTCCACTGCATCTACCGTGCTCAGGATGTGGCGACCGCCGAGTGGGCTCAGAAGGACCTCGGTGACACAGAAACCGCTGAGACCAATGAAGGCTATTCCTACGGCGTTAGTCAGATCCGGGACGGCAGGACTGCGAACATTCAGCGCTCAACACGCCCTCTCATCCTCGCCAGTGAAATCCGCTCTCTGAGTAACCTGCAGTTCTATTTAAATGCCGGGTCGGGTCTCCCCGTTGTGCCACTGGAGATCAAATATGTGAACCATCCGGCTGTGGCAGAAAGCTTTATCGCGCGCCTCGATCAAAGCATGATCAGCGATAGCCCAAACGCTCCCACCCTTGTCACCAAACCAGCCAAAAGCCTCTTTGAGGCAAAAAACAAATCCGCACCCAAGCGACAAAAGACAGCCATTTCAAAGTCCATTTTTACCCTGCCACTCTTTGCCAAAGCGGACAAAGAGCAGGCCCCAGAGGAGGCCCCAAAGGAGGCCAAAGAGGAAGATGCAGAAAAACCTCATACGCCTGTCAGAGCAAAGCCTATATCCGGCCCATCCGATCAGACCCCACCGGGCCAAAGTGAGACATGATCCATGCTATCGATCGGCAAGATATCCGGGACACCAGGCGGAGCGGCAAAATATTATGCGTCCGGTGATTATTATTCAAAGGATAGTGACGCGCCGTCCCGGTGGTTCGGTGCAGGCGCAAAACGCTTGCAGCTAGAGGGTCAGGTTGCCACTGAGGATCTGACCAAAACCCTTTCGGGCATTCTGCCCAAAGGCCATAAAGCCGGGTGGGAGAAAGCAAACAGCAAGCATCACCCCGGCTGGGATCTGACCTTCAGTGCACCCAAAGGGGTCAGTATCCTGTCTATCGTCGGCGGCGACAAGCGCCTCCATACGGCGCACGATAATGCCGTCGAGCGTGCCCTCACGTTTGTCGAAACCTATGCCCATGTTCGTGTGCGAGGCGCAGATGGCAAGATCACTTACCGGCACACAGGCAACCTTGTCGCGGCCAGATTTACGGAATATTTTTCTCGTACCCTCGATCCCCATCTGCATACGCATACACCCGTCTCTAACATGACCTATGATAAGGATCGCGGTCACTGGTACGCCCTTGATAGTGGTGCCCTCTATAAGATCAAGATGGCCGCCGGTCAGGTTTACAGGAACGAACTTGCAGCCTCCTGCAAGACCCTTGGCTACAAGATTTGCCGTAACGCAGAAACCGGTCTCTTTGACATTAAGGGTATTCCCTCTTCCATTCTGGAAGCTTACTCGGCGCGCCGGCAAGCCATTGTTGACTACGCTCAAAAGAGAGGCTGGGCGTCCGCCGCAAACTATGCCCTCGCCACCCTTCTCACCCGCCCGAACAAAGCCAAGACGGATCATATAAAGGTCCTGGATGATCTCGCTGTCCGTGCTGGACCCGCACACCATGACCTCCTGAACTTGATAGAAAAGTCACACCTGAGAACCAGAGAGATGGATGTAGGACATCACCCAGACATGGTGGCCCAGCACAATAAACTGGCGGACAAGGCTGCGCGGCACGGCCTATCCCATCTGACCAACAGAGAGGCCGTGGTCGAACACGGACATATTATCGGGGAAGCCCTCAAAGCAGATATAGGGCGTATGCGCATAGGCGATATTGAGGCAGCCTTAAAGAGGCAAGAACGAGACAAACAGTATCAGCGTGCGGACTATCAGACCGGCGGCAAACACCTCTATCACGGGCATACCACTGATAGCTCTATCGCCTGGGAAACCCGTCTAGAAGATCAGGTTCTCAAACAGCGAGAGACGGTGTGGCCTCTCGCGAGTATCGAGGCCACCCAAAAACATCTCGAAAACTCCAGCCTTACCGACAAACAGAAAGCAGCCGCTCGCTTTGTTCTGAGATCACGCGACCGCTCTGTCATTGTGGCCGGTGTTGCCGGGTCCGGAAAATCGCATCTGGTTCGGACCATCAAGAAAGCGGCGCCCTACCGACAGTATCTCGCCCTCGCCCCCACGGCCACAGCTGCCGTAGATCTCGGCACGTCAGCCGACATCCCCGCGGGCACCCTCGCGGAGTTTTTGCAAACAGGGGGGCAGAAGACTGGCAGAAACACAATCCTCTTCGTGGACGAAAGCTCCATGTCCAGCACCCGTCAGACAGTACGCCTCCTTGAGGTCGCCGACAGACGAAAAGCCCGCATTGTCTTTCTGGGAGATACCAAACAGTTGGATGCCATCGAACAGGGGAAGCCATTCGACCTTCTTATCAAGATGGGTCTCAGGTCGGTTTTTATCGATCAATCCTTCCGGCAAAAGAACCCGTCCATGCACACGCTCGTACAAGCAGCCCGCAATGGTAAGATAAAACAAGTGTTTGCGACCCTTGGTGACCGGCTGGGAGAGTATGAGGCCGCAGACCTTGCCAATCAGGTTGCTGAGAGATGGATCAAGAACCCAAACCGCGAGAGTATCCAGATAGCTGCTCTCGAGAACAGCAGCCGCATCAGTACAAATGCAGCCCTCAGACACAGACTGCAAGAGGAAGGGCTTGTTAGCAAAGCAGATCACCCCTTCAAAATCCTGTCCTCCAAGGGCCTCACTCCCGCTCTTCTCTCCCTCGCGGATTATTATAAACCCGGTGACATTATCGTGTTCCATTTAGGTCACGCAAAGCTAGGAGCGGATAAGGATGACAAGTTCCGGGTTATCAAAAGCAAAGGGGGTGAGGTACAGATGGAGCGTCTCTCTGACGGGAAAAAGATGACGTTTGATCCTGGACGAACCCGTAAAAAAGGCATGACCCTCTACCACGAGCAAAAGCGCAACCTGTCCCTCGGCGACAAGATACAGTGGCGACAAAACCTCAAAGACGTAGCGGGGATTAAAAACGGCCACACAGGAACCATAGAGAAGATAAAGGACGGCAAGGCCACCATAGCGTTTGATCACGGCCCCAAGCGCACCCTCGACCTAAGAGAGCATCAATGTTGGGATCATGGCTATGTCATCACCACTTATAAGCAGCAGGGTAAAACCACGCCCGTTAACTGGATTATTGCCAACACAGAGAAAGCGGGCGAGATCACTCAAAAGTCACTGTATGTCAGTCTCACCAGAGCAGAGAAAAGCGTTCGGCTCTTCACAGATAATGCCCGAAAGCTCAAGCATGCCCTTCATATAAATCCCGGCGGCAAGACATCTTCTTTGCAAGGGTTGGGCACTCAGAGATCTTTGCACCTACCCATATCACCCTCTCCTACCTCAAGATACACCAATCTGATTGATGCCCTGCATCCTGCCTTACGAATGATCGCCGCCAACCTTTACGATACGATCAAAGACGCAAAACCCCGGAGAAACCTGACTGCCGACAGTATCCTCATGAAGGATGACAAAGCTTCCATCATCACAGCAGCCCATATCGCTGAGAAGGACCACATGAAGCAGCACGCAGATATGAGGGAAAGGTAATGCAATACGCTTCAATAATTCAAATCTAATCTGAGTGGTGATATAAAGAGTCAATTAAATATTAGGGAAGAGAACCTTTGTTGTTTTGCTGTTTTGGTGCCAACAAGGACGACAATATCAGCTTCCCCCCCTAGCCCACTCAGCTAAAACCTGAGACGCGCTAAAGGGAAAAACCGCAGATAGTTACGAAAAAAGCTCGCACATAAGTACGAGCTTTTATATATTCTCTGAACGAAGAGGGGAGGCCAAAGCCAACAAGTCTCTCACGCCATATGCAAACATCTTATGCTTTGTAGCCTGTATTGTCAACATTTCAGTGCGCAAGAGAAAGTGATAACATGGCTTTTAGTGCTGCGGAGCTCAGGGATATTCCCAACATTATATCAGCTCCCAGATTTGCGACCTACCTCAATGCTACTGGTGGTGACACTGAAATTGCGCTTTCATTATATCGCTGAAATTTACATATATCTTCTGCATTCCTAATACCATTGCAGGTTTGTGAAGTTGCTACTCGAAACGGCGTTATTGTCGCCTTGGAAGCACAATACGGAGCCAATTGGCACCTTTCTCGTAGTTTCAAGCAATCGTTACCACGAATGCCCTATGGCTACAGCCCTTATGGTGATTTCAAAACCACTACTCAGCGATTGCAGAGACACGGCCAATTGACGGCCGGTAAGATTGTTGCCGACCTCAAATTTTCTTTTTGGCAAAACATGCTTACTGCAAGGCATGATAGGCGACTTTGGATTCCATTTTACCGACTAGCATTTCCGCATACAAGTACGACAGAGCCAGTTTATCAAGCACGAGGAACCGCAAACCGCTACCTCGAGACAATTCGAAATTTGCGAAACCGAATTGCACATCATGAGCCCATTTTCAACCGAAACCTTCAGGAAGACCTCGATAAAACCATCGCACTAATAAGCTGGCGGTGCCGAACTTCTGCAGCGTGGGTTCAAATGGAGCAATCAGTTACCAACCTCCTTGCAGAAAAACCGATACCATAATTAAAAAAATACCCTAACCATCACATCTTCAGAATGCATATTTAGCGTTGAACAAGTAGCCCTAGGGCGCCCAGTACTTTAAAAGCACTAGCAAGCTGGATATCGTCCCGTTTTTGCTCAAAGCGCGAAATGGTAGGCTGGCTGATGCCAGTAATTGCAGCTAACCGCCGTTGAGAAATCTTCTGCTCTTTACGCCGCTTTATTGCTTCTTCAACAAGTAAGTGCCAATTGAGGCGAATATCCCGTTCCATCGCTTTTCCATCTGTTCATGCAGTTTATCTTTAATATGCTCTTCTATGTTCTTAGCTTTATCGATATTATCGTGTGCCCGGTCCATGCGCCCAGCAAAGTCTTCAACTGCAAACATAATGGCGCCTTCTGGCAAACCATAAAGCATTCCAAGCCGCACTATGTTCTTTGCACTAAGTTTGCCGATAGACATACCGTGCGCATTCTCCAAACCTAGAGCTATGGTTTGATATTCAGGATAGCAAGCTGCTGCTACCAGATCATACGAAGGAGTCAGACGCAGCCCCTGCGCTGTATGCATCATGGCAAAGTTTTTAAGATGAGCATCTGTATTGCCAGTCACTATGCATGCCATGATCCGGCGAAACAGTATATCGCACTCCGTTTTCAAGCAGATATCTGCATTCCTCAATATGAAGTTTGCCATGTCTTCGTAACAGCCGTCGTACTTATCTTCGGATTTTTGACCAAGCAGTTGATTGAACTCTTCAAAATGCAGGCGCGTTCCATCCTCACTGCGATCAAAGCGCTTTACAAGCAAGGCGGCCTCTACAACATCCTCTAAGGAAGCAATTGTCAGTTCTGCAACAGCATCTCCTTTCAATAAGGATGCACAAGCTTGCGTGGTTAAATACTCTAAGGCCACAATGTTTGGGTGTGTACCTGAAGGAAGCTTAGCAATATGGGTTGCTAGCTCTCCCTGCCGTGCCGCTCTGAACTTACGCCCTTCTTTAATCGCACCTAATTTTGGTTGAACCCCCGACAAGGATGCTCTTGCAGAAAGAGCAGCATAATTTTCCGGGTCATCTAAATCGATTTTTACATCATGCACAGGTTGAGGGTCCTCAACATGAACAGCTCCAGCCAGATCACTCCCAAACGCTAATAAAAGGGCAAACCGATCATTCTTGCGAAGACCAAGCGCTCTTGCTTGTACGTTCTTTAACCACCCTTCTGCGCAAAGATTGTCAAAAAACGGATGCAGACCATCTTCATGAAGGTGCGACGCTGAGCGTTTAGGTAGCGTGAACGAAATAGCAGGTAGTGTGCTGTTTAAATAAGCTTCATCATATTCAAAGGAACAGCGACCTCCAGCCTCTTGCGAAATTATGCCCGCAAAAGTATCTTGATAATACACCTTTCCCCATAAGTTGACGGCCATTTGATTAAACTCATTTAGTCAAAATTACATAAATATTATTATTGATAAAATTTATTTTGTCAAATTGAAATTATTATATTTTTGATAAAAAAAATTTAGTCAAATGGCTTTAAAGTACATAATTGATCAAATATTTTTAATCAATACAGTCAGCTTGCATGCATAGATATAAAGTAGTCACGTCCACCCATAGTTGGCCTTTAATATAACCTCCCTACCCAACCATCACGTCTTCAGAAAGCATTTTTCGCGTTACATGTAACAGGATGGAAAAAGCAAGTGGCAACAGGTGTCAATGAACGTGTACAGCGACACAGAGAAAATATGAGAGCTGCAGGTATGCGACAAATTCATATCTGGGTACCTGACACCATAAAGAAAAACTTTGCAATCGAATGTGCTCGGCAGTCCAGGTCTATTCGCGGTGATGCCGGGGACACAGATACCCAGAACTGGATTGAAAAAGCTGCTGATACTGAAGGGTGGGCATGAGGCGCGGTGATCTCGTTACAATTGCCCTGCAAGGTAACTACGGCATACCAAGATCAGCTCTTGTTGTTCAATCTGACCCGTTTGAGGAGCACCCCTCTTGTGTGATGCTCCCTATTACCACCGAGTTGAAGGATATACTACTGTTCAGACTTAGAGCCTAATGAGCGCAACGACTTAAAGACAACTTCACAGATAATGCCCGAAAGCTCAAGCATGCCCTCCATATAAATCCCGGGGGCAAGACATCATCCCTGCAAGGGTTGGGCGCTCAGAAATCCTTGCACCTGCCCATATCACCCTCCCCCACCTCAAGATACACCACCCTTATTGACGCCCTGCATCCTGCCTTACGAATGATCGCCGCCAGCCTTTACGATACGATCAAAGAGGCAAAACCACGGAGAAACCTGGCTGCGGACAGTATCCTCATGAAGGCTGACAAGGCTCCCGTTATCACAGCCCATAAAGCTCAGGACGACCACACGAAGCAGCACTCAGACATGAGGGAAAGATGATGCCAGGATTATGCTTGATTTTATCCAAGACCTAATGATACAATTCCTCGGACAATATTTAATTTTATCCTAGGTTTTGTAACAAACAACATGACAGAGCTTGAAACACAAAAGGACCATCTGATCTCCATTCTTCAGGATCAAACTGTTGTACGTGCAAGGGATCTCCGATCTGAGGGCATTGCAGCAAGCACTGTTGCTCGCGCGGTCAAAACCGGTGATATTATCAAAATCGACCGCGGGCTATACCAACTTCAAAATGGTCAAGTTCACGAGGAGCAAGCACTCGCAGAAGTCTCTAAACGTGTACCAAATGGCACGATATGTATGATGTCCGCGCTCGCATTTCACGGTGTAACCGACCAAATTCCTGCCAAAACCTGGGTTGCAATCGGGCCGAAAGACTGGGCACCGAAAATCACCTATCCGCCAATTCGCTTTGTTAGGTTTCAGAAGAAATATCTGCACTATGGTATAGAGTTTCATATGATTGGCGGCGTGAAGGTTCCGGTATACTCTATTTCCAAGACACTGGCCGACGCCTTTCGAAACCCTAAGCTACTGGACCGGTCTGTAGCTATAGAGGCAATGAAAAACGCTCTTGAAGCCAGAAAAGTCACCCCGTCAGGCATTGCAGAAGCAGCAAGTGTCTGCGGGGCCTGGAAAAAGATCAGGCCGTATCTGGAGGCGATCACATCCAATGGTTAAAGTCAGCCCAGTGTCCATCAAACAGCGCCTCCATAATCATGCCCGATCCAGTGGACGTGTCTACAATACTGTCCTCATCGCCTATGGCCTGCAAAGGCTTATATACCGCCTATCTGTATCAAAGCATGCAAATGATTATATCCTTAAGGGCGGCATGTTAGTAACACAGTGGACACTCGATAGTGTACGGCCAACAAAAGACCTGGACTTTTTGGGCTTCGGAGACAGTGACGCAGACCATCTGATAGATGTGTTCTCCGAAGTCATGGAACTAGATGGAGATGACGGCCTTAACTTTGACACGGCAACACTCGCCGCCACCCCTATAAGGGATACGCAAGATTATGGTGGCATCCGCCTCAAAACAACAGCCTATCTAGACAAAACAAAAATACCGATCACCATTGATGTCGGATTTGGGGATGCCATCGTGGACCCTGACTACCGTATTGACTATCCATCCCTATTAGATATGCCGCCTGCAACCTTGCGGGCTTATCCGCCAGAATCCGTCATTGCAGAGAAGTTTCATGCAGTGGTCGCGCTCGGCCTGATCAACAGCCGGATGAAAGACTATTATGATCTTTGGTCGATACCACAAGCTCTAGCCCTCAATGAGGACATGCTTGATAAGGCGATTGCAGAGACGTTCAAACGGCGCGGCCATGCTATACCGACAACATGCCCACCCGGGTTCTCGGACATGTTCGCTGAAGACGCCGAGAAAAAACGCCAATGGGCTGCCTACGCTGAATCGGTAAATCTTGAGAATGTCAGCCTGCAACGAGTCACAGAGGAAATTTGGGATTATTTAGCTCCCGCCTGTGCGAGAATCTGCAAACGTGAGGAAACCTAGGGACTTGATTGGGACACAGTACCGCGTGAGGTCCATAATACTACCTAACGGTGTTTGAAAGAGCGTCCCCTATTTGATAGAATAGACAATAAGGAGAACTTCAATGTCCAGCAATGACACATCGATCAATGAAGGTCTGGCCGAAATTGTAAAAGAAGAAGCCCAATTTAGCTTTGGGGTTAATAGATATTTCTTGGGCATTCTTGCTTTTGGCTTGTTCTTCGGCGGCCTATTTTTAGTCCTAACAGGCAATAATCAATCAACAATGGGGCAAGAGCTTAACTATACCTTGGGCCCAATTCTTATCGGGTTTGGTATTTTATGCTCACTTGGAGCATGGCGTGCCAATATCATTCATAAAAAGTTGAAAGATTTGACGCCTTCAGGCAGCAGGAAATAGCCTATCAATGCGCTCTAAAGCCTCTCGGATATGAAGGTTTGATAGTGCGATTAGCATCCTCCTCCTGAGCACTAGACTGTACATCTTCTGTGCTCATAGACTGCCTATCTTCATGCTCCTGGTCTTTCACCCAAGCCTTTATGTCTACCGCCTGCTCACGAAGATCGCTGATCCCTTTCAGGAAAGCTGATGACCTTTTGATATGGTCTCCATCAAACTCACTGTTCCCAAGGGTTTGATCATAAACATTTCGGGCTTGATCGTTCCAATAATCAAAACTGTTCACCAACTGTTTGCTGTCAACATCTGACCAAGCACGTGACCCCTTTGCTCCAGCCTCTCCCGTGATGCCAACACCAAAGACTCTAAAACCTCCGCTTCCCTTAATAGCGGCATAGGTTTCAGCAGTACCAGTGGAAGAATTCGATTCCAGATAGCTGACCTGTTTCCCTGCAATATTGGAGAGATAGCTGGAGGCCTGCTGGGCCACACTATCTCCGAACGAGCGGTCACTCCCTTCTCTGTCAGCCGTCAAATACGCACTGGCGAACTGGGCAGCGCCCTGCATGTTTCCGGCGTCATTGAGGTCTGCGAACCGGAACAGGGACATCCCTCCTTCTGTGCCCTGACGTGCATCCACCCGGTAACCATCCTGTATATGCGTGGTATTGTCGAGCGAGCCACTTTGACCGCTCCTCACATCAATGCGGCCAATCTCACCTGTATGAGGATCAAACGAGAGAGCCATACTGCTCCCTGGGCGCGCAACCTCCAACTGCCCCTCTGTCAGCTGAGGACCAAAAGCTTCCAGCGTTCGCGCATTGACGGCCAGTTCATAATTGCTGCCGCGCGCAAAGAGGATATCCTCAGCACTGATCCCATGGTCACCTGCGAAACTGGTAAGACGGTCAGCCCCGAGTACATGCTCGGCAGCATTTGTCCCCGCTGCCTGCCGGGACATGGCATTTAGGTCACTTCCCCTGTAAGCGGCCGCTTTCTCAAGCCCTTCCACCTCGCCGACCTGCCGCTCTCGCCGCACCTCCCCGGCTCTGCTGACACGTGTTAGATCATCTGCCTGTGCACGCTCAGCGAACAGGGTCTCACCGGCACCGTAGAGCGTGTTTAAAAACCCTTCAGCTTCAGCGATCTGAGCCGGGGTCATGTTTGCGTGTGTGGCAGCCAAACCGACCCCGCCCGCAGCCCCGATCCGCTGCCCTTCTTCCAGCGTTGCTGTGCTGAGGACCCGGCCCAAGTCCCCTTCTGCACCTGTGATCCGACCTGTCAGCAAGGCATGCTCGTATCCTGCCATCAGGCTTTTGGCGTCAGATAGTCCTATACCCGCTCCGCTCGCAAGATTGGCAGCCGCATTTTCATACGCACCCGCCTCCAGGATTGAACGCTCAGAAGCAGTCGCTGCTTGGTCTTGTGCCACGACAGCCATATCTTCCGGCGCGCCGTCAATGTTGCGCATAAAGCCTTCAACCTGCCCTGCAGCCCTGCCACCTTCAATCGACCCACTCTTTCGGTATATATCCTCCATACCAAATCCCATGGTATGACCACCGGACACGAACGCGCCGTGGCGAGAGAGTTCACCGACAAGTCTTCCTTCGGCCATTTCTGTCATACCTCTAAAGGCTCCTGTGCCTTCTGCACTCATCCCCCTTAAGCTTCCTACAGCCTCCGCGCGCGCCTGCGTGCCACTAGCCAGACGCTCGGGGTCAAGCCGGGCTTCCGCCGCGCCGCCGCCAACATCCTCACCGTGCCGCGCAAGCGTGGATGTCAGTTGCCCAAAGCTCGCACCAGATAATCTGAAGATTGTCACCACTATCGTGCTGGCGAGCGTGATAGAGATAAGGCGGCTGGCTCCGAACACGCCGAGGGCTTTGACAGTAGCGGGCGGCGTTAGCATGAAGGCGTCGAATGCCAGGTTACTGCGTTTCACCTCCTCAAAGGCATCAAGGGCGATCTCCTCAATTACCACCTGCAGGCCAATATCGATAATGCCCCACACTGCCACAAAGACAAAGAAGCCGATCGAAAGCGAGAAGGCCCGGTTGCGCCACGGTGTGAGGATAAACAAGGTGGTGACCACCAGCGTCGTCAGCGCCGCTGCCAGAAACCCCGCCCGGATAGCCGGGCCGTATTCCTGCGCAAAACTGAAGAGCCCCACCCCTTGAATGATAAAACGCCGATTGGTCTCCTGCGCGATCGCCCGCTCAGGGTTCAAGTCCGCCGCCGCATCCTGAATGGCCATAGCAATGGACGCGGACTGCAAATAGGTGAGCCGGTCACCGACCTGACCAAAAATATCCGGGATAATATCATCAAGGATCGTGTGACACTGCCCCAGTTGCCCAGCGTCCGCTGTATCAAACCCCACAGACCGGCAGAGACCTGCAACCACCGAAGTATAAGTGGCCGGATCATTCAGTGCACTCTGGATCAGACCGTAAGCATCGGTGCAACTGGTCATGGTTCCGACCGGATCCGCTTCTGTCCTATAGGGGACCGCGACAGCCGCAGACTGAGCGTTTCCGAGCGTCGACAAGAGATTGGTGGACGTTCTATTGAGGGCGTTGAGGGTAAAGCCGGATCCGGGAAGTGCGGCCGCCACCTGCCCGCATTCGATATAATAGGTCTTTATATTCTCCCAGAGATACGCATCATCAATCGGCCTCTCCGTCTTGAAGGTTGACCGGATAAGCTCGAACACGATCCCGCCCGCGGTGTTTTCATAAGGAGTGAGGCTCACCGTGTTCGCGATATCAACGGCCACCTCCTCAAGCGTGTTTGTTAGACCCGCCACCAGAATAATACCGTCCGGCACACCCGAGACCGGCTCATAAGCGTTGAGGGTTCTATCATAAATATGAATGGTGCCTTTCGGGACAATGAAGGCTGTATACAGCCCCACGCTCATCGCGAAGGTGAGCAGCCAGTTGCCAATTGTCCTGTCGTCTCGCCCGCCATGGCGGATTGATACAAAAGCAGAAACCACAAACCCAATGACCGCCGTAATATAGACGAGACCGCCATAGTCTCCGTTCGAGAAGAACAGCGCCACATAGCGAAACGCGGCACTGAGGGCATGTATGCCGCCGTAGGTGATATAATCCTGCTCTACTGCATGCGCAGGCGATAAAGCCAAGATGAGCCATAGTAGGGCTATCAGCAAGCGGCGCTCAAGCATCAGCGTTCAGACTGCGACAGGATATAGCGGCTTGACGCCGTATCTCTGTCTTCCGTGAAGAGCGCCGCCTGCGCCGAAATAGAATGCTGCTCGCCGACCGTCACCCGGTACGCCTGAAACGACGCCTTGCGCGCTTCAACAAGATCATGGCGTAAGCGCTCCAGCTTGGCGCGAGCAGGCTCATAGATCGCCAGGTTACAGGGACTGCTTCCCGTCACAGATCCATCGACGCCCGGAGAGCCTGCGTCCGTGAGCGCCTTGCTCACAAGAAAATCCACGTTGGTGAGCAGGTCGTCAAATATTCTGAAGGCAAGCGAGGAAGCAATCGGATACTCATAGGCGTCGATAGCCTCATTGAGCGTACCGCGTACAACCCCGTTTCTGATAATCTCCCAGACGGGCTGGGCTGACTGGTTGATAAAGTCGATCTCATCTGCTGTCAGCGCCGTCTTTGACCTGATCTTCGCTCCAATCGCTTGCATACGCGCGCGGACCATATCAATCACCGATACGCTGGTCGCCAACTGGCAGGCGCCGCCACTTGCCGCGCGCCCTTGCACATCCCCCGTCAGAAAATCATACGAAGAAAACCTGTCTACCGCCGGGCACCGCTCAATCTCCCGTATGGTCGGCGCGTTCGCACTCGATGGCCAACTGATGATCACATCCCCGATATAGGCTCTAACGATCTCATCCATAGCCCCCATACCGACCCGGTCTGCTGCGTGACTGATCACCGAACCATCCGCGAACAGGGCTTTCACTGGAGCCGGGCAGCTCTCAACCTCGCCTCGCAGGTCAACTGGTGGTTTGTTATCATTGTCCCGGATTGCTTGCTGCGCCCCATGATAATGTTTTTCGACCGCGTCCGCGAGACTTCTGCTGCCTGTCGCCTCTTCAAGGACATTCGAGTAAAAATCAGGATTATCGCCTGTGATAACCCGCGCCACCTGATTGGCCATACGGCAGTCATTGACCTGGATAGAGTTCAGAAACGAGGAGGTCGCCTCTAGCTTGCTCATCACATCCTCGCAGGTTTCACAGTGGGCCTTGAGCGCCATACTGAAAGCGAGCGCCGGGGCGGCCTGAAGGATATTCTCAAATTTCTCGACAAGATATTCCGGATCCAGAAAACTGATACCGCCCGCAAAGAGATCAATGCCGCCGCACCCGGCCTTAATCCGGGGCGGGGTCACGCTAAAGAGATTATCATTTGCGAGCCGAAACCGCCCCGAGAATTGCCCGCCGTGTAAATATCCCCGGCGTTGCCCCTCAAAGGAAGACGGCCCCGACGAGGTGGTGGCATCAAACCAGGCCTCCGTCCAGTCCTGCCCCCATGCGGATTGCAGCCCGGGCATAAGAAAGAGGATAAAAACTAAAGATAATAGCTTGTTCCTCAAGGGCGTCATTCATTCCTCCTCTCACCTGGAATTGGATCACCAGCAGAAAGCCTCAGAGACTTGCCGGGATCAAAAAAGCCACCATCATCGCTTTCAGAGTTTAAAAACTGCCCGGGATGGGTTTCGCCAGCGATCAGGCGGATGGCCCGGTAGATATTATCGCTCAGGACCGGCAGGCTCTCGACCCCGACCGCAACCGGGAACCAGGTATCGCTGCCTTTCTGGATCAAAATGGTGGTGGGGGTCGCCTCAACGGCAAACCGGGCCGCTCGTTCAGGGTAAGCCGCAACATCCAGTCGTCTGATGACCCAGCCCACCTTATCCTTGAAGGCCTGCACCGTCGCCCACTGCACATCGCAGTAACCACAGCCTTCGCTGCTGAACATAATAAGGGCATAGTCCCGGTTACTCTCAACGAGCCTTCTGTCCCGCTCCCCTTTTCTCGCTCTGCTTTTCGCAGTCCGGCCCGCATTGGTGACCGGATAGTCTGTGCGGGCATTCAAGGACGGGTTCTCAAGGAGCGCGATTGAGGTGAGCGCTGTGAAGGTGCGGGACCGCCGACGCACAAAATCCATCAGGGTATAATAGGCTGCCACCTCGGTCACTTCCTCGCTTGCAATCGCATAGGCGAGCTGCGCCTCCATAATCTCCCCGACCGCCTCAGGTGTCATCTGCTTCAAGACTTTAAGAGGCGGAATATCTGGTTTGACCGCCCTATCCGGGTGGATGGGTTCAGGACGCGGCGGCTCCTCATACCAGTTCCAGCCGCGTTTACTCTTCTTCTCCCCGTCCAGAGGCTCTGCCGCATAGATCCTTGAGAGCGCGGTAGAGACGACCGCAACGGAGGCCAGAAACACCAGAAAGTTACAGAAACGGAGACAGCTCATAGCACCCGCTCCAGAGGAACCGCGCTTGCGAGCGGGATAAAACCAAAATAGCGGCTATCGAAGCCGTCTGGATGTGCGGTCCCGGCAAAAAACTGCCCGTCCGGCACAGGCCCCAAGGTCCAGGTAAAGGCCTCTAACTGTTCACCCGACTTTGCTTTCGCTTTGGCGCGCGCGATCAGCTTCCCGTTGCAGTAAAACTCGCTACCGATCCGCTCCAGCCGATCCCCCGGCAGACAGAGGACGCGTTTGATCATATGGCGGACACCCGCCGGCAAGGCTGGATGCCTATAAGGGAAGAGAACGACGGTGCGGCGGTCAACCGGCTTCTCTGGAACTAGCTTGTAAAGCGTCCCCGCCACTGACGGCGTCAGATTCACCGCGTAGGCCTGCACGACACGGAAGGCAACAGATGCGCAGAGGAGCATCAGGATCAGATAGACGAGCGAGCGTTTCCACGCACCCATAGTCACAGATACAAATTGTATGAGGGTTCTTCTATACAGTCTCATCAGGGCGTCTCCTCTTTCTGGTATAAGGCTCGCAGAAGCGCATCGGCGCGCGGGTCGCCAAGCCGCGATAAGGTTTCCAGATGACCGCTTAGGTGCGCGTCCCCGAGCGAGATAAAAGGCCCAGAGATATCAGCGGACTCCGCACCAGCCCGCTCGCAGTAAGCCGAGAAGGGATCATCCTCAGTGACCGTGACGGCCGGGACTGACGTGATCTGGTTACTCCTGAAAAGAAGCGGGTCGATCAGAACGCCGACGTTCCAGACCTTGCAGTCCGCCTCAGAGCATGTCTCATCCTGAAGGATGATGCGCTTCGTTAATGAAACCATGGGCGTAAAACGGGTAAGGCCGCCCTGCGCCCCCCGAAACACCATCACGCCGCCCACTTTATCAAGTTGTTCAGCGTAGCGGCGGAGGATATGCAGGGGGATGGAAGACGAGACGAATACGAGTGCTCGAAATGAACTATGCTGGGTCTCCAGTGGGTTCAAAATATGATCCGTCTCGTCTTCCCCCACACCCAGAGCAGATCGAACCCGTCCGGACATCATCCGCATAAGCTCAATCCTGCCCTCACTGCGCACTGTCTTCGCAGCCTCTCGGGCTCTGGATGCAATTTCACTATTCTTGAAAGCGGTCGCCGTTTGCGCCGCCAGCTCTTGCGCCCTCTCTTTAAGAAGGTCTCTCTCTTGCGCCTGATCGTCAGCAAACACCGAACAGCAGGATACGGTGAGGAGGAGCGCCGCTATAGGATATCTAATCATCCGGTGTCTCCCCGAGATTGATATAGGCCTCGAGCCCCTCCTCAAACGCGCCTTTAAGCTGGCCTTCTGTCAGCACTGCAAGCTCGCCGTAATATTCACTGAGGTCGATATCCGCGAAGTTGAGCGCCTGAAACTGCTCTGGCGTAAACCCTTCGCAGCGTGGTTCTTTGGGCGTTCCCCAGCCAGAAAACCCTTTAAGCTGCGCGCGGCCCTGTTCGTGAATGATGCGGCCAAGCTTACTGTTGAAGCAGCAGTGGCTCTTCACCTTCTGGATGCAGCCGATAAAGGGGAGCTTGGCGCTGCAATAGGTGCCGACATAGTGACAGAGGCCTGACCCCGCGAGCATCCCCGTCTCCATATCCTGCTGATCACAGCCAAGCCCCAAAAGTTCAGAAAACAGATAAGCGGCTCCGACGGCAAGGAAGGCTGGACCAGCGGCGGACGCCATAGCGGCTGTGCCAGCACTTGCTGCACTGGCGGCACTGGCCCCAGAAGAGAAAGCCGCGAAGGCTGCGGACGCCCCTTCAAAAATAACTGAAGCGGTGCCTGCAAGCACAGCCGCCGGAAGCGCGCCGCCTGTGTCGCTGATAATCTTGCCCCGGTTTTTGCAGCAGTCCTTAAAGAGGGTTAAAAGCCCGGCCTTCTGGCAGTCCATCCCGCGCCCGGTGAAGACCTGCACCTCGTCGAGGCAAGCACCTGACGCGTCCCTCTGACCATCATTTCCATAGGCGGCACGCGGGTTCTGTGTATCCTCAATCGGGAAACTGTTTGTATCAACGCAGAAGGTATCCGAGCAGCGGCTCACGCCGTCGCTCCCGACACGGCAGTCCTCCACCCCTTCAAGGGGGCATTCGTCAGGCAAAGGCTCGTCGCGGCATTCACCCGGCAGTGTCACCGTCGTGCACTCGCCTGGCACCGTCTGGCTCGTACAGGTTCCCGGGATCACGATATCCCGGCAGTCCCCGGGAACAGCTTCATTGGTGCAAGCCCCCGGTATGGTTTCTGTGTGGCAGGCACCAGGCACTGTTTCTGTGCGGCAGGTCCCCGCCTCTCGTACCGTCCGGCACGCGCCGGGTACGGTTTCAGTGCGACACTGACCCGGCACCACTTCGGTCCGGCAAATATCCGGCTGGGGCACGCTCGTGCACACCCCCGGCACCCAGACGTTCCTGCAATTGACCTCGCTTGTCTGACTGGAGCAGGCCGCAAACTCCAGGCACTCTCTGCCGCGCCTCGTGCATCCTGGTATCCGGCGCGAGCACACCCTCCCAGCCGCCGTACATTCTGAACCGTCAAAGGGGCAGATAAAAATGGTTCTCGTGTCGCACTGGCGTTCATAGCTCCCTGGTGCGCACACTTCTTTTGGTGGCTGGGCCTCGCAGATACGCCGCGTCGTCGAAGGGTCACAGACGCGCCTTGTGGTATCAGGATCGCAGACCCTCACATCCCGGTCGGGATCACAGACCTCTCTCTCCGTATCCGGTTCACACACCTGCCGCGTGGTGTCCGGCTCGCATATACGGTTGATAATGTCGGGATCGCACTGACGGGTTGTTGTATCCGGCTCACAGGTCTCGATCACCTCATCCGGGGCGCAGCTTGTAACCTCGCTATCCGCTTCGCAGACCTGATGCACGCGGTTCACAAGACACTCAGAAGCTGTCAGGGGGCAGACACCCTTATCACAGATGGCAATCTCGCCTTCGCCGTCATAGTCTCCGTCACTATTGAGGTCTATCCCGCAGTAAGAGCCGCCCTGGAGTTCCACGATGCTCTCAGCGCCCGCGAGGCTGTTCCAGACTAGAATAAAACAGAGACCTAGAGCGGCTGTTTGGTACCGGTTGTACATATCAAATCCTGACCTGCGAGCCGCATGGACTGCATGAGGGCCAGTGCCTGTGGAAACTCATTCAAGCATCCACATTCACTGACTATGGTTTCGCCAGGACCGGCAGGACAAAGACCCGCCGCACAGTGATGATAGGTAAAGTGACCCGCTTCAGGGTCTGTGAGCAGATCACCGACCACCCCGGACGATGACACCTCACTATCGGTTACAGACACACGTGTTTTACATATCTGCTGACACTCAGACACACCGTAGTCGCTATCAAAGGCATACCCCCTCGTGAGCGCTACTTTTGACCCGTCCTCCCCCAGTTGGATATCCGCAACCTGATCAACCGTCGAACCGCTGTAGATATGGGAAGCGCGGGTAAAATCAAACGTGAGACCTCCCTCGTCTCCAATTTCACATTCATAGGTCCGCTCCCGCACAAACCATGGTTTGGTGAATGAGCGAGAACACTCGGCGCCGTACAGGGTCCGCGTCTCAGGAAGCGGTGTGAGGCCAGTCCGTCCCCTGTTTTTAAAAGTGTCGACGCCGTCAACCGTCTCCTCCAGAAACGCGCAGGCATCGTTTTCACTGTACGGTGCACATGTATTTTGTATGTCTTCCAGAAGATCGCAGCCAGACCTATAGCGGACCCGCCCCCTCAGTAACGCGCTGCCCTTACTTTTAACCGCTACCACCATCTTGATCTGATTGAGCCCTTCCTTGAGATGCCCCGTGATATCTTTCATGATAGAGACGCTGTGTTGATCATTGATCTGGCAGTCCCCAGGCCTGTTGACCCCGTCAAAGCCGCCCGTAGAGAAGACAAGCTCCCCGTTCACGCTCACCGCAATCTGGTCTTCGTAGAGGGCATCCAGAAGTGTTGCCTCCCTGATCCGGTCAAGATGACCAACCGCCCAGGTCACCTCCCGCGTGAAATAGTGGCACCCGCCTGAGACCCGGATATTATCATCTTCGCCGTCCCCGAGACGGAAGGTGAAACAGTCAGTTTCTCCGGCGCAGCTATCCTCAGCGTAGGGGGCCGCGGCGCTACTCCCTATAATATCCGGGCGCAGTATCTCTCTCAGGGTCACCTGCCGCTCAATCCTGCACATGTTTCTCTGGAAGCCATCAACTCCTTCTGAGGGAATATTCTCTAATAGGCTGAAGACAGGGTCGCTCGCGGCCGCCGCAAAGGCATCACTTGAAATCTCCGCCGGATTATCCGCGTAAGCGTGCCCAGGCCTACTCACAGGCTCCGCGCAGGCGGCCATATCCTGCCCCGCGAGCCGGATCATAAAATCTTCCTTTTCGACGCTGCTGACCGCATAGCGAGGATCACGCTGCATCAAGGCACCCGCCACACCGCCCGCCAGATCGTCGAGGATGCTGCTCCTGTTCGTAAAGCCGAGCCCGTTTCCGCAAGACGCATTGAGGCAGTAACAGCCCGCAAGCGCGGAAAGGCTCGTGTCGGTGAGCGTCACTAAGCCTGCAGATGAACTGCTCCAGGCATAAGAGCGACAGCCATTAAAGGTACCAAGCTCACAGCTGATAATACCATTAGCGCAGACGCCAGACACAGGAACGGGAACGCTGTAGCTCGCATCATAGGTCCCGTCAAAGTCGGTATCCTGCTTTAGTCTCACTGGTGACAGGTCACCTCCTGACCCGAGCGCAAAAAATACTTCGAGATAGTAGGAAGACCCTGGGCAGGATATCTGCTGGTTAAAGCGCTGACGGCCATCAAGGGTCGTAAAAGCTGTACCAGAGAGAAGCGGCGACGACAGATTCTGAGACACCGCATCAGCCCCTGCAAACCGGTCCCGGATGGCCGCATAAGTATCCGCCGCCTGATCTTTTAGGGTCGACTGCTCGTCCCCGTCCTTTGCCCACAGAGAGGAAGACCCGAGAAGACAGAGGCTGACTAGCGTGCCATACAAGCGATATAGTCGATGATCAGAATGCGGTGACACAGCAATATTCCTTCTCAAACACTTGCCAGGCATAATTATCATGGTGCGGGGGATGCATCCGGCTCGTCCACAAGAGCCCCGTGCGGCCAATATTGACGCAGCTACTTTGCTTCACAGGCTTCATCATCTGGAGTTTATAGAGGGACTTCTGCCAGATGGGCGCAAGCCGTTCGCCGCAGCCACTCCGCAAGCTATTTCTAAGGAGCCCGAGCCGCCCCATCATAAAGATCTGCTTGGCCGCAATCGCCGCATTGGCTTCCACGATATCACCACTCGAAGACCGCCCCCCGAGTGGATAGGTGGATCCCCAGCCGCCCATGCACCAGAAAAGCGTATCAAGGGTTCCGCCCGTATGGCTCAAGCCCGCATCCGCGACACAGGCGAGCAAAGCCGCCGGGTTCCCAAACAGCACGGCTTCAGGGTTGATGATGGCGCCGAGTATCTCATTCTGGTAGGTGGGCAACACTTCAGACATCATCGCCACATCAAACCCGCTCGTATCAAGGCACGGGATGTCTGTAAACAGACCCAGCATGGCCCAAACGGGGGCGATATAATAATGCATCTGAGCAAAGGTGGTGGCCTGCCGGTGCGTGTTACGGCTGCCACCATGAAGCTGGCCCGTCCCCGGCAGAATGTCCACACCGAGGGGCATCATGCAGCCGGGGTTTTCAACGGTATCAATCCAGCGGTTCGGGGCCCAGAAGTTGATACGAATACCCGGTGTCGGAATTCCGAAGCTCCCCGGGCAAAAACAGATGGGCGACTTGGGGTTATCCGCATCGAGCGGTGTCTTGCTACCGATAGAGATCCCCGCAATCTGAATCGGAAAGATGCACGGCCAGTGAACCTTGGTGAGCGGATTGATGAAACCCTGGTCACAAGGGGATGCCTGCACGCGCATGCTGGCAAAGAAGGTAACCAGCGACAGTCCAACAAGGAAGCAAAGACACGACCGCCTACCCATCGTGCCTCTCCTTAGCATCCTCAGTCTCTTCTGCCCGCGCAGCGGCCTCCGGCGTGACCTCTTCGATGAACAGGGTCTTACCCTCCTGCCGGATAATGCTCGGCACATACTGAAGCTCGAAGCGCGTGCGGATCTGCTCCTCAAGCTTGAAGATCGCCGTCTTGCGCTGCCGTGACTCCGCAAGCGGGTTACCGCCGCTCAAGAGCACCATGTCGCCCTCAGTCCTCTCCTCAAGCGCCCAATCAAGAAGAGGCGCATCAACCACAAACAGGCGGCTCGGGAGGGTCAGATACTCAAGGGGATTAAACCGGTACCCTTTCGGATAAAGAACCTTCCCCTCCGCATCTGCTATCTCAAAGGAAAGTGTGAAGAAGGGGATGAACGTGCGGGTGCGAGCGACCTCAGCGCGCGGAAGTTCAGGAGAAGCAAGCGCGGACCAGTCTTCCTCGTCCCCAAACACGCCAGGGTCAAACGGCGTGGCCGCAACCGCCGCCTCAATCTCCTCAAGCGCATCCCGCTCGATCACCGGATATAGCCTTCCAATGATTTCGGTTTGCTTTGTGTCAGTGTCAGCAGCTGCACCGATCGGGATACTCCCCACACTGGCACTTAAAAGAATGGGGACTGCCAAACGGCCTGCCACGGTCCTGGCACAAGAGCAGCAGGCCATAAGCCAGTCCCCAAACCCGAACAGACCGCCTTCTGGGAGGGGGGTGGGCCACGGCCGGTTCGGTAACCTCGTCGCTATATCATGTGAGATGTTCATTCTGCGGCCCTCGCTTTTGGCCCCTCTAGCCGCCGCGCGAGGACGGCGCGGTCCTTCCCTTTCACGAGCGTATCGATCGCTTCCGCCGGGCTCTGGCCGATTGCAATCAGCTTCGAATAGCGGGCCACATCCTCGGCGGCACTCGTATTCATCCAGTAAGAGTGCGGATCCACGACAATCCGCGCCACCCCGGCACCGAAGGCCGAACTGATAAACACTTCAGAATAGTTGGGTTTATTGTTGGTCACCGACTTCAGGAGATCGAGCGCGAACCCGTCATACTCGATGACTTTCTCTGCGGTAGCCTTCCCGTAGGTCTCACCCTGTAATAAAAACTTGGTGGCGGCATTATCCCAAATGACCCCGCCCACATCGCCGAAGGTTTTAAGGTCCATCACCGACTGCACCACCACGCCGAACGATCCGCCATACTTTCGGGCGCGGCGGTAACCCGCCTCAATCACCGACTTGAAGTTGCTGGCCCGTCCCCCCGCCAGATTATCCTTCAGAAAAGCGGCCGCTTCCTCAAAAAGGATAAAGCTCGGGATAGAGCGGTCGCCGAGATAGAGATCCTGCGTCACCGCATTCATAATCTGCAGAACGATGACGCTGAAGAGCTGCGGAAACTGCCGGAGGCGTTCAAGCTCCAGAACCACATAGTCATCCCGTGAGATATCGAAGGTGCTTCTGCCATTAAAATAGCGGCCATACTCTCCCTCGCTGCAAAAAGCCTGCAGGTTGAAGGCAAGGGCCTTTGCCTTCTCTGCGAGAAACTCGAGAGACCCAGTGTCACCGCTCTCAATATGGTTCGGAAAGACCGAGAGATACTCGCGTGCGGCATCAACACCGTCCTGAGCCCGGCCACTTTCCACCACCCAGCGGCTCGCGAGCCTGATCAGATTGAGAGAATCCTCGTCAAGGTCTCGCCCCGATCCACTGGAGCACATAAGCGCCAGACACTCAGACGCGGTCTGGATCCCGAGTTGCCGCTCTTCCCTGTCCGCCCCCTTAAAATCAAACGGGTTGATACAGAGCGAAGCGTCCGCCCCCACATCAAGAAACCGTCCTCCCATCAGCGAGCAACTCTTCTGATACGAATAGCCGATATCGATGATGCGGATCTTCGAGCCTTGCGCATAATATTCATTGGTCAGATTATTGAGGAAGAAGGACTTCCCGGCCCCGGATTCCGCCGCCACAATAAAGTTCTGATTATTGAGGTTCGGATGGAAGAGGTCATAGGTGATCATCTGCCCCTTGCGGCCAAAGAGCATGATGGCCGGTTGGCCCGCGCCCCGGTAATCCGCCTGGATCGGCACTAAAAGCGCCAGAGAATTTATCGGCGCCATAAAATCCCTATCAAGAAGGGTCAGGTTCTTGCCCTCATCATAGAAACCGAACGGCAGGCTCATCAGAAACAGTGGCAAGGTCAGATAGCTCTCATCCTGCACGGCGAACCCCAGGTCTTCCCACATGCCTTTCGCCCGGCTGACGCTCTCGCGCACCTCGCCTTCAGAATATCCAAACACCCACATCACCGGCACATATCTGAGGATCTTCTCGCCAGACTCGAGCGCGTCCGTGAGCCACTGAAACTCCTCAGTGCGTTTTTCTGTATCACGGGAGAATTTGGCACCGCCCTTCTGCGCCCCCACCACCTGGGCCTTGCGGTAAATCTCTGAGCGCGTGCTCCTGAAAAACACCGTGAGGGAAAACAGAAATGGTGACGGTATCTGACGGCTATCATCGGTAATCCCCATGATACCCCCAAACAGCCGGTTGATCTTCTCAGCCGTAATTTTTGAAGGGGTCGCAAGCGGCGTGAAACAGCGGCCATACTGCTTCCCAACCCGGGCCACACTGCCCTTAAAGGCATAGTCCGCGCCGCCTGAGAGTATCTGTTTCCTTATCGGCTTCCCGCTATCAACGGTCCCGTTCCGGCGCTCCCGCATATCGCTAAAGAGCCGCCGCAGCATGGCGACGAGCCCGGAAGGTCCACCAGCAGGTAAAGGGACGCAGCCAAACTTGCTGAGAGATTCCCGGATACCCGCAATCACATCGCGGTCAATGGGCGCCTTATCCTTGAGCGCCACGAAGAAACGGAAGTTACGGAGCGGAATACCTCGCATCTGTTTGACGCTGCTCTGGTTCTCTTTCCAGTAGCGGACACTTGCCGCAAGGTTATCCTTCACGACCTGGCTGTCCCGGAGTTTGATGCTTTGGTAGTGATCAAAATAATCCCCCACATAAGGGTCGGCATAGAGGATAAACTGCATGATCGCTGACTTCGGTAAATCCATACCGAGCAACCGCCTGATGGCTGTGAGCGCCTGCTCGCCCGCAAAAGCGACCGGTTGCACCTCCCAGAGGTAGCCGGTGGTCCCATCGGTCAGATGGTAAAGACCCTCCCCCTCATCATAGGATTTATAGAGGAGATAATCCGAGAGGCGGTCCCGCGACAACATCTGCCGGTACCCGGAGCGGGTTCCGCCGCCCTCATCGCCGTATAGCCACGTGAACATCAGATCACTCCCTCTTCTTCTTATTGGAGGAGGCTGACGAAGGGTCGCCCTCAGACGGCAAGCGCACCAGATCCTCCATCATGGGTGAGCTGCGATAGGGATGGACCGTCCCCTCAAGGACAAAGCGGGCTTCTTCCACCACCGAGAAAATATAGCGCGGCATATAGAGACGCTGGTCCCCGTCCCGTCTGTCCGTATGCGGCAGGATCAGGGTGCGTACAGTTTTCGCGGGCGCCACCATGGGGGTAACGGGACTCTCGATTAGCGCCTGCAATTCTTTGTAGACAGCCCCCTTATAGCCTTCATAAGAGCCACCCTGTCCGCTTATGTCACCTGCCTTCTCGCCGCTTTCACGTGGGGCAGCTGTATCCTCCATATTCTGAAGGGCATTCTGGTATGCGGTGCCCGGATGCTCGCAGCCCCCATGATCGCTGTTTTTGCAGCTGAAGCTGCTGTCATAGGAGGAGAAGGTGGATGAACAAGCGCCAAGAAAACAAACAAGGCCTGTCAGAGTGAGATATTTAGCCCTGCTCCACATCGCCGACCTCCCTGATGTTCAGCGTGACACCTTCCTGGATGACGAGCACAAACCGCTTGCCGGTTCCGACTTCGATCACCGGGGTAATGGTCTTCGCGAGATCAAGATAATAGTCCTTGAGACTACCTGCAGCGCCGCTCACACCGCTTCCGAGCCCTGCGACCGCAGCTTCCTTCGTACTGAAAACCTGGGTGGTTCCGAGCGGCGATACGCTCTGCGTCCCCGCCCCAGTCTCAACAACAGACCCGAAGCCCTCAAGGACACCCGCCGCAAAGGCCCGGCCAACAACGGCACCGTCCCGGGTCACCACATTGCCCGATAGGCCCTTCTTGCCGTCCGTATCAACAAAATAGCCCTTGATCGCTTCGTCAATGACTGTGCGTTCATTATAGTCGATACAGCTGAGAGAGACGGCGCGCACTTCCACACGTTCTTTCGCCAGCACCCCCATGGCGTTACCAACCACAAAGCAGCCCTGCAGGTTGGCGCGCACATGGTTCGGTAGCACCGCTGGCGCCTGTACCCGTGCTAGCACCGGCTCCGGGTTAGACTGCGCCTCACCGCCCACCATGGAATCAACACCGGTCAAGAGAACAGCGTCCATAAAACCAACGGGCAAATAGATCGACTTGAGCGTTTTTTTTTGAGGTTCCGAGACGGGCACGGGTGCGATGCCCGCAATACCACCCCTGATGTGCCGAACCGCTGGTTCAAGCTCAGCGCCACGCACTGGTCCCGCCTGCATCTGGCTCCGGGTTAGGTCGGAGGCTAGCTCTGGCCTTTTCTCACTATGGATAACCGGCGGCGGATAGGCGGCACGCGCTTCCATGCTTGCGAGTTCATTCTTTGGCGCGAGGTCCGAGAGCGTTACCCCTTCTGCCTGACGGTCCGAAACAGCCTTCAGCGCTTGCCGCACGCTGACCATATCCTCGCCGATCTCTTTGAGGGTCGCTCCGAGCTCCGCGATGACAGTCGCTTGTGCCCGCTGTTCTGCGCGCACGCCCTCCCCGAGAGAATCTTCAAGAAGGCGGCTATCAAGCGTGATGCTGCTCGCCGTATCCGGCACTCCGTCCTCACGCTTGTCACGACTGTCCCCCACATTTACAAGGACATAGAGAAGACAGCCGACACTGAGGACCGTAGAGCCCGTGACCAGTAAGCGTTTCTGCCTGCTTGTGAGCGCCTCAAACCGCGCGCGACCTCTATCAAACACGCTCATGGGTATGCCCTCCCGTCTTCTCGCCGGTAGACAATGATCAGCCGCCCTACCTCGCCGGCCTTAAGCCTTTGTCGTTCTAAGGTGATGGCAAAGATGGACGCGCCAAAACGTGTGTGCATAAACATGGCTTCTTGGAGCGCAACATCAGCGCGTGCCCTCAGAAGAAATTCCCGCGCGCTATAAGCCGTCCCCTCGACCGTAACTGTCCGACGCACCCGCACATCCACCTTTGGCTCCTGCAAGGGCGTATAGGGGTCAAACTGGTCTCTGACAGAAAAGGTCTGGGGTATATCGTCCCGGAGCATGCCGAGAGAGATGGCGACAGCGCGTTCTTCCTCCGGGAGCGGACTGAAGAGCGCCATATTGACAGCAGCCTTGTCCCCGCTTCCCGGCACCAGAAATACAGTCTGGGCCACCACATCCTGCGGGCTTACCAGAAGCGTATAGGTGACGCCGCCGCAGAAGATATAAAACTCGCTCCTAGCCGTCACATAGGATACCTCACCGCCAAACTCTTCATACTGAAACTTGATAAAAGCTTCTGTGCCAGCGTTTGAAACGAGGGCTCCCTTCTCTTCGCTATAGTGATAGCCACCGATCTTGCCCCCAAGGCAGACAATCCGGTTCACATCCCTGTTAGAGAGCACAAGCTCCGCCGCTGTGTCAGGCAGAACGGTATGATGGGCACCCATGAGAGGCTTGGTCATCTCTGCCGCCGCCGGGATAGACAGATAAACAGCAAGCGGCGCAAACCCGGTAAGCTGAGCCATAATTCTAGTTTTCTGTCTGGACATTCTTTCCCTCCCCGATACGGCTGTAGCCGATGCCGGTCAGCCAGAAACGGCCCTCCTCGACCAGATAGTCCATCTCCACAAACCCGGTGTCCTCAGTGCGGCTGCGACCAATGAACCTCAGGCGCTTCACAGGCACGCGGATGCGTCGCTCGCCAATCTCAAAGGGCGCTTCATAGCGAATGTGGGTCGCAAAGGTGATCTCCCGAAAGTCAGAGAGCTGACCGACAAGCAAACGAAACTCTTCCCGGACCGCGCTGTAGCGAGACGGATGTACGAGCTTCAGCACCTCATCGAGCTGGAACTCAAGACTGCTCGACGTATAGGTGCCCGTGAGCTGAACAATGTTGCGGGCGATCGCGATCAGATAGGTCTCACTCGGGGTATCACCGACCAGATAAAGCCCTTCGAGCGACTGACCAAACGGCACCAGGATTGTCTTTTCCCTGTCAGAGAACATGATAAGCGTTCCCGCCACCGCGAGCGTCCCGACAAACGACAGGACCGCGACAAAGCGCAAAAGGCGGTTTTCTGCCCAGATGTTCGATCCCTCATCGGTAAAATACCTGAGGAACGGCTTATGTTTCTGAGGGGACGCTATCTCACTCATGGAAGGTCTCCGTAAACTGCGGCGGATAGCCTTTAAAGCCTCCAAACCCGGCCCGGTAAAACAGATGCCCGATATAGCCCCGTGGTTTGGAGCGCTTATAGGGGATGAAGACAAACAGGCCGGCAATCAGATACAGAAAAGAAGAGCCCTGAAGGAGGAGCGACAGCACATAGCAGAGCGCCACCAGAACGAATTCCTGATCATCAAGACCAATAATTCGCATCGGACGGTGGGGATATTGTGGCAGTCTGACTTCCATGGGACTTTCCTCTAGCCTGATAGCTGCTGATCAGATGGTGAAGCCAACACCGGTGACGATGGAATCCCCTGCGACCATGGCAGTGGTACCGGCGAGGCCGCCAAGCCCCATGTACCAGTTGCGCTGGGCAAAGCCGTAAAGGCCAAAAATGATCGCGACCGTCGCGACCCCGAAACCAATCGGCCCCTGGATGCCCTGCTCCACAACGATGTCATAAAACTCATAGCCAAGATCCCCGGACGCAGGTGCCGTAAAGGCAAATGCCTTCGACCCAATTGCGGCCACAAGGAGACCGGCAATCGCCGTAATCCGTCTGTCCTCATAGCGGCCTGGCTTGGTAATTTTTACTGGTTGGTTGGTCATCATCTGTCTCCCTGTTCGGATGTGGTCTCTAGGAATATTTCAAGCCGTGCCTGGTCAAAACCACGCACATACTCGCCGTCTATGGTGAGCGTCGGGGTTCCCCTGATACCAGCAGCCTTTGCAATTCTCATATGCTCTTCGAGGCGGGTTCGCCCCTCATCACAGCTCAAAAGCGTTTGGGGTTTACGGCGCTCGTAAATCTCTGAAAAACTCTCTTCTGGGTTTTCTGAACAAAGGATATGCTCAGCCAAGCCTTGCGCGCTCTTCGAATGCCCCACCGCGAAAATGATGCGGCGGCGGACCGGGCGGGCACCACCTTCCACTTTCTCCTCAAGAAAGGCATGCAGACGCTGGCAGTAACCACACTCAGGGTTTGAATATTCGGTGATCAGCGGTGCACCAATTGGACCAAACTCCAAAGCACTTGCAAAGTCGATGCTCGCCATGCGCTTCTCGGTGGCAGCTGTCAGGGCTGCGTCCGTCAGGTTGTTTCCGTCCGCATCCCACATCTCGCCGAAGAAAAGGACATTTGCAGCGGGTGCATAATAGATCATCTGCTCACCGGTATCGATCTGATACATTCCCTCAACGGGTGACGCCTCAAAGGACTGGAATGCGAAGTTCGAGAACGTCTGCTTGAGGTTTACTTCAGCTTCAGTCTTCGCCCTCTCCATGGCTTCCAAATCAAGATCAGGACCAGAGCCAGCCAGCACGGATGTGCTCATCATCATGGCCGTAACTATATTCTTCATACGTCTCATACATATCCTCCAGAATGCTCCAAAACGGAGCCTTAACAGCCGCTAAAAAGCCGTGTGTTTCTGAAGGACAGGATCATGACTTTAAGCAAAAACAGGAAGAAAAAGCTGTTGTCAGCATGGTTAACCACCCCTGGCCAACTATCGCTTTTTGGCCTTAACCACCTGAATTTAAGGCGCTTTATATAGGGGTGACTTGTGTGGGATATTTATGCTGAACTATCATCAGTAAAACCATTGCGGGATAATTCGGTTGTAGCTGACAATGGCAAGAGGCCCAGCCTATACGCCTGAAATTTAAGCAGATTTACGAGTTTGAGGCTTAAGAGACTCGAATGATGCCCTCAAAGCCCAATAGGCATATATTGAATTTAGCCAGATTAGGCCCAATAATAGCTAAGCCGTTCAAACAATACGGGGCATCGGCGGATCAAAAGTCTGTATATTTTTGCTTTACTCATAGGGGGCAAAATGACGTCACTTGGGAAAGTTATAGCCGAACTTAGAGAAGAAAAAGGCTATCAATCGAAATATGTTGCCCTCACTGCTGGCATTAGCTGTGACCGATACAGTCGTATTGAGACAGGATCGGTGTTTCCGAGTGATGAAGAGCTTGTTGCTATTGCAGATGCTCTGGAAATAGATGTGAATGCGGTTGTTCGTAACTGGGAAACATACCTGTTATCAAAAGGCTCAAGTCGGTTGACCAAAATGATATAATCAGAAAATCTCAAAAAACAAACTAAACGTATATCACCCTCATTCCTTAAAATCCTCTCTTATGCAATCCCCAACGTTGATCTTATAGGACATGACAGGGAACAAAGTGGTAGTGTATACAATACTCTTGATAGTCTATTAGCAGTAAACATTGCATACGCGTGGTGTGCTCCCTTCAAATTGGACCAAAAATAATTAGAGTTTTTTGCTATACTTTTTCAGGGCTGAGAAAGGAGCAAGAAGATGAAAGCGTCACGATTTACGGATGCTCAGAAGGCATTTATTGTCAAGCAGGGTGAGGAAGGCACGCCCGTTGCTGAGATTTGTCGTCAGGCAGGTATTAGCCAAGCCACATACTTTAACTGGAAGAAGAAATACGCCGGGTTAATGCCCAGTGAGATGAAACGTCTTCGAGAGCTCGAGGAAGAGAATAATCGACTGAAGTGTAGGAATGTGCGACCTCGTGGGTCTCTTCATGTAACCTAGTTGCATGGAGGGTTTTACAATGACCAATGATGAGAAAGAGATCAGGCGAAAGCTTGCGGTTCTTAAGCGGACTGAAGAAGTGGGCTCAGCTGCTAAAGCGTATAGATATTATGGCATTCCAAAGACAACATACTTCAGATGGAAGAAAGCCTACCGGGCCCATGGTGAGCAGGGTTTAATCAACAAAAAGCAAATTGCTAAAAGGCATCCTAATCAAACGCCAGATGAAGTGGTCGAGAAAATACTTTACTTGCGTCAGAAGTATCACTTGGGGCCAATTCGGATCATGTGGTACATGGCCCGATATCACGATTTGCGGGTGTCTGATGCTACAATCTCACGCGTGTTAAAGCGGCACGGTGTGAGCAGACTACCAAGGAATGTCGGTCGGCGTAAAATCCACACAAAGCGGTATCAAAAGCAGGTGCCTGGCCATCACATTCAAATGGATGTTAAGTTTCTGATATTCAAAGGAAAAGATGGCAAAAAGATCAAACGCTATCAATACACAGCAATAGACGATGCAACACGTGTACGGGCCTTGAAAATATACAAACGACATACGCAAAAAAGCGCCATCGATTTTGTAGACTATATCATCGACAAATTCCCATTCCGCATTCAACAGATTAGGACAGACCGGGGGCATGAGTTCCAGTCTCAATTCCACTGGTATGTCGAAGACAAGGGTATCAGACACGTTTATATTAAAGCCAGAACACCGCAACTCAATGGCAAGGTAGAACGCTCACATCGCTCAGACCAACAAGAGTTTTACCAACTTCTCTGCTATAAAGATGATGTCGACCTGGAGGCCAAACTGGCTGAATGGGAAGCCTTTTATAACTTTGCAAGACCACATGGTGCTCATGGCGGAAAAGCACCCTATGAAAAGCTATTATGAACAAATGAAGAGTCCCGCAAGCGAGTGGCTATTACATTTCTACGTTAATATTAAGTGGTGTGCACTTTATAAAGCCAAACTTGTCCCTATTAGGCCGAAGGCTATTGCCACATATAAAAGAGTAGCACAGCTCAGCATTCGCATAATATTCCAAGCGCAAACAAGCCCTTTTCGCCACCCTTTAAATACAGCAAAAGCAGCACACATATACCACACAGACATAAGAGCAGCTAAAGGGAACACTATAAAACTGAGGATCTGTAGCACACGTATCCACGGGTCTAGCGCTGATGTAAATGAAAACTCACTCACTATCCAACCGATAGTTCCCAGCCATCCCAACATAAGTAAAACAGCCCCAGCAATGCTGCCCTGCATCCATAAACGCCTTGGCAGTCTTAAGTCATTTATTGCGGGTTTACTAGCATACCAGCGACGTAAAAGTGCCCCAATCGGTTGAAGCAGCAGTGCTAACAGGAGAACTCCTATAGAGAGTAGCAGCAAGGGGTTAATCCAACCTGCACTACGCCATACGGGAACCGGTAGAAAAGCGCCGATTGGTGCAGTATCACCGTAACTCCACATTGTAACCTTCCCATCAACGACTTTAGCACCAAGCAAGGTGGTACCACCAACTTCTCTCCAGAGAAACGGTTCAACTTCTTCGAACTGCTTTAATTGTCCATTTTCACCCACTATCGCCGATGCAGTAATCCGCCCAGAATCATCAACTGTCACAACAGACTGAGTGACAAGATCAAGCAGTGATGCATACCCAACCTGCCATCGCTGGGCACTGCTGTAACGGCCAGCTATCAACATTCCATCACGATGCGCTGTATCTGGCACAGCGTTATCTCTGCCGATAGACCCGGGAAAGTAACGGTCTGCAAAGCCATTCAAAAGATCAGTACGAATAGCGCGGCTACCATCATCTCGCCCCACACTGTTAAACGATACAAAAATACCAACATTATCGTCTAGAAACAACTGCACTGCACTGTGAAAAAAACGTGTGTCGCCATCATGCCCAATAATGCGGTGCCCATTTCGGTTCATAGAATAAAAACCAAGCTGCATACGGTTTAGTTTTGAGTTTATAGTGGTAAATGGGCTATCATGCATCATTCGAGCAGTTTCAGGCTTCAGAATACGCACACCACGATATTCTCCACCCTGAAGATGCGCGATCATGAATTTCGCCATATCCGGCCCCGTCATTGCCGCACTTCCCGCAGGCGCCGGAAACATTTCATAAGCTTTTGGAGATGATGATGCGAGGCCGTATCCACGCGACATGCTGATCTGCAGTGCAGGTGGCAGGGGCTGGCGAAAGCTGGCATGGCTCATACTAAGTGGATGAAAAACATGATCCTCAACATAATCTTCAAACGATTGCCCTGAAACACGTTGCACTATGTATCCAGCAAGGGCCGCTCCATAATTAGAGTAAGATGGTACCTGACCAGGCTTATAGACACGTGGAGGCATTTCATTTTTGAGAAATTCACCAAGCGCCATTCGCCCCGCAGGATCAAATAGAAGTAGGTCTTTAAGCTGCTCCTGAAAACCTGGCGTATGTGTCATGAGGTTGCGCATTGTGATTGGTTCTTCGTTAAAAGGGGGGATCTTAAAATCCAGATACGTGTTGATGTCATGGTCAAGGTCAATAGTACCCCGTTCAACCTGTTGCATCACAGCGGTCCATGTTATGAGCTTTGACGTCGAACCTGGGCGAAACAATGTGGTTTCAGCATCTACCTTTAACCCTGCAGCAATATCGGCATAGCCATAACCACGCTGGGTCAAAATCAAGCCATCCTTAACGATAACCACAATAGCCCCAGCCACATCGCTACGTTTAATTCTTGAGGGCACGAAACCATCGAGCCAAACATCCACATCCATCTTGATCAGTTTGGGATTTTCTATATGAGTAGGTATCTCATCTGTTGATGCCCCCAAAATCGCTTGATCAGAGGCAAGTGCCGGGGGTGTTGTAAACTCAGCTGTTTCTGCATTACAGCCAAACCCAAGTAGCCCGCAAAGAATAGCCGTAGTTACCAATTTACACATATTACCTTACCTGCCCTATCAAAATAGCCGTCAAGGCAAGTATAAATACCACCTGCAAAACGACTGATGTATAAACACCTAAATTGATGATGCTTTGAAATGTAGCGTAAATTTTTCTATTTTGAAATATATTTTCTTATTTAATAATATAATTTCATTTCTGAGAATTTTGCCTCTTGGTTGAGGCTCGATATTTCCAAGGCCTACTTGCTTTCAGCTAGGTCATGTTCAAATGTAATAACCCATAAAAAGTGCCCTAGCCCAAAGGACTAAGGCAATTTGCGGCAGTTGCAGTGTCTTACGCCACCTTAAGTATCTATCTGGCGGTTACATCTTGGTTACCGGTCAAGACAGGTAGCTCCAGATGAGACGGAAACTGGACGGAGCGATAAATATCATGCTCGGCAGTCTTAAAGTCTTTTTCCGTGGCGCGGTAAATATCCATAAATTGCTGCGGGTTGCGGTCGTATGCTGGGAACCAGCTACTATGAACCTGCACCATAATCCGGTGCCCCTTTTTAAAAGTATGGAACTTATCCCAGATATTGAACGAAATAGGGGTCACTTTGCCCGGCTTAAGTGGTTTTGGGTCACTCATGCTTTCACGGTATTTAGCGCGCATAACTTCAACACCAACCAGCATCTGATAATCACCCATTTTTACCTTTTGATGTTCAATCTCAACATCGGGCGCATCGCCAGGGTACACATCAATCAGTTTCACAAAATAGTCTGCGTCTGTCCCTGTTGTCGATACAAATAGACTAGCAAGAATAGGCCCTGCAATGGTGATGTCCTCCTCTAAAACATCGGTACGGTATGTCAGAACATCAGGTCGCGTAGACACTTGGCGCTGGTCTTCTATCATCCAGTCATGGCCCGGCGCTGTGATAATCTCGGTTGAAAAAGGTACAGGCTTTGCCGGGTCATTCACATATTTATCAAATGCTTTTTTGCTTTTATCGGCAGGTTTATTGAACGACAGCTTGCCGCCTTCCTGAAAATACAGGTTTTTAACTTTACTGGCTTTAGGCGGCCACTGGTCAAACCTGTGCCACTCATTGTTACCGGTTTCAAATACAATTGCCTCAGCCGGGTTCCAGTCCCCTTTGCCTTTCAGGTTATATTCAAAGAACGGGAACACAATGTTCTTCTGATAATATTCAGAGGTTTTTGAACCAAACTGAATATCCCCAAGATATGAACCATCCATAGTAAGCCAGCCGCCATGACGCCACGGTCCAACAACAAGTGTACTTTTGTTGCCCGGCGTGGTTTTTTCTATCTCGTTATAAATAGAGATCGGGCCGTAAAAATCTTCTGCATCAAACCAGCCTGCCACATTTAAAATGGAATGGTTGATGTTTTTCATGTGCGGCAAAGCCACCTGATCTTTCCAGAACTTGTCATAGTTAGGATGGTCGATAAAATCATTCCATGCAGGAATGGCGCCGCCGAAATATTTTTCATTCAGTTCTGATGTTGGTCCTGCATTCAAAAAGAACTCATAGCCCCATGGGGTTCCATAATCAAAAGGCTTGGCCAGCTCGGTGGTTAGTTCATCACGCTTGCGTGCTGCAAAGTTCATCCAGCTAAAGCTATACATCAGCCGGAAAGCACCATTATGGTGCCAGTCATCGCCAACAAACATATCAGACGGTGAGGCTTGCGGAGATGAAGCAACAAGCGCCGGGTGCGCATCCACCATACCCATTACGGTTGTCCAGCCGGGATATGAAATGCCCCACTGGCCTACCTTGCCGTTATTGCCTTCTATATTATGCAGCAACCATTCAATGGTATCATAGTTATCTGTACTGGCATCAATAGCGACCGGATCATCCTTGTTGTCACGAATGCTGCGAATAACCTTAAAGTCGCCTTCTGACTTATAGGTGCCGCGCAGGTCCTGCAAAACAATGATATACCCCGACTTCAGGAAATCAACCGACGGTGCCATGCGCATAACAGGCGGAAAATCATCACCGTAAGCCTTAATGGAATAGGGTGTTCTGAACAAAAGAATAGGATAGTCTTTTGAACGGTCCTTTGGCCGGTAGACCGCAGTAAACATCTTTTTGCCATCACGCATGGGGATAGAATATTCCGCCTTATCGTAGTGCGCTTTAACATCATAGCTTTCACTGGTATCTGCTTGTACCTGTGGCTGCAAAGAAATGATGAGTATTATGGTCACCATCATTTTCGTGTAGTCACGCAATTTTGTTAGGAAGCAAAATTTCTCAGTCATCAATTTTCTCCAGGTAGAATTTATACCTTGACGCGTCTAACAAGACACTGAATGTAGGGCCACTCGACTACGGGTGGCGTGGCCCTACATTTTTAATTCAGCTCAGAGTCTACCTATAATAATGGATTTAAAAATCTACCGTTAAGCGGGCACCATAGGTTCTTGGTAAAGCTGAATACCCAGAGGCTCGAGCCGGTGCAGTTGGATCACCTTCTTTATTCAGGAAATGCTCTGTATTCGCCAAATTACTGCCATAAAACTGCAAAGACCAGTGTGCATCACTTGGGAAATAGGTAATTGATGCATTAACAAGGCCGAAGCCTTTTTGCTCATAAAGAGGCCCTCTGCCCGACCGAAATGTCATAAGACTTTGGTATGTTACACTGCCAACCAGTTCAAGTGAACCAGTTTCACCAACGGGAACAACATAATTGCTGATCAGGCTAATCTTATGTTTTGGTGACCGTTCGAGCGGTTGGCCGTCTAAATTCGTTTGCACACCGTCAGGGTTCTCTAGCGTGATCGATTCTGGAAGAACCGTCAAATAATCGCTATATTGAGCATTCAAATAAGCATATGTACCAAATAATGTCCATGCATCCAGTGGTTTCAAGGTTGCTTCAAGTTCTAGGCCAGATATCTTGGCTGCTGCTGCATTTACCAAACGCAACGATGAAATACTTAAACCTACACGCCTTTGAAGGTCGGTGTAATCTGCATAAAAAGCAGTTACATTGAAGTTAGCGCGCCCGTCCAAAAGTGACGTTTTTAGGCCCGCTTCATAATTCCAAACAGTTTCAGGGTTGAAACCGACCAGATCAGTGCTAAGAGAAGCAAAACCACCACTTTTAAATCCCTTAGCTACGAGAGCATATAATAAAGTGTCTTCGGATACCTTATAATCTATCGAGAAACTTGGTGTTACAGAATTCCAAGAATTTTCCCGCAGAGGGCTGCTAAATAACGATATGACACCCGCACCCGCATCAAGCAAAATATCGTTACTCAACTCTCTATGTTCGTTGCTGTAACGGATACCACTGTTAATGTTGAGCCTATCAGTCAGCGCATAACTTAATTCCCCATAAACTGCCCAAGCCCTAGAACTGCCGCTAGCAGGGAGAAATACATCCACGCCAGGGGACGAGTCCGTAAGATCCTGACCAGTTTTTTCAGAGAGGAAGTTCCCACCAAACAGGTAATTTACTTTGGAATCGCCAGCGTTACGTGCATAAATTTCTTGGCTAAAGGTGCGAGCTGTTTCAGCAAGTGCTACATGTGATTGAAAGAGCGTTGTTGCATCATCATCTGTGAATATGGATGTTTTTGTGTCCCTGTACGCCGTGATTGAAGTTACATCAACGATACCGTTTACTAACCAGTTTACAGTAGCGGATACCCCAAACAAGTCACGATTATCAAACGTGTCAACTAAATCACTATTAACGGCAGCTTGAAACTTTCCAGTTGGTAAAATTGCTCCGGTACCGCCATCTCCCAAAGATAGAACTTGGTCCAAGGGAAAGCCCTGACGCTGATGATAGTAATCGCCCGCCAAAGTTAACTCTAGGTTATCGCTTGCCTTAAAAAGCAACTTACCCCGATATGATTGGTAATTTTCATCACCGCCTTCCCCAGCACCCGTACCTACATTGGTTATATAACCATCGCGCCTAGAAGCTGATGCCGACACTCGGAATAAGACTTTGTCTTCAACCAAAGGACCACTAATCATTGCGCTACCCTGAATATGGTCGAGATTTCCCATCTCGGCAGTAACCACCCCGGTGAATGTTTCTGATGGTGCCTTAGTTACGAAACTAATAACGCCGCCAGTAGCATTACGACCATAAACCGTTCCCTGAGGCCCACGTAATACTTCTACTCTTTCAATATCAGCGAAGGGAATTTGGTTGCTGGTCTGACGTGATAAATAAACACCATCAACGTATGTTGCGACAGAAGCGTCAGCCGATATACTTAATAAATCGCTTGATATACCTCTGATCGCGTATGTGCCGCCCAAGTTTGTGGAAGCTGTCAGGCCCGGCGTAAAAGCGGCAAGATCAGCTGTATTCCTAATGACTGAACGCTCTAGAAAGGCATTTGAAAATGCGGAAATAGCCGCTGGTGTATCTTGCAGCAAGGTATCTCGCTTTGTGCCTGTTACGACAATTTCATCCATGGAAAATGCATTTGCGTTATCAGTATTTGCCTCTTGTCCATGAACACTACTAACACCAGCAACACCAAAAAATAATGCTGATATGCTGGCTAGTAGCCCCTTTTTGCGATCCCTAATTGATTTACTCTTCATAAGTCTCTCCCTGTTTTGCGCATCTGCGCTTTGGCCTTGGGCTATAAAAATAGCGCCACTCTGTGTTAGGCCGCCAGAAAGACCAGTACCCTCAAGCATTTGTGAGAGTGCATGGGGTAGGCTAAAAGTGCCGCGGATAGCGTTTGTGTGCTTACCCGAAACACCTTCGGCAGGGATAATAATAGACTTGCCCGTAATACGGGCTAGCGTCATCAAAGCAACATCCATATCGGATGAAGGGATAATCAACTCATATGTTGCAGTCGCTTTCTTCACCTCATCAGCATCAACATTCACTGACAAAAATAAAGTACACAAAACTACAAGATATTTTACGAGCAGTACCCCTTTGCCTTGTCCTCTCCCTGATTGCCACTCAATTCTGTTCATTATTCGAACGACCTATTTTAAGAGAGGAACTCAAAGAGAAAACCCGCAAAGAAATATTGTGTGTTTTTTTATATCCATCAATACAACGCCTCAGAAGCCGCTGTTCGGGGCACAAGATAGACTAGGTCTGGAGACACGCGATCTGCTTTTACGTCGAGCGCCCCTTCAATTCCTTCAAGCATGATATCAACGTCACCAATGTCAAGAATCCCTGTAATTACCTGATGCTTTAGCGATTCATTACCAATCTGAATCTCCACTGTTGTGTAACGTGCTACTTCATCAACAACTGATTGGAGTTCCCGCTCATAAAAAATAAGCTGGCCTTGCTCCCATGATAGACGCTCTGCCACTTCCTGACTTGAAATAAACTGCTTGGCCACCCCAGAAGTACGTGTAATTTCACCCACCTGCCCAGACATGATCACAACAGGTTCCAGTGTAGCTTTTTTTATAGAGCCTTTGTCTTCTGTAGTATGTATTAACTCAGAAGTGTCAGGCCTTTCCTGAAGTTCAATAGCACCTTCCGCTACTGTGACGCTAACTTTATTGCCTTCTACACGAACAGAAAATTTAGTACCGATAGATCGAATAACCCCATCTGAAGCATAGACATAAAAGGGCCTCCTTTTATCATGTGCAACATTAAAGATTGCTTCTCCGGAAACGAGTCTTATTATTCTCTCATCTGCAAAAAATTGCTGTTCAATAATACTATTTGTATTCAATATAAAATTCGAGCCATCGCTCAATTCGACACGCCTCGTTTCCCCAATATTCGTTGAAAAATATCCAATTTCAGAGCTTGGCATATAAAACAAATAACCCAGAAATGCGCAAAAAAAAGCAATGCAAATGAGAGGAATATATTGCACCCTATATGCCACAGGAGCCAATGTAGAAAAAAGCCTACCCAGCCTTTGGCCTCTAAGCCCGGCCTCTGATGGGAACGCTAATCCAAGCTTGCTTAATGGCTCATCCAAGCTATACCACATTGAGGCCAGTGACTTAATTTCTTCACTATTTTTTGGGTTTTCTGCCAACCACTTTGTAAACGCTCGGCGCTCCTCATGTGTCAAGGCACCACGATCAAGTTTTGCCAACCAGTCTGAAGCTTGTAGCTTACCCTCATTGCTTATTCTAAAGGAAACAACCTCTTCTTTATCAGCCATGAGGGCCTCCTTTATCGTCCTGGCGTCTGGAGGATAAATGTATTTCGCTTTTTCCAGAAGTAGCAGATATTATTTTTTCCACGCCGTAGCCTTTACCTGACATCACATCTTGACACCGTTTAATTCCCTGCGCAAAATACTTCTCAACCGAACTAATGGAAACACCTAATTTTTTTGCAATTTCCTTATGAGAAAAACCATAAACCCGCCGCAGTAAAATTGCTCTTTGATGCGTTTTGGGCAATCCTTCCATAGCCTCCCAAAACGCAGCCAAGGTTTGCTTATGCTGCATCACTTCATCTGCTAAAGGAGCCTCGGATTCTTGAAGAGCTTCGTCTATCTCACCCTGAATCTCTCGAGACCTCCGTTGATGTTCTTCCAAAACCATATTACGTGAGACAGTATATAAATAACTTTTGGGAAACACTAATGGCGTTTTCTCATGGGCAGCGATCGCACGCACGATTGTTTCCTGCAAAATATCATCAATATCTTCCGGCTTAACGGACATTCTCAATAAAGTACGTACCAACACCTCCCTGTAACTCAGGAATGTTTTAATAATGCTATCGTGCATTTTTGACATGACACTACTCTTTTGCAAATATATTATACGCCTTATTAAATAATGAGAGTGTTCACAGGTCAAAAGCCTCAATAAAAAATTGAAACTCTATAATAATAGCTCCACGATGCTTATATTAAATGTGCAGATTTTAAGATTCTGCATACTCTCTTCCCAGTGCTTTTTAAGCGAGCCGCAGAAGCAAGCATAAATCCCGCATTTAACAAGAATGGTGTATAATGGACTTGTCTTAAAAAAGTGGACACGACCATGCTCTTAAGCGGCTAGTTTCTCATACGCCATTGGGCTGATGTTGCCAAGGGTCGAATGCCTTCGTTTCCGGTTATAGAAGTTCATGATGTACTCATTGATGGTCCTTTCTGCCTGTTCACGGCTTTCAAACTTCACACGCCATACCAGTTCCGCCTTCAAGGTCTTGAAGAAGGCTTCCACGACAGCATTGTGTCTCCGCTTCGCATCGTCAGCTTCGCAAACATAGCAATTGCCCTTACCGGACATTGACGACAAGATACCGTGTTGTTTGAGTGTCATCTGATATTCTGTCGCCACATATTGGCTGCCACGGTCTGAATGATGGATCAGGCCTGGCTCTGGCTGCCTGAGGGCAATTGCCATCTTCAGGGCCTGAAGCGCCAAGTCCTGCTTCATGCGGTCATTCATGTGCCAACCCACAATACGTCGGCTGTAGAGGTCCATCACGACAGCCAGGTAAGTCCAACCCCGGATGGTGGCGATATAGGATAGGTCAACGACCCATTTCTCATTGGGCTTGTCGGCAGTGAAGTCCTGTTCTAGCAGATTGGGTGCATAGCCGAAGGATGGTGCGAGTCCACGGCGCTGATACCGCTTCTTGCGGCTACGGATAGCCTGGATGCCATTCTCCCGATCAAGCGGCCAATCCGGGGACGGCCCTTTCAAGCTCGGCCCTGATATGGGCTAAGAGCATCATGTCTTCCCTGGGTAAACCGCTGGTCAGCGCAAGCTTTACTGCTTCACGCATGAAGTCTGCTGAATGTCTCTTGTGGACCATATATTCCGACAATCAGTATTCCTAAATCTGTTGAAGGCCGTGTCCACTTTTTTTATACAAGTCCACTGATGTAGAGTTGGACACTCGGAGGCAGAAGCTTGTGGGTACTCAGGCTCGCAATACTCTGGCGATAGCAGAAGCTGAGGCAAAAGCCGAAGAAATGAAGCTGAACCCTTATACTACTATGCCACCACAGGCTCTAGTCGGCCTACAGCTTCACGTTGCCCGCCGCCCTACAAACCACCAATAGACGACACCTAATATTGCCCAAGCGCCCAAAAGGGCATAAGGGCGCCAGTCCGCGGTAGCGCCGAGGCCCATCATCAGCACCGAACAAAAGACGCCGGCAGCACTTACATAGATCAAAGGGCGTCGCTTCATGCCAAAACCAGAACTTAAATGTAGTTCGGGCTGGCGACGTAACAAGAGGATTGAAGCAAAGCAATTTGCGCCATATTTGAGCATTGTCGGCAAATTAGCAGCGAGAAAGAGAAACAACAGTTCATCGGGGAGTAACAAGCAAGCAATGGAAAAAAGGTACGCAACAAGAAGCGCAATATGAGGTGTCCCGAACCGGGCATTTAATTTCCCAAGTGATTGGGGCAGAGCCCCATCCCGCCCCATTGCAAAAAGGAACCGCGCAAAGATCATCATCAGAGCATTCATCGCCGCAGTAATTGACAGTAAGGCTGTCATGAGAATGAGTGGCCCGGTCCAATTCCCGAGAGCTTGGCCTGCATCCCCAACTGGAGCATAACTAACTGCAGTCACAGGTGCACCAAGAACACCCACTGTTACTAAAAATGTGCCAAGATAAATTAAGAACGCAATTGTCGACGCTATGGCAAGCCCTTTGGCAATCACTTTTCCTCTGTTTCGTATCTCTTCCCCAGCTTCTGCCGCACTCTCGATGCCAGTAAAAAGACCAACAAGCAAAGGAATAGCAGCCCCTATACCAAGGAGGCCAGCAGGCGCAAAGGGCACTAAATTCGCGCTCTCGATCTGAGGCAGGCCATACGCGATAAAGCAAGTAAGTGCTATCAGCTTCAACACGACAAGTACCCGCGCCACACGCCCGACAAAACCACCACCAAAAAAATTAAGGATCAATGGCAACGTCAGCATGATAAGTACGACAGGCAAATACGGGACATCTACCAGTCGCTGGAGGTAACCCGTAAATACAGTTGCCATGATGTAAAGACCACCAGCACATCCGATGATACGAAGCCACCCTATGAGGAAACCAACGAGAGGATGGATAAAAAGCGTCGGCCATACATAAGAGGCACCAGTCCGAGGTACAGCTATTGTCATGAATGCATATACAATAGCAAATAAGACCATCGGCACCGCCGCGCAGCCAAGCGCGATGAGCATTGCCGGCCCCGCCACGCCGGCAGCAGGCGCAACAACCGAAAATATTGAAACGCCAATAGCAGCGCTTAAACCAATAGCACAGATATCAGCCAATCCGAGGTCTTGGCGTAGCTTTGCTTTATTATCTGACATCATTGGTCTCCACTGATGAATGCGCGCAGGTCTGACGACAATGTCGAGAGCGCTTTTTTACTTACAAATATCATATGGCCTGCGGGATAATCGTGTGCGGTAATCCGCTCTAATGGCAGGCCGCCATGCGTATAATTTCGTTTTACAGAAAGAGGTGCGGCCATCAGGTCATAGTGTCCTGATCCGAAAAACAGACGCATTCCAGAGTTGTCACGCATCGCGGTGGCCACATAAGGCGTCACATCATGATACGTCTGCTGTACATTGTAGGAATGTACGACCTCGTGGGACATCTCGTGGATTTATTGTAGCTTTTCCCTCAAAGATTCATAGGGTGTTTTCCCGCCATGTGCCCCGTGAGGCCTGGCGAAGTTATAGAAGGCCTCCCATTCCGCCAGTTTTGTCTCCAGGTCCACGTCATCTTTGTAACTCATTAGCTGGTAAAACTCTTGCTGATCGGACCGGTGTGATCGTTCGACCTTGCCATTAAGCTGAGGCGTCCGTGCCTTGATATAGACATGACGAATGCCAAGGTTAAAGAGCTGATGCCAGACGACTAAGCAGGAATGGTGCAAGGCAGCTTTCCAAGCCCCGCCCCCTGACACCACCCAAAGTGACAACACTCGGTTTATTCTACTTTCCTGAAGTCTAGATCCTGAAAATCAAAGCTGAAATCGGTGGCGGGCGACACCGCGCGCATGGTCATGCCCACCGCCTTACCATCGAAGCCTTGCTCAAATCGTACATAGGCATCTGCATCCAGACTCCGGTCTTTCCAACGTACGATAAAAATATTCCCGCTATACGGCGTAAGAGGGCCTTCAAGATTTTTGGTCCGGCTGAATTTCAAGATGAGTTTATCGCCCTGCAATTTGACAGTCGCATCACCGCGCCATGCATCGGTGTATGTCCCTGCATAGGAACTGAGCGGCAGCGTTGGCAGGCCTGCCCTTTCTGTTACCTTGGCGGCTTCAGTTTCGACCTCTGCGGCATTTGCCGCACGCTGAGCCATCATGGCCTGAGCAATCCCTACCCAATCTCGTCCCTCTTGGCCGAGATAAGCATCAAGGATCTGTCCGCCCACAGATTCCATCGCCGCACCATTTTGCTGATTGGTGAAAACAAGCACACCCAGGCCAAGGTCGGGCACTATACTGACCCATGTTACTGTACCAAGAACACCGCCGGTATGATGCACACGCATCTGGCCATGCGCATCACTCAAATTCCAACCGAGCCCGTAACCAGAAAAATGTGTTCCGTACATGGTTTCAAGCAAAGGGGTTTTCGGCGTAGGCGTAACAACATCCCACATTTCTGCACTGCGCGCCGCGCTGAAAAGTTGCTTACCGTTTAATGTTTCTCCGTGCCCAATTTGGGCTTCCAGCCATTTAGACATGCCGGTAATATTGCAGTTTATTGTCCCTGCCGGGCCGATTGCTCTCATGTCCATCACCGGAACCACATGCACTTTGCTGTCAATCACGACATGCGGAGCCGCAACATTGCCCTTGTTTGTAATGAGATCATAACGGGCCGAACAATCAGACATCTGTAGGGGCTTGAAAATACGCTCTGTTATAAAGTCTTCCCAAGATTGCCCCGTCACCGCCGGAATAATTTGCCCCGCGACCATATAAAGCAGATTGTCATAATCATATTTGTCACGAAAACTAGAGACCGGCTTCAAGTATCTCAAACCATGCATAATCTCATCACGGCTCATGTCTGTGGCTGGAAAAAACATCAGGTCGCCAGCACCCTTACCTAGGCCACTGCGGTGCGTTAATAGGTCCCGAACAGTAAATTCCTGTGTCACATAAGAATCATACATCTTAAATTGTGGAAGATGGTCAATAACCTTGTCATCCCAACGCAGTTTTCCTTCATCCACGAGAATGGCGAGTGCCGCCGCTGTGAATGCTTTTGTATTAGAGCCAATCTGGAAAATCGTATCGGCATTTACTTGATCTGATTTTCCATCTTCACGGACACCGTAGCCCTTCGCGAAGACCAATTTACCATCCTTAACGATACCGACCGCCATACCCGGAACCTGGAAAGCTGCCATCGCTCGGGCCACCGTGTTATCGATTTTATCAACTGTAATCGGCATCACAGGTGTCGTCTCGGCCGGGCCTGTCGGCACGGCCTGCGCCCAGACAGGTGAAATTCCTGAACAAAGCGCGAGCGCAAAGACCGTGGCGGTCGAAAACAGTGTATGGATATGCTTCATGATTGTCCTTTCTCTGAGCAATATTGGCTCTCGCCTATTCCAATGATTAAGCATCTTCAAAATTTGGTGCCGACACCGATAAGGTGAAAGTTGAGTGTAACCCAGAGAATAACCAGTGCAGCGATAACCAGTAGGGTAGAAGACAGTTTTGGGACCCAAGTCGTAGGGCGCTTCCACGTTCTGATCAGATTCCAAATTGCCGCAATCGGTAGCCCGATAAAGGTGATATTACTGAGAAAACGGCACAGCCAGATAGGCCAATCAGCAGTACCCATTGCTGCGACCTCCACTGTAAATACCAGTGCCCATGTCAGGAATGTAACGACCGTAAGCCCAGACAGAGCGAGAACAGCACGGTAAGCACTGTGGTCCCTACCCACGAGGCCAAGGGACGCACCGAACCGGCGCCGGACAAGCGCAGACACTGGCCAATACAAGGCTGCAACAGCAACAACAAATAGCGCCGTCAGGAACAAAGGCATAAGCCATGATGCATCTCGGTACCAAGGCATACGGTCTAATACTATAAACGGTGATATCTCGTTAATGCTCCAACGAACAACCTTACCGTCCTCAACAAGAGCAGCCAAACGCTCATGGCCATAGGCATCCTGCCAAACAAACGGAGCGACTTCGATCCATTTCTTAGGCGGCCCTGAAAAAATTGCCGGTAGCACGGGGCGCCCGTCCTGATCGAGGCCAACCTGATATTGGTCCAGAAAGTTGGCGATATCCATGAAGGTGGTAAATTGGCTGCGGCTGCTAAAATAGTTACCCGCCAGCATTTTTGCATGTTCCTTCGCTGTGGGGAGCTCCACAAGTGGCTGCGCGCTTTCTTTCGGGAAATAGCGGTCAGCAAACTGCTCAAAGAGCGCTTGACGAATAAGGGCCACCGCCCCATCTGCGCCAGCACTATTCATTTCGATCATCAACCCGAGATTCTTCTCGGGGAACAACCACATGTAACCATGGAAATTGATAAGGTCTCCGCCATGTGCGATTGCGGTAACACCGTTGATCTGTTGTTCATAAAAACCGAGTGCCATGTGGTTAAGACCCGGGATTGCACCATAAGCTGGTGCATGCATGGTCTTTGCCGTTTCAGGCGCCAGCAAACCTGCTCCTTTGTTCAAATGAGCAATCATGAATTTAGCGCCGTCACTGCCTGTCATCGACAGCGAGCCTGCTGGTGGAACGGAGATCAGTTCGAAGGGCATCGGATCAACTGAAGCCTTCGGATACCCCTTTGCCATCAACGGCTGGAGCTCTGCAGGCAAGGGCTGCCGGAAACTCGAATGGTCCATACCAAGGGGTTGGAATATTTTCTGCTCGATATAAGCATCAAAGGACAGGCCCGACACTCGTTCCACAATATACCCCGCCAAGGCTGTCGCATAATTGGAATAAGCAGGGGTTGTGCCTGGCTCAAAAACCCGTTGCGGCAACAATTTTTTTACAACATCGCCCAACGGTTCAACATCTCCGCTAAAACTGAACCCGCCCTTAAATGCATCTTCAAAACCCGGCGTATGTGTCAAGATGTGGCGCAGCGTAAGCGGCTTGTCGTGAAAGGCGGGAATCTTGAAATCAAGATACTTGTTAACGTCAGTGTCCAGATCCAGCTTACCCTGTTCAACGAGCTGCATCACTGCTGTCCAAGTAAAGAGCTTCGATGTTGATCCCACACGGAACAAGGTTTTTTCTGGGTCGACTTTCTGGCGTGCGGCCATATCGGCATAACCATACCCACGCTGCGTCAATATTTCACCGTCCTTGGTGACAACAACAACAGCACCGGCGACATCGCCTTGCTTGATCGCATAAGGAATAAAGCCGTCAAGCCAAGCATCTGCGTCCGTTTTTGTTAACGCGTGTGCACCTTGCAAAGCGGCTTCAACTTTAGGGGCCAAGGGCTGCTCAAGCGCCGCCAGCGGCAGGGGTTGTGTATCCTGCATGGCCGCAGAAGCACCGCCCATAACCAATAGACCAAGACAAACCATTACTATAAAATTGCGCACTCTAACCTCCGTCTGTTGTCGGAACAGGCATATCGGTCATTTTGTGCCGATACTGCACAGCTCGCATCTAAGACAGCTTGATCGGGCAAGAGACACACAAACCTGTATCCGCCTAATGCCAAAATGCGCTGTCCTTATTGTTATTTCCCTTTCGGGCCTCGTATTTTCAGGAGTATATGATAAAAAGTTCTAAAAGGGAATAATTTTCTATTGAAGAAAATATATATCTAAAGCCCTATCCGATCAAATTCAATGTCACGGCCAGCCATTCTGCGCCTGTTGGTTAAGCTGCCGCGAAGAGCTAGAGCTTGTGCCGAGCAATTATCCGAGAGCGGCGAAAAGTGTGACACCAATGAAGTTGGCAATAGCATACCCGCAAACCCCCAAAAGAACGGCCGGCGCAACAAGGTCTGATCGCCCCTTCCCCGCCGCTAAAGCAGCCGCACTTGCAGGGCCCGCCGCGCACGCATTGGACGCAATAACCACTTCCATCAGTGGTATTTTCAAGAGCCGACTACCTACAAATATCATCCCTGCATGACAGATCAGGATACAGGCCGCATACATCAGCACCACAAAGGCTTTATCAACGAGTGCCGTGATATCGGCGCTGATGCCAATGGCCGCGAAAAAGAGATACATAAAAAGTAACCCAATTTCATAATCGCCTTTCAGGGCTTTGAGCTGTTTGGGGAAAAAGTTTGCGACAGCGATTGTAAATGCCGTTGAAAACATAATTGTAAAATTACCAAGCCCAAACCAGTTCGCCGTAACATTACTAAAGAAGCAAATAACCAATGCCAGCCCAAGCGCAAAAGCAATATGCTGCAAGTTCAGGACTACCCCTCCCATTTCAGTGCCATCTACAGGCATTCCAGACGAGGGGCGTTTTTCCACTATTGCCGAAACACCAAAAAGTTTCTGAAACACCATGATTGAGGGCACAGCAGCCAGAAAAGACAGATAGAGCACCCCTGCCACATTATCGGCCGCAATGCTGGCGACAGCCAATGATGGCTGTAGCTGCAAAGACTGGATCACCGCAGCCATATTCATCGACCCGCCAATATAGGTCGCGGTAAATACCCCAGCCAATTTGGGCCCGTCCGGTCCAAGGGGCAATAATGCATACCCAATGACAGCGCCGACAATCGTGCCGACAGCACCAATCAAAAACGCCACCCCCATGCCTTTTGTTTCCTCAACAATACGGCGCAAATCCGCCTTCAAAAGCAAAAGCGGAATGGCAAGCGGCACAAGATAAGCCCAAACAACATTATAGACCGGCGCGCTTTTAGGCAGGACACCAAGGTTTGACAGAGCCATGGAAAACAAAAGAATACTGGCTGCGCCAGAAATATTGCGCCCAACCCGTGTTTTTTCAATCCAGAACCCTGCAGCTGCGATCAAACACAGGGCGCCCAGCAACATAAAGTCTGCATCCTGCGCAATCAGCGCATGATCACTCATAGTAAAACCCTCTTATCTGTATAATGAGATGTCATTTGAGGCCGTCCAGCCTTTTGCCGACACCCTAAAATGGCTACTTTATTTGAGCGAAATGCCTATCCCCACAAATCTTTTGTTGGCAGGCCAACGACGCCGCCGTCCCCATATTCCAGCGCATTATCAATGTCCTTAGTCAGAAATACCGGCCCATCGATATCGACAAATTGACAGTATTGACCCAGCACATAAGCTGGCGCCATCGACAGCGACGACCCAGACATATTACCCACCATCAAACCCTTGCCATCCCGTTTTGCCAGCTTCACAAGCTCAAGCCCTTCCGTCAGGCCTCCACACTTATCCAGCTTGATATTAATGACATCATAGCGCCTTGCCGCGGTTTCATATTCCGCAAGGCTCAAACAGGATTCGTCAGCGCCAAGCGGTACATCTGATATATAATCTTCAAGGTCTTCATCAGCGCCCCTAGGCAGAGGTTGCTCAATCATGGCAACACCCAGCTTTTTCATAACAGGGGCATATTCTTTCAGTTCATCAAAGCTCCAGCCCTGATTAACGTCGATAATAAGCTTGGCCTCTGGCCGGGCGGCTCGGACAGCCGCAAGACGCGTAACCGGATCATCCCCACTCAATTTAACCTTAAGATTTGGGTATTTTGCGAGCCCCACAGCTGCTGCTGCCATTTCTTTTGGCCCATCAATACCCAGCGTTGCCACTGACGTTAGAATATGAGGGGTTACCCCCAAAAGCCCCCAGATAGATTTGCCCGCACGCTTTGCTTCCAAATCCCACATGGCACAATCAAGCGCATTTCGCGCACCTCCTGCTGGTAGAAAATCTTGGATATCAGCGCGGGTCGTCTTTGGACCAATTTTATCAGCAATATTAGCCAGCTGCGCAGTCATGCCGTCCGGCATATCGTCAGTATAATAAACACCAACGCCCTCGCCGCGCCCCTGAAACACACCATCACAAAGCGTTACACGCACAGTATCCGCTACTGTAAAAGTATAGCCGGTGATAGTGAACGCAAACCTGAAAGGAAACGGGATTCTCTCTATCTTAATCTTCATGTATCAAAACTCATTTTATTCAGCATTCAAGGAAACCAACCCTCAGGATGACTGTTATTTTGTGTGCCGTTTATATTTTGGTGCCCGCATACAAGTGCAGGTTCCAGCCCAAGGACGGGCCTGACAATCAAGGTGCCGACATTAACCCCGGCACAGCAGCGTTTCAGAGAGCACCATGCCCCAAAGGAAAACCTTCAGGGCATGGTCCTTTAACTAGAAGTCGACGTTGAAATTCACGCCGATTGTACGGGGCCGTTCAAAGACCCCCGTTGATGTTCCGCCTACAGAAACAGCATAGTCCGTACGGCCAATAAGCGAACGGGTATTAAAGAGGTTATTTGCATAGAGACCAATTGACAGATTATCTTTCGAAATTGAAAAGTTCATATCCGCAACAAGTCGACTGTCATTTTGGGATGGACGAGAAAAATACTCTTCTCCCGCTGGGTTAGAAAAGGCTGTTTCAAATTCACCCACATACCGAAGGCCACCGCCAATATTGGCCATCCACTCGGATGCGACATCAAAGCCATAATCCGCCTGAACAGACCATGTCCATTTTGGCACATTCGGAACCAAGTCACCTTCTGCACCACCAAACAGTGGCTCATCAGCGTTCAAGGTGCTTTTCGAATAAGCGAAATTGGTGCTCATTGTAAAGTTGGCAACAGGCCGGATAATGAAGGCACCTTCAAATCCGTGACCGCTCACACCGTCCGCCGCGTTACCACCGACGGAAACACCGTTTATGCTAACTGCGGTTTGAAATTTTGACCAATCAATTTTCCATAATGCCAAGTCGTAGCTGAACATATTATCGGCCAATGACCCTTTTGCACCAATCTCATAACTCCAAACAGAATCTGATTCCATGAAGGGTGGGGCAAGATTATCCCCTGTAATAGGATCAACTGCCGGCAAGGAACTTGAACGAGGGCGGTATCCGCTCGCAACACGTGTATAAATTGATATTTCCTCTGCGGGGCGATACCGCGCTGAAAACAAATAAGTATCCACGGTACTGTTAGAAGAGGGAAGTATCTCATTTGATTCCCCCACCAAAACGCCCGATCCACCCGCAACAAGATCTACACTGTTGTGACTTAGTCGCATCCCTGCAGTCACATCAAAATTATCGGAGATATAATAAGTTACATCAGCGAAAGCCGCATATTCCTCGTACTTAGACGGAAAGCCAACATTAGCAAGATTCAAGGCAGGTGTCGCTTGAAGCGATTGGAAATTCTCAGTATCTTCATTAGTGTAATAAAGACCTGCAATCCATTCAAATGCCCCCATACGCTCAGATGTCAAACGCACTTCCTGGACATATTTTTTTGAACTGGCCGCACTGGTAAAATCAACCGCTGTTGTGGTCCCAGGTGCCCGTCCGTCAAGCAGGTCTGCCAAATCAGCAAAAAGAGCCGTATAGTCATTAACGCCGGCGACTTCATATTTCACATAACTTGTTGTGGAAGAAGCCTCCCCCCATCCCAAATCATAACTAATTGAGCCGGTTGCAATTTCATAATCGATAGAATTATCACCAACCGCATCAATGGTTGCATAGTCACCAACCAGCCCTTCATCCGTCGTTGGGCCAGCAAGATAAACAGCGCCCAACAATGGGTAGTCCGTTTTCTGCTTAAGATACTTTAACCGGATCTCTAATGCTTCGGTTGGCTTAAAGATCACATCCGCGGCGTAACCATAAACCTCAGCACCATCTACATCTTCTGTCACATCACCTGTGCCAAGGTCGGCATAATCAACATACCCACCAATGTCACGGTAGAAGCTAGACAGTGTCAAACCCAGCTTGCCTTCAACTATTGGCATGCTCACACGCCCGTTATAGGTCTGGCTCCATTCACCATCCTTTGTCGTAGAGGCATCAGCACCAGCAGACGCCCTGAACTCCTCCAATGCAGGATCACGGGATATATAACGCATCATCCCGCCAACAGACGTCGCGCCGTAAAGCGTGCCTTGCGGGCCCTTAATAATCTCGATCCGTTCGATATCCATCAGCATGGCATCAAAGAAAACACTGCTGCCCTTTGCAAAGCCAGTACTTGTGGACACTGGCGTGTCATCAAGATAAACACCAAAAACAGGAGTTTCCTGTGATTGCGACACACCACGAGCCGTAACACTGCCTTGACCAATAACACCTTGATCCGAGTATGAAACGCCTGCCGTATAATCAAAAATAGCGCCAACACCCTTAAAGCCCTTAACCGTAAAGTCACTTGGGTCTATAGCTGTTACCGCTGCGGGAACATCCTGCAGGTTTTGTTCACGGCGACCTGCCGTTACGACAATTTCTTCAAACACAAAGTCATTACCTGAACCAGTGCTTTGTGCATAAAGCGCTGGTGCACTGGTTATGGCTATTGATGACACTGCCCCTAGCAGTGCGTATTTACGCATAATGTTCTTTGACATTATTTCCTCCCTCATGTGGTTTTCAGTTGGTGTAATATTGATAGTCACGGGCAATCGTTTGCAGGTGGGTTTTTCACAAGGCCTCTACCAGAAAGAATTCCTGTCGGTTCCCCATTTTCTAGTTCAATTTTCCCATTAACAATCACATGCTGAACGCCTGTGGAAAGTAATGTGGATTCCTTATAGGTAGCGATCGGCTGATATGATTTTGTGTCGATAACGACAATGTCTGCAAAGTATCCTGGCTTAAGATAGCCACGGCCCTTAAGGCCTAAAGTATCTGCAACGAACCCGCTTGATCTATGAACAAATTGCTCTGGTGTAAGGGTTTTTTCACCTACAACATAGTTGGTCCACAGTCTCGGATAACTGGCATATCCACGTGGGTGCCCACCGTCTGCGCCCCCATCACTTGACGTCATGACCCAAGGCTCTGGCATAACTTTTTTAATATCTGTTTCCTCCATCACAAACACCGCAATAGAGACCTCTGCGCTATGCTTTAGGATACGAATACTGGCATCAACTGCATCCACGGCCCACATGGCGGCTATATCCGAAAGAAACATGCCCACAATTTCAGGCTGTGCGGGCACGTCACTAATCATGATTTTATCAGCCAGCCTGTATACCAGCGCGCTATCTGCCTTAATTTTTGCGACATCCGCAGCGTTTTCAAAGCGCTTCAACATCGCATTTCGGCCACCGTCCTGAACCCACCGCGGCATTGCAACCGAGACAAGCCCGGTATTTGCGGCAGACCAAGGATATTGATCCGCGGTTACGGCTTGGCCATTTGCGCGTGCCTCTTCAATAAGGCTAATAAGCTGGCCAATAGTTTCGCCGCTTGGGTCAGACAGCCCGGTTACCTTGATATGTGCGATATGAAGAGGGGCGCCACTTTCTTCACCAATCCGAATGGCTTCTTTCAAAGATTTATAGACACCGACTGAGCTATTCCCTTCATCCCTTTGGTGAGTATCGTAAATACCGCCACGTTTTCCTGCCTCTTTCGCTAATGCGATCACCTCGTTAATTGATGCATAGCTTTGGGGTGCATAGAAAAGGCCTGTAGAAAAACCCAGTGCTCCGTCACACATGCCGTTAGCCACCAGTTCTTTCATTTTCTGTAATTCATCCGGGGTTGGGGATTTATCATACTCCCCCAAGACACTCATTCTAACAGGGCCAAACCCAACATAACTGGCAAAATTCTGGCCAACACCTTGACGTTCGGCTGTGGCCCTTTGCTCTTTGATAGCAAGGCTCCCTGAGCCATCAACACCGATGATGCTTGTAGTAACACCCTGCTTAAGTTGCCTCAGGACTAACCTATCCTGAGGGGAATCGGACGCAATCTCAGGGTCAATATGTGTATGGGGATCAACAAAACCCGGTGCGACCATCATACCTGTTGCATCAAGCGTTTTTACTGCTTTCAAATGAGCTGCCGACGCATTTCCGATAAAAACTATTTTATCATCCACTATGCCTATATCTGTAATTTTTGATGGCTCAAGGTCACCTGTGAAAACAGCACCGCCTGAGATAAGCAAGTCTAGTTTTTGAGTTTCCTCTGCCCAGCCCGAAGAACTGAAACAGCCCACACCCAAAAGAACTAAACCTGTAAATTTTCTCGCCAGTCGATTTCTATTCATGAGGCCCAACCTTGCATGTGGAAATGAATGTCCCTGATCCGCCGCCGACGCGATTGGGTCAGAAATCTTATAATATAAAATATTTCTTTATGTGCAAGTTTTTCTTTTTAGAAAAATTATTAGCGTCATGAGAATAAAATAGTGAGGGATGAATATTAAGGCACCAGCTTGGCCTTCATTAAAAACACTCATCTTCCATCCGCCATGCCTTCCAGAAGCAGTTGCAAGGCAATTACCGGGGTGCAGGGCGGAGAGGGGCAACAAGAGCAGATGCACAGACAGGGCCACACGCATGGCTGGGTACGGACATGCGGCCTTCACATTTGCGAAGGCATTAAAAATGTCGCTTATAGGTACCTATTAAATTTATGATGACGTTTTGGTGCGTCGCTTGGTTTTGCCCGCTTCGGCCGTATCTACCTGCAGGGTTTTGTTGCCAAAAAAATTACCCCCGTCAGAACCCGTGGTCGTGCAAATGGAGAGGATACGGCACGGCTCATCACCCACGGCAATATAAGCGTGGCGCATGCTGCTATCAAAATAAATTGAATCGCCCACTTCAAGTTTTGCGGGTGTATAGATTTCAGTATGGAGCTCCAGCGTTCCCTGAAGAACATAAACAAATTCCTCACCCGGGTGGCTGAAAAATTCACCATATTTTGTAATATCTTTTTGAAATACTTCGCCAAAGATTGGCGCGAGCTTTTTATACAGTAACTCACTCGCCAGATACAGATAATTGCCCTGTGCGGTTTCAATGGCACGCCCCTCGCTCGCCCGAGTAATACTCCGGCGCGTGGCGCCGTCCACGCGTGGCATCAGATCATTTGGCGCCGCGAATAGCTCCGAAATATCCACATCAAGGGCCTCACTTACAAGAATAAGCTTGTCAAAGGTCAATGCTATTTTGTCATTTTCTAGTTTGGAAATACTGGACAGAGGCAGGCCCGTTTTCAGACTGACATCCGCAATTGTCATGCCTTTTTTTTTTCTGAGCGCTTTGAGGGTAGCGCCAGGCCTAGTAAGCATGCGGCCTTTTCTATTGTTTTCAGTCATATTTTCCCCCTGTTATCTGGTTCCAAACTGCAAATTCAAATGCCGCCTGATAGCACACATCGCACCCATAAATTTCAAATATAGTAAAACTTCAACCCTTTTATGACATTGGTACTCGGAATAATCTATCGTCAAATAAGCAGAAAAGAGGCTGGCTACAGTGGGTGGTCCGGTCAATCCGCCTCTGGATGAAGCACCCGCCAAAGCCCAACCGTCACGAGGGGCGCTAGGAAAATAGCCAAAAATACATAAGCAAGGAAGCTGTAACCCTGAGCAATCAGGGCAACCAAGCCAAAATGTCCGGCAACAAAAATGGACAAAACCAAGACCGTGAGCGTTATGCCAAGGCGTGCAAACTTTGAAAGATCTCGGGTCGTTTTTTCATGATACGACTTAGCAATACGTTCGTTAATTGCATGCACGCCGCCAACCCCACTTTCAAGAAGAGCCGCAAAAATCATCGCCTGAAATATATACCTAAATACAGGCATATTCAGGCGGTCCAGCAAAAAGTCGGAAGGGAGCCGTTCGTTACCGATTTCAGGATAGAAAGCGACCATAGCAATAAAAAACAGGATGGCGGGCACCATAGCGAGCGGCCCTGCAATCAGCCCTGCTTGTACAGCGTCCTTCTTACTGCGCATATGCCGAATGATCGGCAATATTGTTACTGCGCCAACAACATTATACCCGGCGTATGTCATGCCACCCAAGGCCCAGCCGTCTGTGCTTGGCTGACCCTCAAAAGCCATTGCAATCTGGTGCCCGAAACTGCTGACCGAAAGCACAATAAAAACCGCATACGTCACATACAGAAAATATGAGACATATTTGAAAAGATGCTCGACCGAGTCATTCCCAAACATGGCAAACATTGTGATTGAGCCCATAAGCAGCAGCGCGCCCAAAAGGGTCGGCCAATTAAATAAGGCGCTACCAATTTCCCCTGCCGCAGCGGCAAACACAGCAAGCGTGACCATCAGAGCGAGAAAGTATGCCGCCTCAAATAAGGGCCATAAGGGCCCAAGGAGCTTTTTAAAAAACGAGCGATAATCATAACTATTTGTTTGGTGCGCGAATGAAAAAGTCACCGCGCAGATACAGCTCCAGATTAACATGGCAAGCACGAGACCATAAAGTCCACCCAAAGGGCCACTGCCAAGAAAGAATGTTACAAGCTCGCGGCCTGTCGCATATCCCCCTCCAATAACGACGGCTTTAAAAGCAAGGCCCGGCAATATGATGCGCCGGAACCAATCTGATTCTGTTTTCATAATTTGATCAATGCTTAATACTCGGTGTTATCGAAAAGACGCGAAATGAGGGTCGCCCTTATATTTTCCCATATCATTTACACAGGCCAGCATTGATAGCAAAATATATTTCTTAAATTGAATAATTTTCTAATATGGAATATTTTCTTTATTGCAGACCACAATCATGATAGATCATGACCAACACTTAAAAAATATTACAGAGAAAATATGACAGAGATTTTCCCCATATCACTGAATGACAAATATCGCTTGGAAGGTGACCGTGCGTTACTGAACGGGTGCCAAGCCCTCGTTCGCTTACCCCTACTTCAGCGTGCGCTGGACCAGCGTAAAGGCCTCAATACAGCAGGTTACATTAGCGGCTACAGAGGGTCACCGCTTGGGGGATATGATGTTGAACTATGGAAAGCCTCCGCTGAGCTTGAACAGAACAATATCATTTTTCAACCCGCCGTGAATGAAGACCTTGCCCTTACTGCAGTGTTTGGGACCCAACAACTAGATTTCATTCCCGACAAAACTGTCGATGGCGTATTTTCCTTCTGGTACGGTAAAGGGCCGGGCGTTGATCGTTCCGGTGACGCTATCAAACACGCTAATTTGCACGGCACCTCTTCCCGTGGGGGCGTTGTTCTCTTGTACGGTGATGATCATACTGGAAAATCATCTACGACAGCGCACCAAAGCGATTTAACTTTAGCAAGCTGGGGCGTACCGACGCTGTATCCATCATCCGTCGATGAGATACTAGAAATGGGGTTAGCTGCGGTTGCCATGTCCCGCTATACCGGACTTCTGGTTGGCTTGAAGTTAGTTAATGAAACGGTTGAAACCACCTCTGTGCTGGATCTTTCCTTACCTGAAGACCCAATTGTACCAGATTATCCTTTGCCAGAAGACGGCGTAAATATCCGGCAGGAAGTTCAGGCATTGCAACAGCAAGATGCCCGGATTACCCGTTCCAAATTGCCCATGGCTCAGGCTTTTTCTCATGCAAATAACCTCGATCGCATCACTTTTGGGGCAGAGAGCCCCCGCTTCCTGATAGCGACAACAGGCAAGGCATACACAGATGTCCTCGAGGCGATCTCGCAACTGAGCATTGATGAGCCCACTGCCAAAAGTTTGGGCATTGGGGTTTACAAGATTGCCCTGATTTTCCCGTTGGACCCTGCGGGGCTGGCTGAAGCCTCCCGCGCGGCAGAGGAAATCTTCTTTGTCGAGGAGAAGCGGGCTCATGCAGAAACTCAGGCAAAAACGCTCTTATTCAATCAAGAAAAAAGACCCCGTATCACGGGCAAAGCAGATGCTGCTGGCCTTCCTTTGCTACCTGCAGACTTCGGCCTTGACCCTATCACTGTTGCTGTTGCCATTGCAGCACGTTTAAGCGCGGCCATGCCGGACATCGAAGCGCTACATCCTGGTTTTAAGGGCCGAGTTATCGAGCTCCGCTCGTTACTTGCTTCAAAAAATGTAAAAATTCCCCCAGCAGTAAGGCGCCCAGCTTTTTGCCCGGGCTGCCCGCACAATACATCCACCAAGGTGCCCGCGGGGTCCGTTGGATCAACTGGTATCGGATGCCACGGCATGGTTATGTTCCAACCTGAGCGCAGTCCTATGATAATGGGGCACATGGGGGCGGAAGGGGCCAACTGGATTGGCCTTTCGAACTTTACCGAAACCAAGCATATTTTCCAAAACTTAGGGGATGGTACCTATAATCATTCCGGATCATTAGCCATTCGGGCCGCAGTGCAGGCATCAACAAATATCACTTATAAAATTTTATATAATGATGCTGTCGCCATGACAGGGGGCCAGCCCGTTGAGGGCGGCCTAACCGTGTCACAGATTGTGCAACAGGTTCAGGCTGAAGGTGTTACCTCGGTAACTGTTTTATCTGAAAATCCTGACCGCTTCAGCAAGGAACCACTGCCCACAGGAACGACGCTCAGACATAGGGACGATCTGGATCTGGTGCAAAAGGCACTGCGCCAACAAATCGGCGTTAGCATTTTAATATATGATCAGGTCTGCGCTGCTGAAAAACGGCGACGACGCAAGACTGGCCTGTTTGATGACCCTGATAAACGAATTTATATCAATTCGCATGTCTGCGAAGGGTGCGGCGACTGTTCCTTGCAGTCTAACTGCTTGGCCATCCAGCCACTAGAAACCGAGATTGGCCGAAAAAGGAAAATTGACCAGTCCGCTTGCAACAAAGATTTCTCATGCATCAAGGGGTTTTGCCCGTCCTTTGTCGCCCTAGAGGGTGCCCGCATTCGCAAGTCTGCTGGCAAAAAAAATGCTGCCGACGTCACCCCCCCAGCACTTCGGGACTTAGGAAACGGTTTTGATATGGTTCTCGCCGGTATCGGCGGCACGGGCGTCGTAACCATTGGGGCAATTCTTGCTATGGCGGCTCGCATAGAGGGCCTTGATGCACATGTCTTTGACATGACAGGGCTAAGCCAAAAAGGCGGCGCTGTCTTTAGCCACCTACGGCTAAGGCCAAAAGGCGGCGCCCTAGTACCAGCCCGTGTGGGTGCGGGTGATGCGGACATGATCCTTGCGTGTGACATGGTCGCTGCCGTGCACCCAGAAGTTCTATCTACAGTTTCAAAGAAAACACTGGTTGTTGGGAATAACAATATAGCAGCAACAGCCAATTTTCAGCAAAATCGGGATCAAAGTGTCTCACCTACAATGCTTGAAGAAAACCTTTCTCAGGCGGCGGGTACAAAACCATTCATGATCCCTGCAAACAAAATCGCTCTAGATGCATGTGGCGATACAATTTTTGCAAATATTGTTGCCCTTGGGGTTGCTTGGCAGTCAGGAAAAATCCCGCTTTCCCTGGCATCAATCAATGAAGCAATCAAATTAAACGGCCGGTCAGTCGAAGCTAATCAAAGAGCATTCAATGCAGGACGAGGGGCCTTTAACGCAGTAGTAACCGATGAGCCGCTTCCCCTGGCACTGAATGAATTCATTGCCAACAGGGTTAATGATCTCACTGCCTTTTGGAATGAAGCCTATGCCGAGCGCTACGCCTCCTTAATGGCAACCGTCCTTAGCGCGACCGAGGGTGCCGAAGGTGGTGACTTTAGATGGGCAGTCGCCCGCTCAGCCTATAAATTAATGGCTTACAAAGACGAGTATGAAGTTGCGCGGCTATATACTGATAAGCGGTTTTTGGCTGATTTAAATCAACAGTTTGACACTATAAAAAGCATCAAGCTCCACCTTTCCCCGCCGCTCTTGGCCCGCATTAACCCAGCAACTGGGCACCCCCGCAAAATTGCTGTGGGCGGATGGATTTTACCTGTATTTCGATGTTTGGCAAAATTACGCGGCCTGCGTGAAGGGCCCTTTGATATTTTCTCGCTTTCAAGTGAACGACGCCTAGAGCGTGCGCTACGTGATACTTATATCCGTACGATCGAAGCCCTGTTGCCAAGCCTTGCAAACGAAAAACCGGAAGATGCACTTGATATGGCGCGCGCGCCAATGAATGTGAGAGGGTTTGGTCATGTGAAAAAGCCACATGCAGAAGCTCTCTTGATCAAGTTAAATGAAAAGCTCCAAAGCCTGCAATGCCCCCGCTAGGTGTGATGTTGACAGTCTATGGTTTGAATTTTGTGATTTATTAGGATGCGTTATGATTTCTGAGTATGATTTTGTGGTTATCGGTGGTGGAATTGCCGGTGTTTCTGTTGCAGCACAGCTGTCTGAGAAAAGCTCAGTCAGGTTACTAGAGATGGAAGATCAACCCGGATACCATTCAACAGGGCGCTCTGCCGCTCTCTTTATTGAATCCTATGGCAACAACATGGTGCGGGCCCTGACAAGAGCCAGCCGTAAGGCTTTTTATAATCCACCGGAAAACTTTACTGCCGTTCAGTTGGTAAAACCGCGTCAAATTTTAATCACCGCCAGTCCGGGAAAAGCAGAATTATTAGACACGTTTAAAGAGACATTAGAAGCAGATGATATAGTCGAATATAAATCACCTGAAGAAGCCGCTGCTCTTTGCCCTATCCTAAAAGCTGAAAAATTTGCAGGGGCCCTCTTAAACAGCACACCTGCGGATATAGAAGTGCATGAACTGCAGCAAGCTTATCTGCGAATATTGAAAAAAAATGACGGGGTTATCTCACTGCAAAGCCACATTTTGGATATTCAGCGTGATCAAGGTGGATGGGCTATAACCATGCCCACCAATGAGGTTATCCGCACGAGCATGGTCATTAATGCGGCGGGTGCGTGGGCTGGCGAGCTTGGCATGAAGGTGGGCGCTTTTGATATTGGCCTTCACCCATTAAAGCGCAGTGCATGTCTTGTGAACGCCCCAACCGGGTTCGACATAAATGCATGGCCCATGGTAGCGGACGTAGAAGAAGAATTCTACATTAAGCCTGACGCAGGTATGTTGTTGATTTCACCTTCCGATGAAACCTTAACCAAACCATGTGATGCACAACCAGATGAATTAGATATTGCAATCGCTATTGATCGGATTGAGCAAGTAACCACCCTACAAATACGGCGGATCGCGCATAAATGGGCTGGTTTACGTTCATTTGTTGCTGATTCATCGCCAGTGGTTGGGTTTGACCCTATCCAGCCCGGCTTCTTTTGGCTGGCAGCACTTGGTGGCTTTGGGGTTCAAACAGCACCCGCACTCAGTAAAGTTGCCGCATCGCTTGCACAAGGTAACCCGCTTGATTCTGAACTGCTAGATTTTGGCATAGACGTAGCCTCAATCGCGCCCGGAAGGACGTATCAACCCTTATCAGACACCCCTACGATTGGTGTTGCTCGGTTATAAGTACTATTTGCTACATATAAGAATGGCCAGTTTAATGGCGGATATCAGGCTTCGGCCCCAATATAGTACCGACAAACCCTATCCCACCGCCCTTACACCCACTTGCGGTCCCATGCGCCTGTAAGCGAGGGCTTCGGGTGTGTCAACGGTGTCGCTGCCTGCAAGGTCTGCGATGGTGCTGACAACCGGTAATGACCCACCGCTTGTGCATTCAGCGTGCTAGCATTTTGGTTTGGCTGCCGACCGTGCGCCTTGCCTCTTCCGCGAGACCTGAATCCGGCGCGCAACAGCAGCAGAGCTTTATCCTATACGCCCCACGACAATTGGGGAACATATCCTCAGGAGGCGTATAAAACTGGAACTATCACGGGCAGACTTTACTTACCAGAAGGTGATTGGGTGGGACTGGTTCTATCTATCGACTGTGACGGATGACTACAGTCGCTATATCGTTTGCTGGAAGCTTTGCATCAACATATCCTCAAAGGACGCTGCCGATACACTGCAGAAAATACAGGGCTGGATCAGGCTGAAGTAGAGACCAAGGCTGCCCAGCGACAATGGTTCGAGTTATGTATCCTCCAGCTTTGCAGGCTTACTGGAAGAGTACGACATTGAGCACACCCGTGGCAAGCCATACCACACAGAGACGCAGAACAAGGTCGAGCTAGCACCAGTCACTGAAGAACCGCATCTTGAGCTTGTAATTTTAAATGATTCTACTGTTTTGATGTCTTAATAGATGTCTTGAGTGGTTAACGTCCCAATATGGGACATTAAAAAATCTACGCATCTAAGGGGCATATTGCGCTTCGCCTGACTAAGCAGTAGAGCGTCGCCAGTAAAGTAGAGAGCACGTAAGGTATTAATTTTGTTGAATCTTTGGTAGCGGAGGAGGGATTCGAACCCCCGGCACATGGATTATGATTCCACTGCTCTAACAAACTGAGCAATTTGGTGACATACAATGATTTACCCCTCAACCAAAAATATCCTTTGGATATGGGTGAACAATCTTCAACAGTTGCTCCTGCCTGAACTTCATGGAGCCGCCATCACCATACTTGGGCCGCGTGTTCTTATGCCCCATCATCAAACACCGGAAGTCATAATCTAACCCCGCCTCCAGCATCCGCTTTTCAAACGAATGCCTGAAGGAATAGATAATATGGCTATCTGTCGGAAAGAGCTTATGGATACGAAACTCTTTCATAAGCAACTGTGACAAGGCATCTCCCTTGTCTCTGTATCTGGGGAAGCCATGAGGTGCCCGCTTCATGGCCTCAAGGGAAACCCCCACCAGCGGGATTTTACGGGTAGAGGACTGTGTTTTGATCTCCACACCAGCACGCGGACGGATATCAAGGTATGGGACCTCTGCATCCAGGATAATATTTTCAGGTAATAGGTTTGCTACCTCAGAAGGGCGGCACCCTGTCTCTATGAGTGTATAGACAATATAAAGCGCTTCCTTATTGAGGTCACCAAGTGCACCACGCTTAAGTATTTTGCTGCGCACCCAATCATCTTCAAAAGGGGGAACCTCTGTCGGGCTTGTGTTCTTGAAGGATAGAAGACGGAAAGGGTTGTCCCGTGTTTCCTGGCCAATATAGTTAAAATATTCCCGACACAGGGTTCTCATATTCCCAAGATCACGGTTAGCTGTGTTCGCCTTTAAGGGCTTTTGTCCGTCTGTGGGTAGCAATCTTTCTGCCCACCAATTATAATAGGCTTGTGCATCACTTCTAGTAATTTCCAGAATTGGCTTGTTACCACATAGACCCACAAAATAATTAATCGCTCGCTGCTTGCTTTTTTTCCAACTTTTCTTCTGCTTGGGAGATTTGTTCAGAAGATCACCAACAGCAATGGTATCACAGTATAGATCAAAGGCCTCCAGCACTGTTAGCGTAGGTTCATCAATACCGCCCAAGAGCGCATCCGCTTCCGCCTGATGGACCCGACCAGGCTGGATACCACTCGCCTGCGTCACCACCTTCACACGGTCCACCAGTTCACCCACATCAGCCGTCTGAACCAGTTGCATAGCAGGGCTATAGATAAACCCGTGTGCGAGGGCACGCGAGCATGCCGCCTGATATTTCCGATCCAGCACCCCTCTGACCTGTGCTAACTGCTCGGCACTCGCAGTCTCATCGTTATTAAAAGCCACCGCGGCCCAATAATCATTGTCCGCCTGCTCCAGGGCATCCCTTCGCAAGCGAGCAATCTCACGCGAATCTGTGCCTAAGGACTGCTTGATGATATCCCGCTCATCATAAGCGCGGTATTTCTCTGGCACCCTTCTTTTATAGTACCAGCGGTCACCTCGAAGCATCAAATACCTATCTGGCTTAGCCATGGTATCACTCTCATTTGTGTCCCAAATGTGTCCCATATTGTGTACCAATTTTGAGAAAAGTCAAGAAGAGGCAAAGCCACGATTTCACATAACCCTTGTAAATCAATGCCTTATAAATATATAAAGGAGGAAAAGTGGTGCACCGGGAAGGATTCGAACCCTCGGCCCCCAGATTCGTAGTATGATAATCAAGATTATAACTTATTGAAATAAAAATATATTCTTAAAATAATTCTGTGTATGTGTATAAAAATGTGTACACTTAGAGCTTTCACACTTTAAAGTAAAACGCACTGTAAGCCTCGCTACGCACCATCTCAATGATTCGCCCAACTACAGGCATAATTGCTAGCCCCCGAGAGATGTACTGGATCAATCCGCACATTGTTTTATGCCTAGCATTGCGCTATCATATTTTTGGGAGCTACTTTGAAGGGTCTGGTGCCGTGCGATTTATCTATTTACTACTTTTAATATCACCCCTGCCCTTTGCAAGTGCTCGTCCTGTGTGGCAATATTTCTGGGTTGTCTTTATCGGGTTTTCTGGAATTATCTATGCGATACGCTGGAAGTCACTGAATGGCGTCAAGCTTCCCAAAGTTTTTTACTTTCCGGTCGGCGCAACACTATTCCTTATTTCTTGGGGTATTCTACAAGTTCAACTTAGGTGGTCAGTAACACCTCAACATACAATCACAACAATACTTTATTTCTCCTCACACTTAGTGTGGTTTTTCCTAATTTTCAAAAACTTCAAACGGCAATCCGATGTGCCAAAGTTCATACTGATGATTAGTTTGATTGTAACAGCTTACTGTGTGTATGGCCTCATTGTGTATTTTTCGGGGAATGGCTATGTGTTATGGTACGAGAGGCAGGCATCTTTTGGAGCATTAACATCTACTTTTGTAAACAGAAACAGTTTTGCCGCATATGCCGGTATTGGTGTTCAATGCATGCTGGCCTATATGCTCTGGACATACACACACAAGACAGAAATGCATGTAACTATAAAAGACAAAATCATTCAGTTTCTCACCCAAGACCTAACAAAAAATGTTATGATTGCACTTTCGCTCATTATACTTCTGTCTGGCCTTTTTCTGACAGCCTCGCGTGCAGGAATTATGACCAGTCTGGCTGGTTCTTTACTCTTAATTATGCTTTCAACCTTAAAAGCCACACCTAACCCCTCCGATGTCACAAAACGCAATAAGCATTACTTTTTTATAGCTAGCCTGACAGCCCTTGCGCTCCTCACTTTTAATCTAAGCGGCGAACTTTTCAGTAACAGAATGAACACATTGAATTATAATGATATGCGGTTCCTAGCGTATCCTATTATGATGGACACCATTGCAGAAAACCCCATAAAAGGCATTGGCATCGGCACTTTTGTTGAGTATTTCTCTCAATACCGGCCCGAAGAGATGCCTCGGTATTTCAATAAGGGCCATAATGATGTTCTTGAAATTATCATGACCGCAGGACTTTTTGCAGGAGGACTTTTTATCCTGTCTTTCCTATTCATTACGATATGGATGTTTTACAGTGCCTTTAAAAGTGTAGAGCATAAAATTTTCCTATTCCTTGGGGGTACAGTATCGATTCAGATGGGCCTTCACTCCCTTGTGGATTTTCCTCTCCAAATGCCAGCTATTTCCTACTTCTTCACCAGCATACTGGCAGCCTGCGCATTTATACTGGCTCGGGAACGCTCTAAACGCCCACTATAAACGGCACTACTTTTGAAACCCTCTATAAATGGGGGTATTACCAGACCATCAAGACGCAATCGGGCACCCACCGCGCAACAAGCCGCTATCGCAACAAGGCAAACCTGCCAGCTAAGCTGCAATTTATCATCTACAAGACCAAGCATGGCTGCCATGATGGTACAGACACTCACCCCAACCATGCGTGAACTGGCATCAAATAAATAGTGATTCAGGAGCATGAATACAGAAAGGACACCAAGCATGAGCGCCCCAACGAGCGGCGCTGGTAACTTATGGATTTTATGACCCTCTTTATCAGGGTCGTCCATAACGCCAAGAAGTTCACCGAAATAACGAGCATTTAGCGCAATGGCTAGTACCGTCATAATACCGAGTAAGCTATAATCAGGCTCATAGAATATCTCTAAACTTTATGCAATTTACATCTATATACACAAAAATCAGGCCATTATCAGTATGTTAATAATCTCTTAAACTAGAAAGCTTTTGAGAAAGAAACCAATTGTAGACACTTTTAATGCCCTCCTCCAACTCAATAGATGCCGCCCAGCCCAACCGCGCTAATCGACTGACATCCATCAGCTTTCGCATCGTACCATCTGGCTTAGATGTATCAAACTTCAAATTACCTTTAAAGTTGGTAACACGAGCCACAGTTTCAGCGAGTTCCCGAATAGTCACATCTGTTCCACTACCCACATTTATATGGCTACACATTGGTTTGGTTTCTCTTGAATAGGCCTCATAGTCCAAGTCGAGCACAAATAGTGATGCGGCTGCCATGTCGTCCACATGTAAAAACTCTCGCTTTGGTTTCCCTGAGCCCCAGATAATTACCTCATCTCGCCCTTCCTGTACTGCTTCATGAAAACGCCGGATCAACGCCGGAAGAACATGTGAGTTCTCAGAGTGAAAATTGTCGCCCGGACCATAAAGGTTGGTCGGCATAACCGAACGGAAGTCTGTTCCATGTTGCCTATTATAGCTCTCACCAAGTTTAATGCCTGCAATTTTAGCTATTGCATATGGTTCATTCGTTGGTTCCAAGATACCGGTCAGAAGCACATCTTCACTCATAGGCTGGCTTGCCTGCTTAGGATAAATACAAGAAGAGCCCAACTGAAGTAACTTTTTCACTCCCGCTTTATATGCCGCGTGGATGACATTGCACTCTATAATCAGATTATCATAAATAAAATCAGCTGGATACGTATTGTTAGCATGAATACCTCCAACTTTAGCAGCCGCCAGAATCACTACATCAGGCTTCTCTTGAGCCATGAAAGCATGAACCTTCACCTGATCTCTAAGGTCAAGTTCCGTAGAAGGCCGCGTAATCAACTCCAGAGCTTCTCCTGCTTTTTTACGAGCTTCAAGCAGTCGTAGAATCGCCCCGCCGACCATTCCATGATGGCCTGCGACATAAACCCTCATCACCCATTCTCCAAAGGCACAGGCAGTTCAAGCCCATGCTCTTTCAGAAGGGCATAACGTTTGGCAGCTTTGAGGTCGTCAGCCACCATCTCGGCGCACATCTGGCGCGCAGTAATTTCTGCTTCCCAGCCAAGCTTAGCCTTTGCTTTCGTGGAGTCTCCCAGCAGAGTTTCAACCTCTGCTGGGCGAAAATATAGAGGATCAATCCGCATAATCACATCACCACACTTAACTTTTGGTGCATTATCACCTTCTACTGCTGTTACAGTTGCAACCTCATCAACACCTTCACCAGAAAACACTAATGTTATTCCAAGCTCTGCAGCTGTCCATATGATAAATTGTCGAACCGAATACTGCACACCAGTAGCAATTACAAAATCCTCGGCTTCCTCTTGCTGGAGCATCATCCATTGCATACGCACATAATCTTTAGCATGTCCCCAATCACGCAAGGCATTGATATTACCCATGAAGATGCACCTTTCTAACCCCTGAGCAATATTAGCAAGACCACGTGTAATTTTACGTGTTACAAATGTTTCACCACGACGGGGGCTTTCGTGGTTAAAGAGGATGCCGTTACAGGCATACATTCCGTATGCCTCTCGGTAATTTACTGTAATCCAATAAGAATACAGCTTTGCCACTGCATAAGGCGAGCGAGGATGAAAGGGAGTTTTCTCCGTTTGCGGAGTCTCCTGCACAAGGCCATATAGCTCTGAAGTTGATGCTTGATAAAATCTTGTCTTCTTTTCCAAACCCAGAAAGCGAATAGCCTCTAACATACGAAGAGTACCAACACCGTCCGTATCAGCGGTGTACTCGGGGGCTTCAAAACTCACGGCCACATGCGACTGCGCCCCAAGATTATACACTTCGTCAGGCTCTACCTTACTGATGATGCGGGTGAGGTTAGAAGTGTCTGTTAAGTCCCCATAGTGCAGTTTAAGTTGTTGGCTTGATGTGTGAGGGTCTTGATAAATATGGTCAATCCTCTGCGTATTGAACAGGGAAGCACGACGCTTGATACCATGAACTTCATACCCTTTAGCAAGGAGTAACTCTGCCAGATACGACCCGTCCTGACCAGTAACCCCTGTGATCAAAGCTTTTTTCATAACAACACATTAACCTTTGTTTATAAATTGCCCAAGCTTGGACAAGTTCTTTCTTATCAACGCCCCGGTGCCCCCCATACCATTAGAGCGTAAAGCGTGGTAATCCTCCTGGCTTTTCTGGATAATGTGCTTCAGGGACCGATTACTTACCCCCCCAACTCTCATTTTAACCATAACGCGGGGCAAATATGCCATGCGTATTCCACCATGCCCCATGTACCGTAGCATCGCATCGTAATCTGCCGCTATACGATAAGACGTATCATAGAGACCAAATTTTTCAAACACTTCACGTCTTAAATAAACAGTAGGATGGGGCGGCATCCAACCCTTTCTGAGCCTTTGGGGATTGTAAGGTCCTGATGTCCAGTGCCGGATTACTCGGTTGGTATTATCAGCAGCAACATACTGGAGGTCGCCATACACACCATCAACGTCTGGGTTTCCTAATATTTTTGCAACATCTTCAATAATATCATCAGCTGCAAAAATATCATCAGAATGCATAAGTCCTATAACATCCCCTGATGCACGTTTAATTCCTCTATTAATAGCATCATAAATGCCTTTATCAGAACAACTCTGAATATTCGTTTTTGAGTTTGCTTTGCCGTTTATAATATCAATTGTACCATCCGTTGAGCCACCATCTTGGATAACATGATCAATGCTATGATTATATGTCTGTGACTGAACCGTCTCTAACGCCTCACCAATAGTATTTACTCGATTAAAAGCTGCCGTTATGATGGAGATTTGAATAGACATAATTAGTACCAAAGCTAATAGGCAAACAAACGAACTTAACGTATTTCTCGAGTATATGTAGGTTTCCATAGAATGGACGTCCCCAATACTAGAACATCCATATCTGTGCGGTCAAAGCATGCTATTGCTTGTTCTGGGGTATCTACGACTGGTTCGTTTTCATTAAAGCTTGTATTTAAAACGATTCCATACCCAGTCCTATCTTTCAACGCCCTAATAAGCTTATAGTATTTTGGATTGTTTTCTTCATCGACACTTTGCAGCCGCCCTGTGCCATCTACATGAGTTACAGCAGGAAACAGCTCACGCCACTCTGGCTTAAATTTTACCACGTGCATCATAAATGGACTTTCTATATCCTGTTCAAAGAAACGACCAACCTCTTCCCTAAGAACAGAGGGGGCAAAAGGCCGAAAAGATTCACGCTTCTTAATTTTCTTGTTAATAGTGTCCTTCATACCCTTAATAGCAGGGTTCGCTAATATTGATCGATTTCCCAACGCCCGAGGGCCCCACTCACTTCTACCTTGGTACCAGCCCAAAACTGCCCCTTTAGCAATATAATCCGCTGAAATACTAATTGCCTCATCATCATTTTGACACTCATATACCTGATACCCTGAAGCTTCAGCTGCCTTGGATATCCGTGCTTGCGAATACTCAGGGCCCCAGAATCCATGTTTCATGTGGAAACGCTCCGCACGACCAAGCCCCATATGCCAGCATGCATAAGCGGCACCAATAGCGGTACCATCATCAGAAGCAGCACACTGCAAGTACATTTTATCAATATCAAAGTCGCGATACATGCGAGCATTCATAACACCATTAAGAGCACACCCTCCAGCCATTGACAAGTTTTTAAGTGGTACATGTTTCTCCAATGTTTTTAGGCAGTTAGATGCAGCGCGTTCAAAATGCACTTGGGTTGATTTTGCAATATTCTTCTCACGTTGACTAATTTCCAATTGCCTATCTCTTTGATCGCCTAAAAGCCTAACCACTTTTTCAGAGAACAAGCGGCCAAGCTTCATCTGCCCATCATCTCCCAATTGCGCCTCACTCAAAGCACGATGAATCGTGAAATAGCTACGATCCAGCCTGAACCAGTCCAAATTTTCAATAGACACAATTTTATGCATTTCTTCAGCAAAAGTGTCTTCTCCATATGGGGCCAAGCCCATAACCTTATATTCTTCGCCGAACAAATCAAACCCAATCAATTGGCACATCGCCGAGTAAAAGTGCCCCAATGAGTCCGGCACACGAACACGATCTAATATCTTAATTTCAGGGCCTTCGCACCTAGCTGCCATTGCTGATGCAAAATCACCGGACCCGTCATAAGAGAAGCCTGCTGAACCATCAAAGCCTGAGAGGTAATATGCACTAGCAATATGAGCGAGGTGATGTTCTACATTATAGATTTTGTATTTCATCTTAGCCGGGTCTTCATCGCAAATATAAGGCAAACTTTTGAGCGTAATTGCCGTTTCTTTTTGTCTGTTTAAAAAACGTGCCGCGGCCTCAACACCTACCTTGGGATTCGACAAGGCATAAGCGACTTTTGACTTAATATTCGCCCCAGACGCGTGTGCGAGGGCTATATGAGTAATGTCGGCCAATTTGATCCCTGCATCTTGCAAAAGCCAACGGATTGCATTTTCAGGGAACGCCATCGTATGCTTGTTACGCGCACCAAGCCGCTCTTCGGCCACCGCCCCATGCAGTTTACCATCTATGACAAGGCACGCTGAAGAATCTGGGTGGAAGGCATTAAGGCCTAGAATTGCTGACATTTCATATCCTTTAAAATTAAAAATACATACAGGACATATTCGGAACGATTATCATTATGTAGTACGATAATAACCCCTTAGTATCTTTCAAGAACTTGTTGATATGCTATCATGGTCGCCTTGGCAATATTATCTGGTGAAAACGATCTTATTGCAATTTCACGAGCTTGCTTACCACACTTCTCGCGCAGGTAGGCATCGCTTGCAAGCTGTGTAATTTTCTCCGCCATTGTTTCATGATCTCCGACCGGCATTATGAAACCGGCCTTGCCGTCCAGCACATGGCGGGCAACATCACCTACATTGGTTGACACAACGGGCTTAGCCATCGCCATCGCCTCCCATACGGCCACCGGGGATGACTCTGCGTTGGAGCTGCAAACATATATGTCGCAGCGCCGCAAGATAGCCCGAACATCATCGCGGGCACCACAAAACTGAATAGATCCGGCGTCAAGTTCGCCCGCTAACCGCTTGAGACGTTCTAAGTAGACCTGCTGGCCCTTACTTATTTGGCCGATGACCAGGAAACGTACTGTTTTAGTCGCTGAGGCCTTGTGCAGTAATGCGGCCGCGCGGATCAAGGTTTCCAACCCCTTTACAGGGCTTACGTTTGCAATTGTTCCGATGACCAGCTCGTTACCCAGACTTTCCAGAAATTCCTGATCTTCGGTAGTGTCAATTTGTGCGGACGGAGAGAAGTATTCCGGATCGACAAGGGATGATATTATGTGCCCAGGCTTACCCTGAGGGTATAAGTCCCGGTAATAGTCATACGATCGGTGCGAGGCGAAAATAAAGCCGCTCGCCAGGCTTGAGGCAAACCTAAACAGCCACCGGACAAAGCCAGGGGCAAAGGTGTCATTCAGGTGCCATACAACAGGTGTGCCAGTAAGCCGTGCGGCAATGACCCCTTTATACTGCCAACTTCCGCCAGATGCATGCACAAGATCAACCTTCTTGCGTTGCAAGAACCAAGCTAGGTGTATAATCTCAAATGGAGATAGCAACAGATAGCCAATAGCTGGAAACAATTCTTTCGTGAGCCTAGAAAGAGGAAGTTGGCGATAGGAAATATTATGCTGCTCACAAAGTGTGCTGAAGGCATCCGAGTTTGCTTTTGGCATGACGATGAGCGTATCAATATCTCGAATTGCCGCAGCCACACGCACCATTCGAATTTGCGGGCCACCTACCTTACCTTCTTCAATGATATTCGCGACGCGCATGCTGGACAACTCCTATTTAGCAGCATATTGGCGGAAGAAGGCAACGCGTATAATGCTGTGAAGAATAATTATGGTCACGGTCAATTTGATCAAAGCTATTGGTGAATACCAGAGAGTCGTGGAAAGAGTTAACACAAAACCAGCTGCAAGCATTGAAGCAAGTGTACCACCTGACACCGAAATAGTCCGAAGGTATGCATCACAACGTTTACAAATATAGCCCAAAATCACCCCTCCCAAGATGACCCCTACAGTACCAAAGTTCCAGTATAATGTATTTGCTAGATGCATCCCACCATTATACTGATAGCCGTAGTCTTGATAGATTTCACTCTCATAGCGACCATCTAACCACCATACAATCGGAACCTTATCCAAGTTATTTAAATCACCACTATTAATCAAGTCAATTACTCCCATGGATCCAACGAAAACATTAGAAGCCCCTCCCGGTAAAGAGAAGAAAGTATTTATGTTATCGATGCCCCCATTAGATAAATAGTTAAAAACTCCAACTGTACGAGAAATGCCGACAAACCAAAGAAGGAAAGCAGCTATCGCCAATCCAAGCATTTGGCGTATAGTAAAATGTGTATTGCCCATTGAGTACACTAGTATGATAATGACACTTATTGTGAGCGTTCGCCTTGACATGAGAAATGATAATGCAATGATCAGAAGATACATTATCAAAATTGCCCGTCTGCGCTTATCCCCGCGTACATAATTCAAAAATACAGCGGCAAAGATGTTAAAAATTTGATGCACTGTTGAGCTGAAAAGCTGATCTTCACTCTTAATTGTGCCGTAATCATTAAAAAGTATGGTGTGAGCCTCTAGAAATTTGAATAAAAGAGAGAAAATTATAATGAAAAGTACCGTAGTGCTAGTTAAGGTAAACTTGATCTTTTGCTGATTACCTATTTTAACAAGTGCGCTTGCAAAGTGAGAGCCTATATAAAAAGCAGAACAAAAAATACTTATTAAAATAACTGCAGCGACCTTTAGTACAGGTCTAGCTTGAAGGTCATAATTTAACATCGTAAAGTAATCGAAGCCCAATAAGCTTGATAGCCATGGCGTTAACATAGGAAATGCAGCTAAACCGAGTGCTACACCCACAAGGTCCAGCCTGAAATATAATAACTGACGAATTATAATCCAAGTAAAAAACAATATAGGCAACACAGTTAAAGCTTGATAGCCTACCACTTTTTGGCCCCAAACAGCAACTTCGTATATCAAACTGTTCATCTAATTACTCACCTAGATGACTTGCACGTGCAAAAATTGTGAATATGCGTGTTACAGAAATTATCGCATAAACGATTGTGAACCCGATAGCTCCAAATAACATTGCAAAAAGTGGAAAAAGAATTAAGCCAAGCCCAAGAAAAGCTAAATTGATTTTCATTGCCGATCTCTCTAAGCCCCCTAAACTTATCAACATGCAGTATGGAAAGAAAATTACCACGACGAAATTTGCTATTGCCATAAGTCTAAGATAGGGCGCTGACTCAATGTAGCCATCACCTAAAAAGGTTAAACTAATCTCAGGGAAAAAAGTAAAAACCATAAGAGGAGGAAAAGCTATAAGGCCACCCAAAAGCATAGATAGCCTCATTGTCTTTCTTAAAGCTAGAAAATCAGCTTTAGTAATCTGATGAACAATTTGAGCCCCAATAAAAGAATTTATTACCACTCCGGGAAAACTTACAATTACTGCAAGTCGCTCTGCTGCACGAAGAAGACCTAACTGTGTATTGTCAATGAAAGGAGCCGCTATTACAAAAGCCCCGCTCTGTAACAAGAAAGTTGACAACGCCACAAGCATAAGATCCAAGTCACCGCTCCACGAAGCTTTATTTGCTACTCGCTTATTGGCTTCAGGAACAGTTCTGTTAGTGAGTAATAATTTGGCCACTATCGAAACAAACCCTAGTGCAGCAATAAAACATACCAATATGTTAACACTAGAATTCATCCAATCTAAAATTAGCAAGCTGGCAATAATAATACCTGCCGCGGCCGAGACACCTCCAATTTCAAAGAACGGTGACACCCAAGGTAACCCCAAGCCTTTAAAGTAGCCGGAAACTAATGCAAGCCAAGTAAACATTGGCAATGCTACGGCAAAGGCGACACCACTACCAGGCAAGGCCTCCCCAAATAAAGTCGTGGTTAATAGCAAAGAACCAATAATTGACAATATTAAAGTTGGCCAGAGACACTTTCTAAGTGCAAATTGAAGGTAACTAAGGGTGCAGATATGGCTTCCACTAGTAATGTTCTGCGCAATTACTCGAATAAGCACAAAGTCAAGGCCTCGCCTTGACACTATTGAAAACGCCCCCAGCAGACTGATAAAAAGTGCAAATTGACCTAATACTGAAGGACTGCTAGTATGGGCAATTAAAAATGTAAGTACTGAGCTCCCAAGGGCAGCAATGACACGCGTAGCAAAGGTTATGATCAAACGTACAACTTGCCCAGCATCATAGTTAAGTAAACGTTTTACTAAGTCTGTATTCATGGTTTACCGTTGTATTCAGGGGGCTGATGCGACTGCGGAAGATACAACCGCTCAAAATAAGCAGCGTTCCTTGGCAATTTTTTAATAATCGTTGCAGGAACACCCCCAATAAGAACATACCTTTCTGAGAATCTTTTCGTAACCACAGCCCCCATCCCCACAAACGTATGATTTGATATATAAGCGCCGGGTACAAACCTTGATGCTGAACCTATGTAGCACCAATCCTCTATAATAATAGAGCTTATATCATTTAGGTTTTCTGGTGTAATTCCATGTGTGAAAAACTGTGAGGACCGACCCGCTATAATTGAGTTAGCACCAATTGCGATGTTTCCTGAGGCTTCAAAAAAATGGAGCACACTAATTGAACTATTGCTGCCAAGGCGAAATGTCCCATGTTGAGCGCCAGTGATCCAGTTTAGTGCACTTATCCGAGAACCTGATTTTAATTCTATTTTCTTTAAACGCCAAATAAGATTAAAATGCCCTATATAAACATCATCTTCCATTACAAGATTATCTACACACACTAATGAAAACCCTATTCGACAGCGCCTGCCTATTTTATGCCCCAGTAACCGCAAAAGGAAAATTTTAAGACAGCTCGGTAGCAGCAATAAAAAAAAATATAACAATGTGTACATAACAAGTATCATATAAATAGATCGCTTTTCTTGCCTACAAAGCTTAGCAGTCAGGTAAAGATTAGAAATAACAAGCGTTTAAGCTATGGCTTTTTTATAAAAACAAACAAATTTCCACTCACAAACGCTGGCAAGAACCTGTGAATGGCAGATAGGGCTATATAAATAATCTTGCTACCAAAATAATACGCAGGATCGCTTCTGAAAATAAACGATCTACTCTCCCAATCGGCGAAAGTATTATGTATATCGGTCAAGGTGTTCATCTTGTATTTGGTTGGGAAGACATCAATCTCCTTCCTATTGGGCTGAACTCTACTGAGAAAAGCAGTATGGAATTTATTTTTGATTAGGGATGCACAGATCGCAACATATGAGTATTTATGAGGTGTTCTTGCACAGAACCAACCACCACTTTTCAAACATAGATCTATTTGTTTTGAAAAAGAGTTTCTGTCGTCAATATGCTCTAGAACGTAATCCGTTATTATTATATCTATCGAATTAGGGGGAATAGCAAGTTCACCACCTTTTATAAGTATTTGTTCATCACTTGCACGGTTATTGAGAACAACCTCATCAATATCGGCAGCTATTACTTTATGCACTTTCCCCTTTATTAAGCGAACAGATCGACGAGTTTCACATATATCGTCCTCATACCATGCTGCCCTGCCTGCTCCTAAGTCCAAAACCGTATAGCTGCTATCAAGCAACGAGTTAACTCGTAAATAAAAGTCAATTGTTCCATCATTCTTGGTAAAGCTACCAACCATATTATCCGCAGGATTAAATTCCATTCTTCTTTCTTTCTAGCTTCAATATTCGACTAAAACAACAGAACCCATATCAATAATTAGCCCAAACTTGATACACAATCAGCTGTTCAAATAAGAGCGAATTATAGTTTAGTTAATTCAAAACTCCACGTTCCACCAAATATCTCGCCAACTCATCTTTATTCATTGATGCCTCATGGGCTGAATTGTAGGGCCGGTCTGGTTGCGGTTGACAGGTCACACCGCTGTACTTTGGTGTGGAGGTGTCAGAAAAGGCAGACAGGGTCATGAAGAAATCGTCATACTCATAGGTACGCCTAACTTCTTCGTCATTCATTAGCTCCTCATACATTTTTTCTCCGGGCTTTGCGCCGATCTCGATAATTTCAATATTCTGGTCACTCGCAAGGTGGTCTCGCATCACATGGGCGATATCCTCAATGCGAGCAACCGGCATTTTGGTCACCATCACCTCACCACCCTTGGCCAACCAAACAGATTCAAGCACCAACGCTGCAGCTTCTTCAAGCGTCATGATAAAGCGGGTCATCTGCCTGTCAGTCAGGGTGATCGGGCCGCCACCCTCGATCTGACGGCGAAATAGAGGCACCACCGACCCGCGCGAGCCAAGCACATTCCCAAATCTCGTTGACGCAAAGATAGTACCGCTGTTGCGCGCCTGGATTTCGAGCCCCTTTGCCGTAGTCTCCGCCGCCGCTGTCATCAGCCGTTCGCCCATCAATTTCGATGTGCCCATCACATTGGTCGGGTTCACCGCCTTGTCGGAGGAGGTGAAAATCACCCGCTCTACACCATTGGCCTGAGCGGCATCAATAACATTCTGCGTACCCAGAATGTTTGTGGCAATTGCTTGCGCCGGGCTGTCCTCACAGAGGACAACATGCTTAAGCGCAGCAGCATGAAGCACAATATCCACGCCCCGCATACGCAGCTTCAGCGCTTCCCGGTCTCGAACATCTGCCAAGTGGCCAGACACCTTGTCTCTCCCACGGTACTGCTCTATCTGAAAAAATAGCTCGGTTTCATTATTATCTAGGCACACAACATGTGCTGCAGAACTGTCAACCAGCTGACGCACCAGTTCCGCACCTACTGTACCACAAGAGCCGGTCACGAGTACTGTTTTATCCTTAAACTTTTCCATCAAACCTAACTCCAACGCACGCGCGGCATAATACGGCTCTCGACGATACGATCACGGTTCTCAATAATGCGTTCCAGCATTGAGCCTAAGACAGCCTCAGTCATGTAATGAGGCTGCAGGCCCAGTTCCATAAGGCCGGAATGAGCAGGGTTATAATAATGTTCTTCCTTTTCCTTGCGCGGGTTGGGAATCGACTTTATTTCAACATTCAACCCCATCTGATTACCTGCGGCCCTCACACGCTCTGCAAGCTCCGTCACCGTGAATGTCTCGGTCAACTGGTTGAATATACGAAGCTCACCTTCTTCAGCGGGCTTCTCTGCTGCCAAACGAACGCACTGCAACGTATCGCGCAGGTTGAGATAGCCGCGCGTCTGGCCGCCGCCGCCATAAACAGTCAAAGGAACACCAGCCACAGCCTGAACCAAAAATCGGTTTACCACAGTTCCAAAAATATCATCATAATGAAAATTAGGGCAAAGCCTTGGATCTAGGTCGGCCGCGCTGGTTGAGATGCCATACACTGGCCCCTGCATCAAGTCTGTAACCCTAAGACCATAAGTGCGTACATAGAACCACAAGAGGTCTGTATCCAACACTTTGGTGGTATGATACAGTGAACCCGCTGCCCTCGGGAAGAGGAACTTGTCTTTTCGTCCTTTATGCTCAATATCGATCCAGCCCTCCTCAATATCGATATTGGGGGTGCCATACTCGCCCATTGTTCCCAGCTTTACAATGTGAGCATCGGGCGCCAGTTCCTTCACTGCCCAAATGCAGTTGAAGGTAACATCCAAGTTGTTTTGAAAAGTCTGCCTAGCCTCACGAAATCCCCGCATCGAATAGGGTGCAGAGGGTTGTTCTGCATAATGTACAATAGTATCAGGGGCCGTATCCCGAACCACCTCGAACATAAAGTCTGGATCGGCCAGGTCACCAATGCATACATTAATTTTTTTTCCGGTTACGCCTTCGAAAATCGAGGCTCTTTCCCTTAAGTTCGGGGCGACGAGAAGTGCGTCGCTCTCGGTCGCCTCCGCAATATTTCGACGTAAATAGTTATCTACAACGGTCACATTATAGCCTGCCGCGGCAAAATCCATAGAGGTTGGCCAGCCCAGATAACCGTCCCCCCCAAGTATCAATACTTTCATATCTTTGTTTCCCTGATTAAAATCTCACTAATTAATTCGCCTCAAGTGCAAGAAAATAGCGGATCGTCCGGCGCAAGCCTTCCTCAAGCGAAACCTGTGCCTTCCACCCCAAGCGCTTATATGCTTTTTCAGTATCCGAAAAATTGCGTGTAACATCGCCGTCCCGCTTGGGTCCAAAATACGTCGAGGGCACTATTATATTTTCCTGCTGCATCGCCGCAAACAGTTTTTCCACCATTTCTGAAAGCATAGTTTCCTGCGCGGTCGCAATCTGGAACGTCTCGCCCCCCACCTCCGGTATGAGGCCGGCCAGAACGACAGCATCAACGAGATCCGAGATGTGTATAAAATCCCGAGTTTGGGTGCCGTCGCCGTATATCTCCAAAGTTTCACCTGCCAGCGCTTTTTTGATAAACTTCGCAATAACAGACTGTTTATGCCCCGAGCCTTCACCGTAAACATTTCCAAACCGCAAAATCGCAGTCTCAATACCAAAGCAGTGAAAATATGCTGAGCAATACCCTTCACCTGCCAGCTTAGAAGCACCATAAGGAGATGCCGGATGCGGGGCCATCTCTTCATGCAGAGGCGGTACCTGAACGCCCAACGGTGCACCTGAAGATGCGAATACAAAGCGCCCTACGCCTACTTTTCGGCATGCCTCAAGCATATTGAGCGTTCCCATCACATTCGTGCGGCAATCACTCACCGGATCATCAACTGAAGGTCCAACACCCGTATTGGCCGCCAAATGGACAACGACATCAGCATCCTGAGCGGCTTGAACTGTAGTATCCTTATCAAGAATATCACCTTCAATAAGTTGAACATCATTAGTCCATGATTTTGAATCAGCGATCAAAGAAAGCTCACGATAAGTTGTTACTTGGCGCAGGTCATTTCGCGTTCCCACACATAAATTGTCCAGTACGCGGATATTGTGCCCACCTTCTGACAACAATCTTGAGAGCAGAGCCCGTCCAATGAAGCCGCACCCTCCCGTAATTAGCCAGTTCACCATATCATTTCGTCTCTTACTTGTTGCCATTCCAGACAAAGCATCCATCCAAACCAAGGTGTATTCCACATTCTGTTTTGTCCGGCATATGCAACCATCGGCCCGCCCGCATACCTTCATCAAAAGTGGCAGGACGCGCACAAGAGGCAAACCGATAGAGCAATAACATGCGACTTCCAAGAGGTGGTGCCAATACCTTGTCACAGCCACCTACTGACCAACCACTACCCATGTGAACTTCCCTTTGAAACCGCATTCGAGTGACTTGCATAGCCTACCTCTTGTGAAATTTCATGGCGCAGCTCATCAATCTCCACTTTGAGAGCGTGATACTCCTCTAGCTTTCGTTCAAGAAAGTGTTGCGTAATGGCCGCTTTCTCAGCAAGACCTTTCGGTGTTAAAATATAGGAATAGCGCCTTTTATCTTGAGTTGAGCTAAAGTTTCCCAGTTTTACAAAACCTTTCTTAACTAAGGCATTCAGGACGTAATGCGCGCCGCCAACGCTAACCCCAACAGCGTCTGCTAAATCACGCTGAGACATTTCAGGGTTTTCATTGAGCAAGTGAAGGATACGAAAATGCACCTCCTCTTGCATTCTACTCCGCTGACTAGTCACTAAACAACCGCCTTTAGCTACTTCATAGCCCGAGTAACTGCCACTCAACATAAAATAATCTGAGAAACTCTAATTGTTCAATAATGAACATTATATATACATCAACACTTAAAAAGCAATTTATTAAATCGTGGTCAGTACAGAGGCCGAACTGATAACCCCTTTCCTAATTTGAATTGTCATTCATCTTCACCCAATTCGCAACCTTGTACATCACCTGCACTGACAATCATTTTAAAGTGTTCAGAAATCTCAGGTTCATTGCGCTCTATATAATCTCGAATAGCCGCATTATCCATGAGCTTTACAAGGTAGCCTTTCGCCCCAATCAAATTAAGAAGGGTAGAACCATAATTCTGTTCAGCATCTTTATATCTGTCCTGAACCTGACTCATTTCCTTTTCTAGCCTTATCAACTGTTCAACAGGTGCTTTTTTAGGAACAGCCTGCCTTTTTTTAACATCCGTCCTTTTTTCAGGTGGTGTCGCTTTCAGCAGGGCATCAGCATGCGCTACTGTGATAGAATTGCTGGAAACCATAAGCTCTACCGCCTCCACTTGCCTCGCAGATTTCATATTACGCAGTATACGCGAAACTTCTGGTGTAAACTGTTGATCCTTCAGGAGGTCTATGGCTTTAGGGGCAATACCATCCAACAAACTTATACGTTTATGGATTGAACTCAAATTGACATTGAACGCACGTGCAAGTCGCTCTTTACTAACCCCCCGGTCAAGCGCCCTACGGATCATATAATGTTCTTGGATAGTCGATAAACGATTGATCCGATGATTATATGTATAAGTCTCATCATCTTTTGCTAATAAGCAAGGCGCTTCTTGATAATTTAGCTCTTTCAAAGCCAACACACGCAAATGGCCATCAAGTATCATAAAATCTGATGTTTCAACTTCAGATCTGATCACAGACAAGGGTTCTATCAGCCCAATTTCATGAATGGAGGACACTATCTGCCTATATTTACGTGTTGTCATAATACCATCCGGCATACGCTTACTTTGCATCAATTTCCCTAGGGGTATCTGATAGGTATCCAAATCAAAACCAAGCATAGTATTCAGCGGTGCCGTTGGATATTCAAGCTTCCCCTCACCTTCTTCATGAATCGGATAAATTCCTGGATACATTGGGGCTACTTTATTGTCTTTTGGCATGATGTTTCTCCCTGTTGACCACTACCTATCCGCGCAGACAAATATTTGGGCAAAGTCACCAGATTTTCCGCTCTTAGAAGGGTTATAAAATTTTCATCTGCAAAGAGCTTCCTCAACCCTTCAACCATCAGCAGAAGTTGTCGACTAACATGCTCAGCCTGCAACACCATTTTATGTTGCCGATCCACCTCTTTCTGATAAGTACGAACCAAGCTGTAACTTGTAGTCGGTGGCTCAATACGGTCACTATGCGGAGAGCCCGGGCCATGCTGGGCTCTTTTTTCAACAAGCCTTTTAGCCTCAATGAACTGCTTCCCTTTGAGTTGTCCTCTTTCATAGGCTTCTTGAAGCATATCTCCCAAATTATGGTCACCTACTTTTGTACGTGCAATTTCCAGCGCAATCGTCAAGGGAATCGATCCACGCTGAACACCTTCAATCAGTCGTTCTTCTCCTTGCTCAAGCAAGAACACTATATCGGTCACATACTTGCTGGATAGTCCCGTTTTTTCGACTATCTCATCGGCAGTATACCCTGCTTTCCGCAACCCTTTTATATCAGCTAATATCTCCAGTGGCCTATGGCCTCGGCGGGCAATATTTTCAGCCAGACTCATAATAAGTGCGTCTTCATCACTCACATTAATAATCAAGGCCGGGATATGTGTTTCACCTAATATACGAAACGCATTAAGCCGCCCCTCGCCACACACCAGTTTAAAAGAAAAATCATGACCCTCGTCAGTGCATTCAGAAACAGTGATAGGCTTTTTGAGGCCTATTTTTCTGATATTCTCTACAATCTCTTCAAATATTGAAGGATTACGGTCCCTTGGATTTAAAACCTCGATTTGATCAATAGGAACCAAGCTAACGCTATCAGGCATATCATTAATCATATAAATTTCCTTATATGTTCAGGGGAGATTAAACATTATTCTGTCACGGAAGCGCGTTCGACGAGCTCATACAGAGCTGCAAGAGAGTCAAAGCGAAAGCGATCAAAAACTGCCACATTTCGGTTATGAATATATATTTCCCGCCCGTGTTTACACCGTGGAAGCAGAAAATAATCCAACTCAGCCTGGTTAGCAGGGTCCAATCGCACTGCTACCGTTATATCGGCCCGTAATTGCTCACTATTTACCCTGGTAAACCATCTATATAGGCCCGCATCTGTAACGTGACAGCGGGCCAGAACTAAATTGATGAGAAGCTCTTGATTTACATGCAGCAAATCCACCTCCTGATCATAAAAAACAAGGCCACCCTTGTTTTCTATTTCAGACTGTACTTGCTCAATTATTTGCGGCCTCAGGGATTTGTTTAACCTGCGGATATCTGTAATATGATAGTATTGTACTGCCCTATAGCCCACAAGACTATACGCGCGCACTAACCCGCCAAAACGACTATGGTAGGTTGCTGCACCTGGCATATCTGGTACTGCGTTGATTATCGCTGCGGACAGTGTCCCTATCTTGCTGTATAATGTCCTTAAATTATCCAGTAATTCTTCATCTGAATAACGCCTGCTTCGAGACTGAAGCACTTCTTGCGCCTCTTGAAAAATATCCCGAGGCACGATTGCTTCAAAGGCTCCCTCTTTACGTATCCACATATCTGACGGGTTATTGACATGCTTTTGCTTGAGCTTAAAGGACCTACGATTGAAAACATTATTCCCTATATATTTTTCATTCGTGAGTACTTGGCGAACAGTTGCATACGTCCAGTTTTTTCCCTGATTTGTCTTAATGCCCCGTTCGTTCAGACGGTTTGCTATTTCTGTAATAGAGACGCCCCTAGTAAGGAGCCACTGGAACATTTTGTTGACAACCTCGACTTCCTCGCTTGGCCCAGGTACCAAGATCACACGGTCAGTCTGTAAGCTTTTATGTTCCCCCGGAGCCAATTCGCCTTTTTCTTTACCGCTCTGATCTACAAGCACACGGCGTAAACCAAAACCAGCAGGACCACCCTGTCTATATCCAAGTTCAATTAACCTGCATTGACCGGCAAATACCTTGGCGGACAGCTCACGGCTATATTCACCAGCCATGGCCCGCTTAACACCTTTGACAATTGTCGACACCGGAGAACCGTCATTTTCAAACTGCTCGGCGCAGTAAGTCACCTGAATACCTGACCTGCGGCAGATATATTCATAGTATGCTGACTCGTCCGCATCCTGAAAACGCCCCCAGCGGCTAATGTCGTAAACCAGAATAATATTGAAGCCAACGTCTCCAGCCTCAACATCACTTATAAGGCGTTGCAAAGCAGCTCTGCCACCAATTGAAAGGCCACTTTTACCTTCATCAGCATAGGTTTTAACGATTTCTATATGACGCTGTGCCGCATATTCTTGTATTTTCTTGGACTGATTTTGCGTGGAATATTGTTGGTGTTCTGTTGACATGCGCACATATTGTGCAGCTTTAAGGGGATGTGCAGGCGCATCTCCATGAGGGGCTATAGTGTTTTTCATAAGCTTTAATTCTTCACTATTCTCACACTGGAGAATTGTTTGACTTGAATGCCTAACAGCTATCAAAGAAATAAGCTTTATCAATATATATCAGTGGGTTATCATATTTCTGCGCAAACAAAATTGCTGGAGCGAAAAACTGCGTAATACAGTTTCGACTATAAGCCAATATTACGCTGTCGAATCAGACCATTTTAAAAGGTCGTCAAGTAATTAAGGCTATTTACTCTTTTCCTGAGGTGCTTTGTCGGCGCTGAGCTTGTTCAAAGGCCTCTACCTCCTGAATTGAGTATAAAATCCTTCCCCCAAGTTTCATAAAAATTGGGCCCTTACCTAACCAACGCCAACGCTCCAAAGTACGATGGGATATCTTCCAATAAGTCGCTAGCTCCATCTGATTTAGAAAACGTTTCTGTGTCACAATCCCTATACCATTATTGTCACTATAGTGCCGTCTAACCACTCGTTCAGTGTATTAAGCGCTCAACTAAGTTAAAATATTCTGTATAAAAAACATATAAGTTCTTTATACAGAATACGGTGTGCGTCTCTATTGTCAAGCATGTATTTGTCCATTACAGCCTTAAAGGAAGATAGCCACACCTTCTGGAGGTTTGTTGTGTCCTCACATCTTGGGCAAAAAGTAAAAGAGCTCAGAATAGCCAAAGGATACTCGCTCGACAAATTAGCTGAGCTAACAGGCTCCAGTAAAAGCTACATATGGTCTATCGAAAATCCACAACCGAAGAAAAAGATGAATCCATCAGCTGAAAAGGTCTCGAAGATTTCTCAAGTACTTGGTGTGACATCTACCTATTTATTGGATGATACTGCTACTTTAGATGATTCAACCCTAAAAGATGCTCTATATAGAGATTTTAAAGACCTTTCCCAAGAAGATCAGGCAAAAGTGAAACAAATCATTGCCTTGTGGGGCAAAAAATAATTTTATAATAATGAGTCTTGACCTTAGCCCCAAGTTACTACCACTTATCCATTGGTAGGGTACTTGGTATCCGTATAATATGTCTCTCAAAGAATTATAAGCGCTCTTTCTACACTTCCCTACGAACTTACAATTTCCTAAAAATAGCGGCCCTCAGCCCTTGCAGTATACAGTTTATACCCGTAACATATTGACACGGTTCGCAAAATCGAACCGTGGGAACCGTCAGCCCATAACACCGTATACGGCCAACAAATGTTGAGCCGGACGGTGTGGTTATGTCCAGGGTGCGAACCTAAAACCCGTGCACCTTGCTACGGTGGGGTCTTGACGGCGTCCGGCATATGATATGCCGATATTCCCAACATAAATAAAAAACGATAAGGGAATTTATGACCATGAGTGCAATAGATGAAACAGCAAAAATAGACATCTATCTGGGCAAGAAAATACGCCTGATGCGTATAAGCAGAGGCTTACGGCAAAAGCATGTCGCTGAAGCCATCGGTGTCAGTTTCCAGCAACTACAAAAATATGAAAATGGTACCAATCACATTAGAGCAAATCGCCTGTACGCACTGGCTGTATTTTTCAGAGTGGACCCTTCTTACTTTTTTGAAGGACTGGAACAAGAAGGCGAGTCAGCTTTACCTTTTGAGGAGCTTCTCAAAAAAGCTGAGACTGAAAAACTAATCAAATACTTCAATAATGCCGCAAACGACAATGTGCGCGAGAAAATACTCAATATGGTTAAGATAGCAGCCAAGTGAAGGATTTTGAAGTATCATGTCATATCTATCCACCTTGAGCCCCTTGTGGGCGAATGGTCAAGTATGGTTAGGGTGGCTGACAACCGCCTTTGTCGGTGTCAGTTTAAACACCCTAACCACCTGCTTGCATGCCTAAGTAACCTTAGACATTACACAAACATCAATTGTATTTGCACAACTATATATAATTGCAATTCTACCCAGCCTGTAGTTAGTATGCATGTAACAATATGTAACGAGCTATTTTTTGGGGGAAATAGATGCTTGTTCGTAACAGGGATTACAGTGAGCAGACAGAAGCTGGTGTCTATATTGGCTGCGCTGAGCCCGATAATACCGAAACTCTGTTAGAGCCAATCTGGTTTACAGGAGAAGGCTCTCTCGTCACCATAGCACCACCGGGGGCCGGTAAAGGACAGGCTCTCATCATTCCCAATTTGCTTGTGTATGATGGCCCAGCAATCGTGCTGGATATCAAAGGCGAAAACTACGACCTTACCCATGAGTGGCGAAGAGACAACGTTGGGCCAGTTTACAAGTTTGCACCTTTTGAAAAAGGCAGTCACAACTACAACCCTTTAGATTTCTTAGACCATAAAGACCCGGTTAAAATTTGGGACGGTGCGCGGTTAATTGCAACCATGCTTACAGTTCAAACCGGCAAGCCTGATTTTTGGGAGGGCCGTGCGCAAGACCTGCTTGCCGCAATCATTGCGCAAGTCAAACTAAACTACCCTGCTAAAGAGCAGAACATGCAAACGGTGCTGGATATGCTTTATCCAACCGAGAGCGACCTGAAGCTTATTGCAATGGAAATGCAAAACTCACCCATTCGGGCCTTAAAGCGAACCGGCAACATCCTTTCCACCATGCCAGAAAAGCAAAGAGAGGGCATTTTAGATAGCGCCCGCCGCCATGTGGACATTTGGCAATCGGAACGTGTTGAAAATATCACAAGCTCTACAGACTGGCTTCCAGAGGACTTTTGGAAGCCACCATACCCAACACTCTACATTTGCATCCCTGTTGGTCAGGTTAGCGCTTACGCCTCTGTGCTTAGAGTGCTGATCGGGCAGCATATTGATGGCCTGATAGCAAATGCCCCCACGCGAGAAGAACGCACCAAAAAAGACATTCCACCTGCACTGCTTCTAATCGATGAAATGCCACAACTTGGCTATATGCAGCCTATTCAATATTCCATCGAAGTAGGACGCAGCTACGGGCTGCGTACATGGATGTTTGCACAAAGCTTAGGCCAGCTTCGCAAGGCTTACCCCGATGCCGATGGATTGATGGAGATGTGTTACATCCAGTCATACATGAACCCAGAGTTTGATACGGCTAAACGACTATCAGACCGGCTAGGCTCTAATGACAGCCTGCTACGCGGCAAAAAACAACGCATCGCCGAGCCACAAGAGCTAATGAGTGAGGCATATGCCAACACCATCCTGACTTTTGCGCGTGGCAAAACACCGATCAAATTATTCAAACAATTTGCCTATGAGTACCCATACCTAATGGGGCGCATGGGAACGCCAAAAGCTTGATGGGAGGATAGTATGGATAAAAAAGAGACATTAGCGAAAGCTAGCGAGATAACCCTCAAGGCTTCAAAAGTAGCATGGAAAGGCAGTAAAATTGCCTCAGCCTGGACCTATGAAAAAAGCAAAGAAGGTATTGCCGCCTATAAACGAAAAGCCAAACGGCAGGCGGTTCTTAAACGGCAGGCTGAAAGAATTGCGGCTGAAGAAGCAGAACAAAGACGCATTGAACAGGAAATTGAGAGGCAGCGGCAAGCGGAAGAAGATGTTAAATACCGCAAAATAGCCCATGATGAATTGTTAAAGCTTTTAGATGATGACTTTAATGTTGTGTCATACGATTTAACGCCTTATGCCCGCTGTATTAATGATGTCCAAGCTGAGAAGTATCTTGCCAATATGATTGTGGAAAGAAAGCAATATGGCGCGAGTTCAAATTCAATATCCCAAGCCCTAGGTCACAATTTAGTTGCTGGTTTTGATCGAAGAAAACAAATCCAGAAGATGAAATTCGACACAAGGCATATGATTATTCGGACAATAGCCGATCTGAGTGAACGGGAAATAGGCATTTTAAAGCTAAGCAGCTTCTTATGGGCACTCGGTGTGATGGCCGACAATAACTTCCAACATCTCAAGATGTCTATTGTTTACAATGGCGGGAATTCAACTCTCAAAGAACATCCAAGTAGTAGTGTATATGTTAGTGGTCAGTCTGATGTACGCATACAAACAGGGATACAGAATTGGTTGAAAGACTGTGTCTCTGCTGCTTCAATCGCCGTTAATGAAGCCATTGCTGAAATCGGTACAATCAGAAACTCCATTGATGATCCTAAGTTAAAATCAATAATAGACAATGAATTGAAAGGCGCCTCCGGTTGGCTGAGAGCCAGCAGTTTTTAAAACCACCACGATAATCGGCTGTTTTACGGCTACTTTATAGCTATTCGATAAAACAATGAGTTATAAAAACTAGCAATATACCTCAAAATACCATATAATATGAGTTATAAATAAGAAAGATATAACTCATGAAATGGAACTGGCAGCAAAAGGAATGGCCTGAATTTAGCTTCAGCACTGAAGAACTAACGCCACTTGAAACACAGTTTTTACAAAACTCTGGCATGTTTTGTGGTGCGTATAAGCACATCACCGATGATGAAAAGCAAGGCCTGCTGATTGATATCATTAGCGAAGAAGCGGTAAAAACATCCGAGATTGAAGGCGAGTATTTAAGTCGCGACAGTATCCAGTCATCCATTAAAAAGCATTTTGGCCTTCAGCCAACATCAGCGCATGTACCGCCTGCGGAACAAGGTATTGCTGATATGATGATGGATGCCTATGAGCATTTTGCTGATCCGCTTACACATGAAACGCTGCACACATGGCACACAATGTTAATGGCTGATCGTAGGGATATTACAAACATCGGCAGATACCGCACCCATGCGGAACCTATGCAGGTGGTATCCGGCTATGTTCACATGCCTTCCGTGCATTTTGAAGCACCGCCGTCAGATACTATGCCTCGAGAAATGGATGCCTTTATTGCCTGGTTTAATGACACAGCGCCAAATGGCAAAAAGCCTATGCCTGCCCTTGCACGAGCTAGCATTGCCCATTTGTATTTTGTGTGCATTCACCCGTATGAAGATGGCAATGGCCGTATTGCCCGTGCTTTAACACAAAAGGCTTTAGCGCAATCTACAGGCCAACCTTCGCTTATTGCCCTGTCGCAAACAATACAAACGCATAAGAAGGTTTACTATGATGCGCTGGAAGCAAATAATAAAAGCTGTGAGATTACAAACTGGCTGACGTATTTTGCAGGCGCAATACTCGACGCACAAAATAATGCGGATACGTTACTGAACTTCATTCTTGCCAAAACCAAACTGTTTGACCGTTTAGCAGGACAGTTAAACATTCGTCAGACAAAAGCTTTGAAACGAATATTCCGTGAAGGGCCAAATGGTTTTACGGGCGGCATGAGTACAGATAAATATATCAAGATCACAGGCACTTCCCGCGCCACCGCCACACGTGACTTACAAGACCTGGTAACAAAACAAGCGTTTATAAAAACTGGCAACTTGAAAGGCACTCGTTACTGGCTGGCCAAATAGTGCAGAGATAAGCAGTCGTAAGTTGTTTCTAAAACAAACTGAACTGCCGAGCATTATTTTCAACTTGCTGCCAGTTGCTATTTTTGGCGGCGTGGTCAAGCCATGCCATCACATATTCAACTGGGTTCTCATACTCAGCCACCGCTTGTGCATGTTCAAAGTGTGAGCGGTAGCCACTTTCTGTAACAGGTAGTGGCGCTCTTTCAGGCTTGACGGTTCTAAGTTCGATGTGAACCATGTTTGGGCCTGATATGTGACTTAGATTATAACTTCTTGCATTATAACTAAGCTCAATTTCATAGCCTTGCCAATGAATAATCTGTGTGAAATTTTCCATGATTAGCACCCCCAGACAATATAGTTGGTGCCGCCAATTTCAACTTCTGAAATATCGCCGCTGATCACAAGGTCACGAGCGAAAGCTCCTGTATCAAAGTAATAGCGTAGGTTTTCTGGCATTTCATCCAGCATGCCGGTGTCTTCAATATACTGTTCTGTATATTCAAGGGCTGAGCCTTCAAACAAGCAAACATCTTCCAACTGACTTAGGATGTCGTCAGATACGCAGCCGTTATAATCAATAAGGTAGATTGCTTTAACAGCATCCTCAGGGTTCATACCCTCAAAGTCATCAAACCACTGTTCTAGGTTCGCCTGATTAACGCCTATTGCTTTGAAAAGTGCCGCGTTATCACCATCAATGAACTGGATTTCATATTCTTCTATATGCTGACCAAATTCGTTGGTATGGGTAGCAGATTTTTCCAAATACTCATCATATGTGCTGAAGTAAAAGCCTATGGTATGCAGGTCATATGGGGTTGCGTGATATACGTTAGTCATTGTCTTTCTCCTTGTTTTGTTTGCAAGAAGAACTTTTGGCTACTAAGGCCGGTTTACCGGGAAACAGCCAGCAACTGTCTTCACGGAAGCGAAGCGCCTCTAGGAGCGGAAGATCAGTTGATTGCTGTCCTGTAGCCGTTAAAAGGGCTTGAATAAAACACGGGGGAAGCAACAATGCTTACATCACGCCGCATAGCCATGACTTAGGCTATTGCAGCACCAAAATCAGGATTTGAATTCTGCTCCCATAACCAGTGATTAAATTTGTGAATGTCTATGTAGATTTTGCGTTCACCTTTTTTGATAACAGCCTCTTCCAGGCCGTTCCAATGGCGTTTACGCAGCCAGTCTTCAAGTTTGCTGGCTTTGATATGGCAGGATTTCAGCAGTTGCTCTTTAGTCCGCAGATTACGAAAATCAGAAACTTCGTCTTTGTCGAGAGAGAGCCAGATGTTGAAACGATCAATGTCTAGCCAGACATTATCATCAATTTTAAGAACGGCGCTGGACAGCATGTTGGACTTACGGTGAAACAGCCACTCGCGCACCGTACCCAACTTAAGGGCTGGCGCCTGACTGACAAGGTCATCCACACTTATCAGGCTACTAAAGTCTACTTTTTTCGTCATACGCCTCCACCAATTATAGGTTGTACCTATTATTATGTAGGGGCGCTCAAATTGGAGTTATGACGTATGCTCAAAACGAGAGGGAGATTCCTTTTCCTCCAAGACTGTATTGGTTAAACGGTTCATCAACCCACGAAGGTGATCGCACGTTAAATGCTGGTACCGCTGAGAGGACTTCATGGACCTGTGGTGCAAAGCTTCCATTACTTCCCTCTGCCCTGCCCCCAGCATGCTCAGATAGCTTGCTGTAGTATGGCGTAAGTCGTGCCAGCGAAAATCCTGAAGCCCAGCTTCCCTCACGGCTCTTTGGAGCCGTCTATCAAACCTCAGTGGCTTATGCGGGACAGCACTATGGAACACCAGAGGGCAATCATATCGGCGTTCTGCATATAAGATGTTCAGCACCGTCATCACCTCATCACAGAGGGGCTTTAAGCGCGGCGACGTGTCCTGCTTTGTGCTCTTCAAGAGCAACACACTGCGCTTCATATCCACAATAACAACAGGGTGTTCGATGACATCGTTTTCTTCCCAGACCATATGTGTAGCTTCAGAAAGACGCAGCCCCAAACCGAGTTGAACTACAAACAAGTAATACGCCCAAAGAGGTTTGTTGTTTTGCACCTTTTCCAAACTCTGCTGAGATTTCAGCGCATCAATAAGCCTTGGCAGTTCATAAGCTCGCGGAAACTTTTTAACAGCTTCTGCTTTCAACTGCGTGGGAAGGCTATCCCAGTGGCGCGGCTTTTCTTCTCCAGGCCACAAATGGTTATGGTCTGATAAAAAACGAGTTCTTTCATCATTGATTTTTAGCTTTTTAACCCTTTGTACCGGGTTACGGTCCACCCATTCCCATTCCAGAATAGCCTTATTGTAAAGAACCGATAAAACATCCAAATAGTTCTGAACAGTTTTAGGCTTGCGCAAAATGGGGGTGCCATCTGCATTATATAATGGCACCGTGGCATGACCTGTCTTTTTACACCTGCCAAGCTTGGGCTGGTTTAAAAGTTTTGTTCGGAACTTGATTAAATCGGCTGGTGTAATGGTACTGAGGTAAACTTCTCCAAGCTCCCTTTCCCACCAATTAAGAACATATTTTACAGCAGCACGCTTTATGGTTGGCAGGTATTCAATACGGTAGCGTTCTATTGCCTCAGTGAGTGTGTATTGTCGAGTGGTTGATATCCCCGCTGTTTGCCTTTGTGTTTTTTCTGTCGATTGTTGGGCCCATAATTTAGCGTCTGTCATACGGTGAAATGTTTTTGAGTACGGCTTTGAACCCTTAATACGTATTTCAGCGCTATAACGCACATCTCCTTTTGACGTATAATATTTTCTTATATGTGCCATTCATGGCATCCTCCATTTGTTAAATTTACCATTTTATGAGATAGTTCATTAATCACCGTACGGGGAGTGATAGGAAACTATCCTATGTTTCTATCCTGTGCGGAATCCATACGGAACGCCACTCAAAAACGAGTACATTTAAGCGGTACTGTATACAAGAATACGGTAAGGGTGTCAGTTATATCAGTTTGAAAATATTGATGTTTTTTATAAAAGGTAAGAAACGAAAAAGTATACAACAGCCGTTCGAATCCTATCTCCCCGACCATTCATAAATTTATTTTTCTCTAATATTTCAGAAGCTTACAAAACACTGCGATGAATAAATTCTGCTTATACGGAGCATTTCCGTAGCAAGGTTTTTTCATGCGGTTTTCTGCCTATGCTTTAGGCACGCATTTCAAAACTGTGATGTTAGTGCAACGTGGCGGTTTGCTTAGTTAAATTCATCTCAAACCACCATCAAAATGCGATTTGGCTTATTTCGTAATTTTAGGCCCAAAAAGCTGATCCTAAAATCTGCGTTTTTCCGCAACTTCATAATCCTTCAGAGCGCAATGAAGCGCGACGGAGAAAAAACCCATGAAGTTATTTATAACCCTGTTTTGGCTCAGTAGTGCGGCTGGCACCACTTTGCTCATCACCAATCTGAGCGCCCTGGCGTTCCCAACCCTGCATCTCATCATCTGGTTTGCCTGTGCTGCCATTATGGGAAGCCTCGCCACTGCCTTTTGCTATGAAGTGAAACGTTTTGTTGAAAAGTTCCGTGCAGGCACCTTGGCGACCGCTCGTTTTGGCAAAGCAAGTGAGTTGAACCAAAGCGGCTTAAACAGCAAGCACGGTCTGATTGTTGCCAAAGCTGGCAGCAAACTGGTGCGCTTTAATAAGCCGGGCCACCTAATCACCATTTCAAAAACACGCGGCGGCAAAGGTGTTAGCAGCGTGATACCGAACCTGCTGGATCATAAAGGTTCGGTGTTCTGTGTGGACATCAAGGGCGAAAACTTTGCCATAACCGCCAGACACCGTGCCCAGTTTAGCCATATTATCAACCTTGCGCCGTTTGAGCATAAATCACACAGCTATAACCCGCTGGATTTCATTCGCCTTGGCGCTGATGAAATTGACGATGCATCCTTAATTGCAAGTCTGATTGTAGTTCCGGGTGACGTATCCATAGACAGCTTTTGGGATAAGGAAGCACGCGCCCTTATCACTGGTCTGATCCTCTACGTTGTACGCCACAAACCAAAAGACAGACGTAACTTAGCAGAAGTACGCCGTCTGCTAACCCTTGGTGAAGCCGATCTGGATGAAGTGCTCGATGTGATGATGCACTCGCCGCATGAGTGGATCAAACGTGCTGCCACTGCCTTTAGCCAAAAGGCAGAGAAAGAACGCAGTGCAGTTATCTCAACCGCTCAAAGCCATACCAAAGTGTTTGATAGCGAGCGTCTGGTTGCCATTACCAACCGCAGTGACTTCAAACTGGAAGATATGAAACGTGACGTGATGAGCGTGTATTTAAACATACCGCCCCATCAAATTGCAGTTTACCGCCCGTACCTCCGCCTGATGGTAGGTCTTGCACAGGCTGCTATGACCAGAAGCGATACTAAACCTGTTAAGCCGGTATTGTTCCTCTTGGATGAGTTCCCAGCCCTTGGCAAAATGCCAGTGAATGGTTTTGCTTACCTTGCAGGGTACGGCGTTTCCTTGTGGGTGTTTACACAGAGCATTGGGCAGTTGCAGGCTATCTATGGCAAGCAGGCGGATGCCATTCTGTCCAATTGTGCTGTAACACAAGTATGGTCTATTGCTGCCGCTGACTTTAAGACAGCCAACCATATCTCGCACACGCTTGGCGATACGATGGTCACAACTTACAGCGAAACCCGCTCGCAAAAACACCTGTTTGCAGCAAACCGAAGCTATAGCGACAACCGCAATCAGCGTACCCGCAAACTTCTAACGCCTGACGAGATACTATGCCTTCCTGAAAGTAAAACTCTGCTTTTTGTATCAGGAACACGACCATTCCTTGTAAATCGTGTCATCTACTATAAAGATAAAGTCTTCAAAGGCATGTACGACAGTTGGGGGACTGAGTAATGGCACGACCGGGTAAGATTCAGGCGCAGCCGCGCCCGAACAGGCTTTATGTTTATTTTACCGATGACGAACTAAAACAGGTTCAGGAAGCCGCAGATATGACCGGTTTACGCATCTCAGTTTACCTGCGTCAGCTTGCCCTTGCTCAGCAGATACGCCCCGCTAAAAGTCGCCAGAGCAAAGAGCTTATTCAAACCTTGAGCAAGTTAGGTGCTGACCTGAACCGAGTTGGTAACAACATCAACCAGCTTGCCCATGCTGCCAACATGGCCGGGTACGACCCGGAGCGAATATTCTTTGAAGATGCCTTAAGTGAGCTGCAAGGAACGGTCAACCAGATAACCGATGCGATTAAGGAAGCTTAGGGTGTGCCATGTATAAACAGTTATTCCAGAGTACACATCAACCGCTACCAACCAAACAAGCGCCTTTAATAATGCCCCCGGAGGCTCTCCGGCGATGATTGCGAACCACATAGCCTTTGGTGAGAGCTTCCAAGCCAATATCCATTATAACCTCTATGGCAATAAGGCTGAGCCTAACCCTCATAAATGCGCCTGGCATGTGTCCAAAAACATGTTCACCAGCGACTTAGATGCTGCCGGTAATATTATGGAAGCCACGGCATCAAACAGTAAAACGCCAAAGCCTTCTTATCATTTTTCCATAGACTGGGATCGTTCCGAAGAACGCTTTTTAAATCAGGAAAAATGTATTGAAGCTGCCGATAAGGTGCTGGAAAAGATTGGTCTGTCAGAGCATCAGGCGCTGTATTTTTGGCACGTTGATGCTAACCACCCCCACATGCATGTTGTTGTAAACAGGGTGCATGAACACACCGGCATTGCATGGGATGTTTGGAAGTCCAAAGAGAGGCTTGAACGAGCCACCCATGAAGTTGCCAAAGAAATGGACTTCTTGCAGGTTCCCGGCAAACACAATGAAATGGACTATACCCCTGATAAAGAACGCACCGCAAACTCCAGCCGCAGCGAACGGGCTACTTCAGAGCAATTAAAACCCTGGGCAAAAGAAAAGATACCCGACATCAAAGCCGAGATTGGCAACGCCTTTTACCACGCTGAAAGCTGGCAGGAGCTGACCAGCACTTTAAGTGATGCAGGTTATGAGCTGCGAACTAAGGGGCAAGGTTATATTATCACCGATGGCAGCAATTACACCCAACTTTCCAAAATGGGCAAGCAGGTTCGCATGGATAAGCTGGAAGAAAAGTTTGGTGAAAAGTTCGCACAGCAACAAAACCACAACCCACTTGCTCTTGTTCATGAACACAGCCCACACTCTAATCTGGACGAAATACCGGACAGAATTGAAACAGAGTTGAAGGATAAAGTTGATAGATGGGAAAGGCAGGAACGGCTTCAAACGGGTAATGACCGCCCTAGCACCACTGACAGGCGTGTTATAGAGCTATCTGCCCTACTAGATAGCATCGAAAGGTTTGATAACGGCTGGAATGAGAAAAAGTCAGCGGCTGCTATGATGACAGCTACCAAGAAGGTAAAGCAGCAGCAAAATTATTTGGAACGAGCTGAAGACCTGCTTAAACACCACCAGCAGGCAGCCTACGATCTTATTTTTGCTTCCTACAAAAAGCCTGAGCCTGACAAAGGGCTAAACACTACTGAGAAAATAAATGATGCCCTGAAGGACATGAACAAACGCCGCCACAAAACCCCAAAGATGGAGCGTTTGATCAAAGTCTTGAAGTGGCGAAAACAGAAGATACAGGCAGCTCACAGGAAAGCTAAACGCCATAAAGAGCAAATGGCAAAAAAGATGAAAGCCAAGAACAAAGAAAAGCTTGAACGCAAGATGTTTTACCGCATGCAAAAAATGGCTGAAGCCAAAAGCCGTGTAACAACACGCGAACTGGAAGTTAGTGCAGCTCACGCCAAAATGCGCCGAAGCGTGCAAGCCCATGACCATAATATTGCCACCAGAAAGCACCTGAAGGAATGCCGTAATAATCTGGTGAAGAACATTCCTAAAGAAGCAATCATGAACGCTGATGTTTCATGGAAAGAGAAAAAGCGCCTGTTCGCCGCATGGTACGCCGAACAAGACCTGAAAAAAGCAAAAGAGCGCGATAATAAATATGAGCGTGATATTGTGGAGCGTGATCCGTATGATGATTAAACAGTAACCACCGTTGATGTTATTTCTTTGGCAAAAGTTTATTTTTATGTCAATATTAGTACTATGAGTACGAATAAAGAGATAAAAATAAACAAATTATTGCAGTCAGCTCCGCATAACACGGTTTGGCTAGCATCATGGTTGGCTGACCAAAACATATCACATGACCTTCAACAGAGGTATGTAAAAAGTGGTTGGTTGGAAAAGGTTGGCACTGGGGCGTTCAAACGTAAAGGTGAAAAAATAAGCTGGCTTGGGGGTGTTTATGCAGTACAAAAGCAAGCTCAAAGGCCCATCCATATAGGCGGTATGACAGCATTACGCCTGCAAGGTTTCGCCCATTATTTAAGGTCAAGAGAAAATCTCCAGCTTTTCTCGCCCAATGGCATAAATTTACCAAGATGGTTCACTAACTATAAATGGGATGAAGGAAAGCCCATATTGTATCATTCTTCCCTTTTGTCAGAGCACAAAAACAGCTTTTTAGAGCATAATCAAAATGGGTTTGACGTTACTGTCTCTTCTCCAGAAAGAGCCATATTGGAAGCTATATATTTGACTCCAAAGCAACTGGATATGGTAGAGGTCTACCAAACCTTAGAGGGACTTGCCAATCTGCGCCCAAAACTGTTGGAAAAACTGTTGGAGGAATGTACGTCCATAAAAGTAAAACGCCTGTTTTTATTTATGGCGAAAAAAGCAGGACATCAATGGGCAGACTTTATAAACACTGACAATATAGACCTTGGTACAGGCAATAGAAGCCTTAGTACAGGCGGTGTTTTTATATCTGATTTTAAAATAACCATTCCAAAGGAATTAGCTGAACTGTGATAACACAAGAGTATAAAAACCAAGTCCAGCTATTGCTTAAAATTATCCCTGCTGTTGCTGAACAAAAGTGTTTTGCCTTGCATGGTGGCACAGCAATTAACTTGTTTGTTTTGGATATGCCGCGTCTGTCAGTGGATATAGACCTAACATATCTTCCTTTGCAAAACCGTGAACAATCCTTGCAGGGTATCAATGATGCTCTGCTTGCCATCAAAGCAAAGTTGGAAGCTAATGTTCCAGGCATTAAAATATCAAGCAAGGTTCAGGAAAATGCAGATGTGAAACTGATCTGCGATGATGGTACCGCAAATGTGAAAATTGAAGTAAACACTATTAAACGTGGCGTTCTCAGCCAGCCTTCCATACTTCCCGTTACAGACGCCGTACAGGAAGAATTTGGCATGTTTGCTGCCATGCCTGTTGTGCCTGAAGATGAGCTATGGGGAGGCAAAATATGTGCCGCACTTGATAGGCAGCACCCTCGTGATCTGTTTGATATGTTCAAGTATTTTGCAATGGGCAATAAATTGGAAGTTTCACGTAAGGGCTTCATGTTTATGCTGATGGGGCATGATCGCCCATTCCATGAAGTATTGTCACCGTCTAGACAAAATCAGGAAGATGCTTTTACCAGAAAGTTTGCTGGCATGACATCAGAGCCATTCACCTATGCAGACTATGAACAGACCAGAGAAAAAATCTGCAACAATATTTTAGATATTTTAACTGACGAAGACAGAAAACTGTTAGTCAGCTTTACTGACTGCACACCTGAGTGGGGTGAGTTTGCTGTTTTTGAGAAGTACCCTTCTATAAGGTGGAAGCTACAAAACTTGGAAAAGTTCAAAAGGCAACAACCGAAAAAACACGCTGCACAAGTTAAGCAACTTAAAGAACTTCTTTTCACATAAAACCTTGCCAATCTAGCAAGCCTAACCTTGACCCCAATGCAACAGTATTGTACATAGTGTTGCATTGATATAAGCAATTGATATTATTGACACTTTAAGAACATATGGTAGTTCTCGTTATCCTCAGCGTTTGGATAATAAGACATACTGGTTTTGTCGTTAATGGTAAACCGCCCCGCAAAGCCAGCATCATTTGTGCGAGTTAGAGTTTTGCCATCACGCTCAAAAGTCTCGATACCTTTATTTTGCCAGCCATCCCCGTATGTTGCGGCATACAAATAATTTGCCTGAAACTTGTTATCTTCAACTTTTCTGTAATCAACTTTCCACTGCACATTGCGATTCATAAAACCTGTGGAAAGTGCGCACCAGCGACCTGCAATAAAATCCAAGTTAGGTGGATTTTTAAACTCAGGTGAGGCTTTGCCATCTGTGAAGCGGCATTCATCCATGTAAATCCAGCCGTTTTTCAACTCATAAACCTTGCCTTTAACAGACATACGTTCACCATAGGGTAGCTTTAACGCCAGCTTTTCATGGTTCTTGTTGTTCAACACACAGGCAACACCACCACGCCTAAAATATCTATCAGCAGCTTCACGGCTTTGGGCTGGTTTTACCCCACTAAAGATAGACCCCTGCAAAGTAGCAACGTCATAATCATAGCCAATATAAACAACCACTTTGCCGTAATAATCGTTATAACCAGCCTTAAGAGCCTGCCCTTTAACAGTGGTTGTTTCCCCACGCTTATCAACCATAAACTCGCTTTTGCTGCGCAGAACGGTTTCTATGAGAACACTTTCTTCTTCTGCGACAGCAGGGCGAAATTTAAGCGGGTTAAAAACTGTGGTTCCCAAGCCTGTGGTTTGACAGGCAGTAAGAAAAACCAGCAACAATGCTGGCACAAAGTTAATAGCTTTCATCAGTTTTCCTTTGAGGTTTTCTTTTGAAGAACAACTTGCAGAACGAAGCCAAGCACCCCACCAACCACGCCATAAATGCCAACATGCATAAGTTGGTCTTTGGCAATTCTCTGTTCGGAGATGAGTTCGCTTGAAAAGCCTTGGAACAATTCGAAAAAGGGTATCTTGGCAAAGAAGACTGCTGGACGGGTTTGGTCGCCAATAAGCAAACCAACAATAATGCCCATTAACGGCAAAAATTTAATAAGTGTTTTGAAATCCATGAAACCACCTGTGAGCAAGCATTTGAGACACATGAGGACAAACCTCATGCAACACTATGTACAAAAGTGTTGCATTGTCGCCCCATAGGGGTGTGGTGAATTTGGGGGTTAAGTAACTGTTTTTGATGCAGGTTTCTGTACATCACAGATGGGAGCAGCAAGAATGAATTATGATAAACACATATTCACTATACAGTGCTCAGGGTAAACGGCTTTACCTTACCCTTGACGAACGTAAGGCTTTCTTAAAAGCTGCCAAACACCAACCCGCTAAAGTAAGAACGCTTTGCGAGCTTTTATATTATACCGGCTGCCGAATTAGCGAGGCGCTGAATTTAACTGCTGACCGAGTAGATACGGCAGCAGGCGAGATTATTATCCAATCCCTGAAGAAACGCAGTACTACACCGCACTTCCGCCCCATACCGGTTCCTAGAACCTTTATTAGCGAGTTGGCGGCTGTACATGCCTTAAACAGCGATGAAAGCACATTGCTGTGGGACTGGTCACGCTCACAAGCATGGCGGCTGATTAAAGATACAATGAATAAAGCGGGCATTAACACCAAAATGCCTTACGGAACCTGCAAAGGACTGCGCCATTCCTTCGGCATTCACGCCGTAACCCACAACGTACCCCTAAACGTGGTGCAAGCCCTACTCGGACACGCCAACATGTCCACCACATCTATCTATGTTGATGCTGTTGGCGACGAAAGACGGGTTTTGGTTAGTCGGATGTGGAAATAGGTCTTAGTTTATTTTTATCTGCCTATTCATACTCACAGTACAAAAACCAATACAAATATAAACTATATGGTCGTTTATTGGAATTTTATTGGAAGTTTCTTGGAATTTTGTTAGTATTTATCTGATGATAATAAACAAGAAAACCTGTAAATGTTTGCTCCAAAGTATAAAATTACCGCTGAAATCACCAATTGTTTGATGGATATAGAAGCCAGCAGGCAGGCTGTTTCTGGCATGCCTGTTACGCTTGCCGTATTAAATTCACTGCGTGAATCTGCGCGGCTGACATCAACGCACTATTCCACCCAGATTGAAGGCAACCGCTTGACGCAAGAACAGGTTGCAGATGTTATTAAAGGCAATAGCTTTCCCAATCGCAAGCGTGATGAAAGCGAAGTTAAAAACTACTATAAGGCACTGGCTTATGTAGACACCCTGATTGAAAATACTGAGACTGTATTATCAGAACAGAACCTTAAAACCATTCATGGGCTTGTAATGGATGGCCGGGAGCGGCCAACAAAATATCGTGACGGGCAAAATGTTATTCGTAACAGCTCTAGCGGTGACATTGTGTATATGCCGCCTGAAGCTAGCGATGTAACAGTCCTGATGCAGGAACTTGTTATCTGGGTGAATGACCAGATGCAACAGTCAGAACTGCCCGCCCCTGTTATTGCAGGCATAGCACATTATCAGTTTGCAACAATACACCCATATTATGATGGTAATGGCAGAACCGCACGGTTGCTCACCAACCTTATTCTGCACAAAAGCGGTTATGGTCTGAAGGGTATTTATTCACTGGAAGAATATTATGCCAAAGACCTGCAAAGCTATTATGAAGCACTGACCGTAGGTCCAAGTCACAATTACTATATGGGCAGAGAAACCAGCGATATTACCGCATGGGTTGCTTATTTTTGCCGTGGCATGGCAGAAGCATTTGCTGCTGTGCGTCTTAAAACGGCAGAAGCGGCGAAGGAAACATCACAAACAGATCAAAGTTATTTGCTGCGCGAACTGGAAACACGACAAAAGCTTATCCTGGCACTATTCAGGGAAAGCAGGTTTATAACCACCCTTGAAATTGCTGAAGCTTTAAAGCTGCACAGGCGTACCGCCCTGAACCTCTGCAAACAATGGGTGGAAGATGGTTTTCTGGTGCTTCATGGAACCGCCAAGAAATCCACCAAATACGAGCTGGCTGCAAAGTGGATAACACTTATTCAGTAACATTCTTTCTTAGGGGCATTTACCATATTTTTATTAACCGATGGTCACCAGTACAAATTTACAATAACAACCTCACCTTATTTGCTCATGGAGCAGGTGAAGTTATTCCTTAAAAACTGTCTATGCGCCTATGAGGCTCAGTTTTTTCGGTCTTTCTCGGCGGATATTAATTGCCGCAGCATCCAGCCTGTTTTTAATGTGAGTAGCATAGTGCTTCTCGATCATTTCAACAGAAGTCCTACAATTCTTGGCGATTTGGTAAATATCAGCACCTTCTAACAAACGTAGACAAATATAGGTATGCCGCAAGCTATAGGCGGTGCGTCTATTACCTTCACGGTCAAACTTCAAATCCTGTTCTTCCAGAATTTTATTAAATTGCTTTTTGTGGTTTGCTGGGAAAAGTAAATCCGTTTTTGCAGGATTGTTTCGTACAACCAAGCGCTCAAACGGTTTCACTGCACCAATAGTGCTTTTGCAATAGCCAACACCACGTTTACCGCGCACTTCAATTTCAAGGATGCGTTCACTAGTGGATTCGTCGTCCACAATTGTAACATCTCGGTATTCAAGGCAGTTAGCTTCATCAGGGCGAAGTCCGGTGTTTGCCATAAACAAAACATAATCATGCAACTGCTCGGCAGCCCATTGCCAATGTTTACCCTTTGCTTCTCTAGCTTTTTTACGGGTAGTTTCATAAAGTGTTTTGTAATCATCTGCTGAAAACCATGCTCTATGAGAAACTTTACTGGAAGACCTGTAAGGTTGGGCAATATCCGGAACATGAGAAAGCCAGCCATGACGTACCGCAGTTTTAAGAACCTGCCGCAAAGTGACAGTTTCATGATACAAGGTGCTACGAGCTGGTATCTTGTGACCACTATCACCACTCAAGCGGTGAATGCGATATTCCTGAACGACACCAGAAGTAATTTTGGAAAGCTCCATATGCCCAAAATATGGAAGAAGGTGGACCCGCAGTCTAATATGGTGCCCCTCCACATATTTTGCACTGCGCTGACCTTCAGTTAAAACTTCATATTCACGGACAAATTGATCTGATGCCTGTTTGAAAGTTTTTTCGCTGCTCAGTTCACCGCGTTTGTTTTTACCGCGCAAATCAAGATACCAGTCTTCCGCAAAATCTTTTGCAACAGACAAGCTTTCTTCTTTGGTAGTAACACGCCGATTCTTACCTTTTACATAAGCTGAGCACTGCCAAACAGAACTGTTTTCTCGCTTATAAAGATGGACTTTTCCGCCCATGATGGTGTGTTTAGCCATAATACCCCAAAAGTCTGAAAATGTGTAAAGACTGTGTAAGAGTAGTTTTTAGATTGTCAAAAGTCAAAGAATGGCTTGTATCTGGGGGGGAAAGTGGTGCACCGGGAAGGATTCGAACCCTCGGCCCCCAGATTCGTAGTCTGGTGCTCTATCCAGCTGAGCTACCGGTGCAAAGATACTCAAAACAAAATCGACCGCATAACGATTCGATGTGCGGCGGAACCTAATAAGAATGTTTTCGAAATGCAAGCAGGAATTCTCTTTTTCTTGTTCGCGGGAAAATTCACAGCTAAGTTAGTAAAAAAGCGCCCCTGTTTAACCTTGAATATCCAGCACTGGTTCCGTCTATGATCAAACACTTTTGCGGTTTTACAACCCTTGTTGCCTGCCTTATCCTTTATGGGTGCAGCAGTTATAGCGGCAACTGGCCAAGCTTGTCTGACCCCATACCCGGTGCCAGCGAAAATACAAACGGCGAAGTACGCGCGCACGAATCGGCTGCCCCTTCAACCCCGGTGGAGCCTATAGGCATGGAAACAGAGACACCCTTAACCGTTTCAACAGCGATAAAACAGCTCACTGCCATACGGGCTGACCTCGCTAAAGCCGATACAACATACCAATCTGCCCGCAGCGCGATTGCTACCGCAGCACCCGCTGAAGACAAAGAAATAGCATGGCGTGAAGCACAGCTTATGCTCACCCGCCTCAGTACCACCCTGAATAAATTAGATGCGATTATTTACTCCGCTCAATTAAAGGGGAAACCGGTACGGGACAATGCTGCTACGCTTTACAGCGAGCAAGAAGCCTATATTGCAGATGAGCGGCAAAAACTGGCCTCTATGAAGCCTTAACTGCTTTTTGCACCGCATGGGCAACACAGTCTGCCGCTAGACCGCCTAGTATGGTCAACGTTAAAGCAAGGTTGCTATCCACCTCCATATGGCCCGTTGACATGGCAAACAACGTATCGCCGTCAAACGGTGTATGAATTGGGCGAATACTTCGGGCAAGGCCGTCCTGTGCCATTATGGCAAGCCGCGTACACCCCGCTTTATCAAGCTTAACATTGGTTGCCACTGCCCCAATTGTGGTGTTGGTGCCCACAAAGCCCACCTTTGGCAGGTCTATTACACCGTGGGTGGGGCTACCTCTATACACACTACCAAATGAATTTACAGCCACCAGCGCGCTTACTATCCAGCCCTCATGTGATACAAGGCTTGCGCCCGCTATACCGCCGCGCACACCGCCTGCACGGGCGCCGTAGCCAGCACCAAAAGCGCCTTCGTCTACCGTGGTAGATAAAGCCGCATGGGCTTCTGTGCCCAGCCGCCTGTATGGGGGCTCGGTGCCCCAATCCTTATTGCCGCCGTTCATCAGGTCAAACAATATGGCAGAGGGCACCACAGGCACCGCTCGCGGCCCAAAGGGTAGGCCAATGCCTTTTTCTGAAAGCTCTGCCGTAACAGCATCTGCCGCAGCTAACCCAAACACACTACCACCGGAAAGCACCAATCCGTGTACCTTCTCAACAAGACAAGTTGGGTCAAGCGCCTCTGTATCACGTGTACCGGGGCCACCACCGCGCACATCCACACCCATTGTAATAGGGGCGTCCGGTATAATAACTGTTGTACCGGTTAGGATCGTTGTATCATGCGCTTGCCCAACACAGAGGCCAGCAACATCCGTAAAGCTATCATGCTTGCCCAGAACGGCCTTAATCTGCACCACTGGTTTCCTCCCCCGGCAGGCAAATACCAAAGATTGTACCTTGTGGTGTGGACTCGATCAGATCAATGCGCCCACCGTGCGCAAGAATTATATCACGCGCTGTGGCGAGACCAAGGCCAGTACCACCCGCGCGCGTTGACATGAAAGCCTTAAAAAGCGTTGGTCGTGCTTCATCAGGAATACCGGGGCCGCAATCCGCTATCTTTATATGCGCTGTGGTATCTGTATCAGCTACTGCGGTGATGGTGATTCGGCCGTCCACCCCCTGCACTTCATATGCATTGCGACAAAGGTTTAAAAAGACACGGTGGATCTGGTCCGGATCAGCATAAATACAAAACGTTTCCTCAAATTCCATCTCGAAAGAAAAGTCCGGCGCATTCAAAAGCCCAAGAGATGCACCGACATCAACCAGAATATCTTTCAGGTTTAACTGTTTCTGTTCAGGCTCAGGTTCCGTTACCTTACCGTGGCGCATTGTGCTTTCACAAAGTGCAATCGCACGGCTAACAGCAGACATAAGCCGGTTGGATACTTTTTTCACATGGGGGTCTTGCACATTTTGCAGCGCATCTGAGGCTAACTGCGCTGTTGCCAAGATATTTCTTAGATCGTGGTTGATCTTCGCGACAGCTTCGCCAAGCGCCGCAAGCCTGTTTTTCTGCTTGAGGCTTTGGCGCAGTTCGTCCTGCATGCGGCACAGTTCTCGCTCCACAAGGCCAATTTCATCTGGGCGTCTTGAGCTGGCTTTCAGTTTTTGGGCAGCTTCCGGGTGACGGCGGAAAGATACAATGCTGGCTTTCACTCGCCGCATGGGCCGCACCAGCATCCAGTGCAGAGCCAGATAAACCAAAATGCCGGTAAACAGCGAAATAATGGCTGATAACACCAGAATATTATTCGAGTAATTCGTGAGCGCTTTATAGAGAGCTTCTTCATCCAGCGTCACTTCAAAAAGCCTGGTGCCAGGTACCATAGGGTCACCCACCACCCGAATCACCCTATTACCGCCTGCCTCAAGTGTATCAAAAGCGCCTTTAATCAACATGCCGAGCGATGGTTCACGCATGTCATAAACCGCTTGCACCTCTTCCGGCATGGTATCAAGACCCAGCAAATAGCTTTTATCTTCACGCCGCATAATCACCGAAATAACACCGGACGTTTCCAAAAGCCTATGTTCATGATCGGGGCTGACAGAATTATTAGGGGCTGCCTCTAGCGCAATCGTTGCTATTTGGGCATTTTCGAGCCGTTTTTCGAGGAAATCCTGCCGAAATGTGGCAATCGACGGAAGGTACACAAAGCTAGAGACCACCATCACAAACAGGAAGGTGAGAACAAGCAGGCGTGACCTGAGGCTAGATGTTATCGGTCTATAGTGTTCTGGCATAAACTGTTTTGAATCCCATCCACCGACGAAATGCAAGCAAACAAACGTATTAATAGCTATTCTATAGAAAATTTTGTATGAAGCACTATGTGTATTTGGTCATTATTACCGGCCTGATTATATCATTTACAGCATAAATCAGGCATGATTGCGATCTTATACCTAATATTTTGCGGTTGTTTGGTGGCACAAGCAGTTGACTTGGGCTTCTTGCGCCGCTATATAGCCCGCTCGAAATTCAAGCGCTAGGCCTAGAGCCTGACGCATAGCTGGAGTAAATGAAGTGAAACGTACATTCCAACCAAGTGTGCTCGTACGTAAGCGTCGTCATGGTTTCCGTTCACGGATGGCAACTGTTGGTGGGCGTAAAGTGATAAACGCTCGTCGTGCCAGAGGCCGTAAGCGTCTGTCAGCGTAAGGCTGCGGCGCTAATAGCGCCAACCACACACCTCAGAAAAGCCGACCGTGAAGTTATCCGGTCGGCTTTTCGGGTTTATAAGGCACCTTAAGATTTCCCATGGTCCAGAAGGATAAAACACTCACGCGCCTAACAAAACGGCCTGAATATTTGGCTGTTGCAGCAACACGCCGCAAGTGGGTTACACCTTCGTTTATCCTACAAGCTAAACCCGCAGCATCCGATTCGCAGCCAAGAACCGGCTATACTGTATCTAAAAAGGTGGGAAATGCCGTTATTCGTAGCAAAGCACGCAGGCGCCTGAAAGAGGCAAGCCGCACTATTATGGCTGCAAACGGCCAACCGGGCTGGGAATATGTTTTTGTTGGCAGACAAGCCGCTTTTGATTATCCGTTTGAAAAAATGAAGGCCGATATCAAATGGGCCCTTGCAAAACTTGCTTCAAATGCCGACTTACAAAAGGCAAATGCGGCCAAAACCGCAGACAAGCCCCAAATGAACAAAGGCCAACGATGAATAAACCGACAGAATCCTCAAGGGAAAACCCCTCGATTCTTGCTTATGTTTTTCTGGCCTTTGTCCGGTTTTACCAGCTTTTCATATCCCCCCTAATTGGCCCACGCTGCCGGTTTCAGCCAACATGCAGCGCCTATACTCTTGAAGCGATTCGCTTACACGGTGCCTTTAAAGGCGGCTGGCTGGGCCTGCGACGAATTGGAAAGTGTCATCCTTGGGGTGGATTTGGATATGATCCTGTGCCACAAAGCGGCAGCACAAATGCACATGGTCGGCACACCGGCACATGTGCAACTGAAAATTTAGTGAATAATGTAGATCACTCCCGGCACAGCCGGTGATAGTTTGGGTGTAAAGTCTGATGGGCGAAAACAAAAACTTTATCCTGTTCGCGGTTATCGCAATGGCGATTTTATTTGGATATAACTTCCTTGTGGCAGGGCCAAAAAAAGAAGCTGCCATTCAAGAATACCAGCAGCAGATTGAACGGGAAAAGGCAAGCGCGGATATAACACCCGCCACAGCAGCGCCTTTACAAGAAACAATGTCCCGCCCAGAAAGCACCGGTACACCGCTCGCCTTACAGGATGCCGGACAGGTCAAAATTAACACCCCTGAACTGGAAGGGTCTATTTCTCTTCGCGGCGCACGGTTTGATAACCTGTCGCTTAAGCATCATAAAACCGAAAAAGGCCCGAACGGTGAAAATATTCAACTTTTGGTCCCTTATGGTAGCGAACATGCCTATTTTGTGAACTTTAACTGGTTTGCACAACAAGCCGACAACGCCCCAACGGCAGAAACCGCATGGTCTGCCGATGCCGATACATTAACACCAGAGAAACCTGTAACCCTGTCATGGGATAACGGTGCAGGTATGCGCTATATGATACAGGTTGCTGTTGACGAAAAGTTCATGTTCACAGTGACACAAAGCGTACTGAACTCGTCTGATCACACCATCACAGTAGCACCTTACGGTTATATCCGCCGTAGTGGTAAGCCTGAAACTGCGGGCCTATATATCTTGCATGAAGGCCTGATCGGCGTGTTTGATGGCATTCTGGAAGAAAAGAAATACAAAGACCTCAAGGAAGACGGTGATTTTGAAAAGCCAACGACAGGCGGCTGGTTTGGGATTACAGACAAATTTTGGATGACAACACTGGTACCAGACTCTAAAACTCCGTTACTGCGCGCACGCCTTTCACACTCAGACGCTGGTGGTCAGGAAGCATACGGCGCAGACTATATGCAGAACTGGCAAATTATTCAGCCCGGCGGCACACTGGAGACAACAAATCGTTTTTATGCTGGTGCCAAGATCGTGGAAACAATCGACAAGTATGAAGAACAATATAATATTACGTTGTTTAACCGTGCTATTGATTGGGGCTGGTTCTGGTTTCTGACACAGCCTATTTTCAAAGGCCTGCACTTGCTCTTTAAGCTAACAGGTAACTACGGTATCGCTATTCTATTGATGACCGTTATCCTGAAGCTGATTTTGTTCCCGCTCGCCAACAAATCTTATGTCTCTATGAGCCATATGAAAAAAGCGCAACCAAAAATCAAGGCTTTGCAGGAACGCTACAAAGACGACAAGCAGCGCATGCAGCAGGAAATGATGGCGCTCTATAAAAAAGAGAAGATCAACCCTATGGCAGGTTGCCTGCCCATGATTCCGCAGATGTTTATTTTCTTTGCGCTTTATAAAACTCTATATGTCACCATTGAAATGCGGCATCAGCCTTTCTTTGGCTGGATTCAGGATCTCTCAGCGCCTGACCATTTAACACCGCTGAATTTGTTTGGCCTCATCCCATGGGACCCGCCAACGATGATTGCAGTAGGTATTCTGCCTATTCTTATGGGCATTTCCATGTGGTTACAGCAAAAACTGAACCCCCAAACATCAATGGACCCAGCCCAGCAAAAAATCATGAGCATGCTGCCCATCATTTTCACCTTTGTGATGGCAGGGTTTAGTTCCGGCCTTGTACTTTACTGGACATGGAATAACATTCTGTCGATTACACAGCAGTGGGTGATTATGCGCCGCGAAGAAGCGCGTAATAAATAATCATGCTGGAAACCCCGTACACAGAAGAAGATATCGAAACAGGCCGGCTATTATTTGCCGGCCCTGTAGACTTTGTTATGGGGGCTGTATCGCTCGATACCCTGCCCACAGCTGATAGGCCTGAGGTTGCCTTTGCTGGCCGCTCCAACGTTGGTAAATCCAGCCTTGTGAACGCGCTCACCGGCAGAAAAACACTGGCACGTACCTCCAACACCCCCGGACGCACACAAGAATTAAACTTTTTTACCCTAGGCAACGAGATGCAGCAACCAGCCTATCTGGTTGACCTGCCCGGCTATGGCTATGCTAAAATTGAACGTAAAAAAGTGCATGCATGGACCCGCCTTGTAAAAGACTACCTACGCGGGCGACCCAATTTAAGACGCATTATGCTGCTGATCGATAGCCGCCACGGTATCAAGGAAAATGACCGCGAAATTATGACCATGCTGGATGAAGCAGCAGTAAACTACCAAATCGTACTTACCAAGCTTGACAAGTTGAAGGTGGAAGACCGCGAAAAAATTCTGAAAAAAACCCAAGATGACGCCAAAAAATTCATTGCGTGTCACCCTGTCGTGCTTGCAACCAGCAGCGAAAAAGGCTGGGGTATACAGGATGCCCGTACCGAGATTGTACAGCTAACTCGCTATTAATTTTTCATCAGCCCTTTTTCGCTGTAAGCCTTGAGTGTTTCTGCAATACAGGTATCCAGTGATTGCATCAGAAGATGTAAGGTTTCTTCCGAAGCCTCGCTGCGCGCGGCCAGCTCTAGCTGGCGGCAAACTTCACCAAGATAAAGTGCCCCAAAACTGCGAGCCGCACTTTTAAGCGCATGGCCCTGATTCTCGAGCAGTCGCATATTACCCTCAGCCCTATAGGCTTGAATTTTTATATGACTGTTCAGAATTTCCAACCGCAAACTTTCAAGAAGCCGTTCGGTCGCCTCCTGACCAATATCAATGCGTAAACGCTCTATTGCCGTAGTATCCACGACCGCAATTTTTTTGGGTATATCTGCCATCTATATTCCCCTCAGTAACGATAGTATGCGTCTTTGGCCTAGAATCAAACTGCTGATACCTCATCTACCTATACTGATTCGCATGCAACAGGCTTTGCAAAGCGATAAACCCCCTTCAACCCCTCAGGGGAAACAATTTTCTTTTTCCGGATAAAATCGAGCTGCCCCGCCTTATGAAGCGCAAGTGCTTCCTGCTTAATATAAGGCAAAATTTTCTGCCATTCCCCGTCCTGTACCAAGGCCTGAGCTATATCTCTGGGGGCTACGGATTTGTTCTTTTCGATCTGTGCAATAATTTCATCGCGTATTGCCTGACTAGAAATTGCCATGTTTATAATATCCTTTTGGCCCAATTATTAACCGCTTGGGCGCTTTTTTCTTTTACCTGCTGACGCTAAACGGCTAGTGTCCCGCCCAAAATTGACAATAAGGATAGTGCAAATGCGTTTACTCGCCAATACGACAGCCCTTCTTTTGGCAGCTGCTCTTGCAGCCTGTAGCAGTGAAGCCCCTGAAAAGAAAGATAATCAGGATGCTGACCCTACAGAAACAACTGCCACTCACCCAGACACACAGGAAGCACCCTCAGATATGAGTGAAGATACCTTCATGGAAGACAACCTAGCCTACCTCAACGATAATAAAGCAAAAGAAGGCGTTCAGATTACGGAATCCGGCCTTCAGTATAAAGTTATTGAAAAAGGCGATGGCGCTACGCCTACAGCCACTGACTTCGTAACTGTACATTATGCTGGCCGCCTGATTGACGGCACTGAATTTGATAGCAGCTATAAGCGCGGCGAACCGGCAACATTCCCTGCTGGTCGTTTGATCAAAGGCTGGACAGAAGCCCTAACCATGATGAGTGTTGGCGATAAATGGCAGCTTACTATCCCATCTGAACTTGCTTACGGCGAAAATGGCGCTGGCGGCGTTATCCCCGGCAATGCAACACTGGTGTTTGATGTTGAGCTTCTTAATGTGCAAACAGAAGAGCAAATTATAGACGCCATGAAAGCACCAGAGCGCGAATTTCTTGAAGAAAACGCGAAAAACGACAATGTAAAAGTAACCGACTCCGGCCTTCAATACCGGGTTATTGAACAAGGCACAGGTACCGTGTCACCAGAATCAACTTCTATGGTTACTGTTCATTATGCTGGCAAGCTAATAGACGGTACAGAGTTCGACAGCAGCTACAAGCGCGGCGAACCAGCAAGTTTCCCACTTGACGGTGTTATCCCCGGCTGGACAGAAGGCCTGCAATTGATGCATGAGGGCGATAAGTATGAATTCTTTATCCCATACACGCTCGGTTATGGGGAACGCGGTTCTGGACGCAGCATTCCGCCCTTTGCGACACTTATCTTTACAGTCGAGCTTATTTCAATCGGCGGTTAAGCCTTACAGAAGACATAAAAGGCCGTAACAGCGGCCTAACACTTCTGTAAAAAAGAAATATAAAACCAGATCCAGAAAGGCGAGTGCCAATAAAAACGGTACACCAACATATTTCATGGCAATAAAAAAGGCCCAAGCGGTCAATCGGGGTGGCGTAAGACGCCATCCCATTATAGTGTTAGCTTTGTGACCTCGTGTAAACATGAGGAAATGGTAACAGGCACTGACATGAATGAAAATGGTAAATAGCCACATCACCTTTAAGATTGGTGTCCTAAACCCGGTGGAATGGACAGATATATCTTCTGAATCCCCCTTCCCTTTGCAACAACACCCCTGCTATGGGCTCGCCTTAAAAAAATACGGCGCAAATCCCCTACAACTAAATATATATGAAAATGAGGCCCTCATTGGCCGTGCCCTTGTGATGCAGCGACGCTTCTTAAGAATGATAGATTTTTCGTCCATTTTTAGAGGGCCTGCATGGTGCGACCATACCCTAGCCCCAGAGAAAAAACTGGCCGTCCTGAAGGCACTAAAAAGCCAATTTAATCCATTTCGCTGGAACTTCCTGTCTGTTATGCCTGAGGAACCAGCAAGCGATTCCTTTAAATCGTCTATGCGGTCTATTGGGTACCGACAGGTTGTAACAGGGTTTTCAACAGTTTGGATGGATATCCGCCCGCCTGTTGCCACGCTTAGAAAAGCGCTAAAAGGTAAATGGCGCAACCAATTGAAGACTGCCGAAAAAAACACCATCGACATCAGCATCGGCGGCAAAAAACCCCACCAATATAGCTGGCTCTTGGAAAAAGAAGCACTCCAGCGCAGAGAAAGGCAGTACCAAGGTGTGCCTGTTGGTCTGGTAACGGCCTACAGCGAGGCAGGAACAGCAAAAAACAGGGCAGGCATTCTTTCTGTTACGGCTCTGTCAGACAGAAATAAAATCGCCGGAGCGGTTTTCCTGCTGCACGGGAATAGCGCTACATACCACATAGGCTGGGTTGGGGAAGAAGGCCGGCAAAAAAATGCCCAGAACCGCGTACTGTGGGAAGGCATTTGTGCCTTGAAAGAAGCAAATATTAGTTTTCTCGATCTTGGTGGCCTGAATACTGCAGACCTTGCCGGTATTGCACGTTTCAAGCTGGGCCTAGGCACAGCCCCTACAAGCTTGGCGGGCACCTATATTTAAATAAATCCCTGAATCTTTCTCTGTTTTGTCTGGCGTTCCAAAGTGTAATATTATAACTATACATTTCTGCGCACACAGACTGGATATTTAGTTTGGATATTGTACTTATAGTTTCGGTTTTAATTATTCTAACAGCCCCTGTGCTGAGCCGTTTTTTTAAAGACAGCCAGCGCATTAAAAGTGGGCTGGATGGTTTTGTGCTGGTCGCCGTTATTGGCCTTATTACTCTGAACCTGTTGCCTGAAGCTTTGCAATATGGCGGTATTCCAAGTTTTTTGATCGCTGTAACGGGTTTTATTCTGCCGTATCTTGCCGAGATTATATTTCATAAATCAGAGGAAATGACCCACCGGGTTATTATTCTTATCTCTGTACTTGCTGTTGTGGTTCATGCTGCCAGTGACGGTGCTATTCTTGCGTTTGCCCACAGTGCTAATAGTGGCTCGTTTATCGCGACAGGCGTTCTTTTGCACAGGATGGGCGAAGCCATCACCATATGGTGGTTACTGCGACCAATTTTTTCTGTACGGTCAGGCCTTGCAATTCTGGCCGCGCTCGCAGCCATGACCATTATTGGCTATTATATCGTTCTCTTTGCACAGGACTGGTACAACTTGCCCCTTGTAGGCTATTGGCAGGCGTTTGCCGCTGGGTCGCTGTTTCATATTGTGATGCATCCTATTGCAGGCCACGAACACAGCCACACGGGTAAGCCTGTGACGCAGGCACACAGGCTGGGCACTGCGCTTGGTGTCGTTTTTGTGTTTTTGCTAGTTGGGTCTTACTATCTCCAGCATTTGCATGAAAGTGCCACCATTATTGCAGAAACAGAAACCATGCGCCTACATCATGAAATGGGCTATTTGGGCAGAGCTGCACTCATTGCTGCACCGCTAAATTTACTGTTTTTGATAACGTATCTGCTTTATCAGCGACTACGGGCGAAAAAAACTGAGGACCTTTACGCCTCCCTTCAGCGCGCAACGCCGTGGACACTTGTTATCTGGCTAGCCTTTACCATTAAAATGGCTCTTTTCCCGATGTATGAATTTCCCATTATCGGCGGCGGCATGGTTGCTTTTTATCTTTGGCTTGGGATTATGTGTTGCATTTTGGTGCATAGCGGTGCCAGAAACTTTTTCTCGGTATTGATGCCCAGTATCAATACCCATAAGCACAATCACAGCCACTAAAGGCCCAAACTATGCGTTTCCAAGGTAAAACAGTCATTGTAACAGGTGGTACATCTGGCCTTGGTGAGGCAGTGGTGAAAGCCTTTGCTTGTGAAGGGGCTTCTGTGCATTTTTGCGGCCTAATTGACCAAGAAGGCGAACGAGTAGAACAAAGCACACAAACGCTTGCAGGCAGTGCAACATATTATAACGCTGATGTGCGTATCGAGAGCCATATGAAAGAAATGGTTGCCGCTGTCGTAAAGAAAACTGGCAAGCTTGACATTGCAGTTAACAATGCCGGCATTAGCCACCCGGCCGCCCGTTTTGCTGACCAGGACACCAGTATTGTGGCAGATGTCATGCAAACAAATCTTATGGGTGTATGGTTTGCTATGCGCCATGAGATTCTCGCCATGAAGGCTGCAAACAGCGGTGCAATTATTAACATCGCCTCTATCCTTTCAAAATCTGGGGCAGAATGGATGGCCGCTTATGGTGCCAGCAAACATGCTGTGATTGGCCTTACCAAAAGTGCCGCCCTCGATTATGTAGCGAACGGTATTCGTATCAATGCTGTATCGCCCGGTCCGATGCAAACACCCATGCTGGACCGTGCAATAGAAGATATCGGCGGCGACATGAGCAAATATGCGGGTGGCTTCCCAAAAAGTGGACCGGCAAAGCCTGAAGAAGTTGCGCAGACAATCCTGTATCTCGCAAGTTCTGAGGCTGGCTATACAACAGGCGCAAATATTGTTGTAGACGGCGGCGTATCAAGCGGTTAGACACACCCCATACAGGTCGCCTTGAACCTGCCATAATAATCAGCGAGTATGAATGGCCGCTAGCACTAGCTAGGCCCGCCGCACAGGAGACATCCAAAATGAACATGGTTAGCGCTTGGTTCCGCAAAACTTTTGCAGACAGCCAAGTTGTAATGCTGGTTCTTGTGATTTTAATCACGCTTCTTCTGGTATCTCTTTTTGCAAATATGCTGGCGCCTGCTATTGCAGCTATTGTTCTTGCCTTTTTGCTGGACGGTCCAATTGAATGGCTAAAACGAAGGGGCGCAAGACCATCTGTTGCCTTAACCGTGGTGTTTTTGGGCTTTATCCTGCTTGCTCTGGTCACGCTTCTTGCTGTTATACCACCATTGATAAAGCAGGTTGGGCAATTCATAAAAGACAGCCCTGCGATGGTGGCGAGCCTTAGAGAGGCTTTCATTACACTGCACCAGCATTTCCCCAACATTGTTTCTGACCACCAGGTAGATACATGGCTATCGCAGATTGGTAATGAAATGACTAATCTTGGCCCGCGTCTTTTGCAATATTCTCTCACTGGGCTAACAGGTGTTGTGGCTTTCGTGGTTTATATGGTTCTTGTCCCTGTTATGGTGTTCTTTTTCCTAAAGGACAAACGCCAGATTTTAAACTGGATGGGGACATTTTTCCCGTCAGACAAGCCCCTGCTTGAGCAAGTGTGGCGAGAAATTAACGAGCGCGCTGGTGATTATGCCCGAGGCAAAGTGTATGAAATTCTGATCGTTGCTGTTGTTGCCTTCATCACATACCAATTCATTGGCCTGCGCTATGCTACCCTCCTTGCAGTTGCGACAGGGCTTAGCGTTGTTATTCCGTATTTTGGTGCAGCAGCAGTCACCTTCCCTGTTGCGCTTGTTGCATATTTTCAGTGGGGGATGAGCGGTGAAACATTGGGAGCGATCATTGCATACCTGATCTTGCAGGCTCTTGATGGCAATTTACTCGCGCCGCTTTTATTCTCTGAAGTTGTGAAGCTACACCCTAATGCTATTATCATTGCCATTCTGGTTTTTGGCGGAATTTGGGGGCTATGGGGGGTGTTTTTTGCCATCCCTCTTGCAACAGTCGCCAATGCCATCATCAGGGCTTGGCGTGAACGAACCGAACATATTCGGAATTCTACGGCAGCTTAATGCAAAAAACTTTTCAAAAGACCCGATTTCTGCCTACAATAGGACAATCGTGCAAATGACAAGGCCAGTCACTTTATGATACTCGAATCTCGTAGCATTATCTTTTCCGATGAAGAATTGGTATTAGCACTTCGCCCGCTTATAGAAAGCAGGGGGCTTGTAGCTGATAACAATGTCACAGGTGTTGATAACAAACTTGACACTGACGGCGAAGTTTCTGTCACTGTTACTATCACTGATAAAGACCCAGTTGACTTTAGCAGCCGCGAAGTTGGCGCTGCGGTCCTTAACCACTGTATTGAACAGGGCATTCCCTTGCCCCGAGGTTCTTACAAAGAGCTTGCGATCAGAGGGAACCACATTGCTCTTATTGTTAGGCTGGAAACGGGTGCTGCTAGCCCTGAAATTGATGAAGGCGACGAGTAAACCCCGCCGCCTTTCATAGGAAACACCTTCAGGTGAACTTTATTCCGGCAGAAAATCCGGCACTGAAAAGTACCTTTCGCCAGAATCGTAACAGAACCCCAGTACTTTTGATCCTTTTGGTATTTCTTCAAGTTTTTGCGCAATCGCAGCAAGGGTCGCACCAGAGGAAATACCCATAAGGATACCTTCTTCCCGAGCCGCGCGCCGGGCCATTTCTTTGGCTTTTTCCGGTTCAACCTGAAGTACACCGTCCAGAATATCGGTATTTAAAACATCGGGCACAAAACCTGCCCCAATACCCTGAATAGAGTGTGGCCCCGGGGCCCCACCCGATAAAACCGGTGATAAAGTTGGCTCCACTGCGTAAACAGCAAGTGATGGCCACTTGTCTTTTAGTACCTCAGCACACCCCGTTATGTGCCCACCAGTACCAACACCTGTTATCATATAATCAAGGCCGCCGGTCGCGTCAAAATCGTCAAATATTTCAAGGGCCGTCGTTTGTTTATGCACCTCCACATTAGCAGGGTTCATAAACTGTTGCGGCATCCATGCACCTTCTGTTTCAGCAAGAAGCTCAGTCGCTTTTGCGATCGCGCCTTTCATACCCTTTTCTTTGGGGGTAAGCACAAATTCTGCACCGTATGCCAGCATTATGCGCCGCCGCTCAATAGACATAGATTCAGGCATGACCAGAATAAGGCGGTAACCTTTAACCGCTGCCACCATAGCAAGGCCAATGCCTGTATTACCGGATGTCGGCTCAATAATTGTACCACCAGCCTTTAAGGTGCCAGCTTTTTCAGCTGCCTCTATCATGGCAAGGGCAATCCTGTCCTTAATAGACGCACCCGGGTTTGCCCGCTCAAGTTTTAGCCAAACTTCATGATCAGGAAACAGCCGCAATACTCTGACGTGCGGCGTCTTGCCTATTGTTTCAAGTATTGTTGCAGCTTTCATTATCGTCCCCTTAATTACTTTTACTGGCAGACCCTGTGCGAGCCTGTATTGAAACAATTTCATCGTTGTCAGTGGGCTTGAACATAACCCGTGATGCCTCAGGCACAGAGCGTGTTATCCAGACATTACCGCCAATGACAGAGTTTTTGCCAACAACTGTACTGCCCCCAAGAATGGTAGCGCCCGAATAAATCACAACATTATCTTCAATGGTTGGGTGCCTTTTCTTTTTCCGCGCTTCTCTGTCAACACGCAGAGCGCCAAGTGTAACACCTTGGTAAATTTTGACATTATTACCAATGACCGCCGTTTCACCAATCACAACACCTGTGCCGTGATCAATAAACATCGAATGCCCAATGGTCGCGCCGGGGTGAATATCAATACCGGTTTTCTGGTGTGCATATTCGGTAATCATACGCGGCAGTAATGGCACACCTCTCTGGTACAAGCGGTTTGCAACCCTATAGGCTGCTACAGCATAAAAACCGGGATAACACAGGATAACCTCTTCCACTGAAGTCGCTGCTGGGTCACCTTCTACAAGGGCGGCTGCATCCATGTGGCACTTGTCTGCAATTTCAGGCAAGTCTGACAAAAAGCGTTGAACCAGCAGCCGCGAGCATCCAACATCTTTGTCTCTGCATAGTGGCTCAACGATACCATAAAAAGCTTCTTCCAAAAGCTTGATATGCTCCTCAAGAGACAAGCTTTCGTCAGACGCCACCGCATAATGCGGAAACATAACAGACATTGTTTTTTTAAGCACGTCGCCAATTTTCTTCAAAGACAGCCCTGAAAGATCACCATATTTTTCATGATGCTTTCTAAGTTGAGCAGCAATTGTATTTGCGCTAACCGATATCTCAGGTACTTTTTTCATCTCGCTCTCCGCTAACCGGCCCTGATTATATATCCATTTACATTATAAGCCGAGGGAATATCTACAAGCCCTCGTTAGACGAGAATTTCTTCATCGTACCGCGACAAAAGCTATTCTTCCGCCTGTTCATGTTTTGCTTCTAACAAGTGCCCAAAACCCTGCTCAATAACAAGCATATTACTACGGTCTACAATCCATGTCTCAAGTTGGGCCATAAAAGCGTCTTTATCAAGGCCTTCCGGTATAGGCGCCCCAATATCAAAAACCATGGTACCAGACCGGTGCCAAAAGCTTTTACGCCAAAAAAGCCCGGTGTTGGTGGCAACAGGCACAACACGCAAGCCCGTTTCCTGCTGTAAAAAATAAGCGCCACTTTTTAGCTTTTTCGCCTGCTGACCAATCCGAATACGGGTTGCTTGCGGGTATACGATCAAAGGCCTACCCATTTCTACAACGCTGTTACCCACTTCTGTCATGCCTTTATGTGCATGGCGAGCTTCCCGGTCGATACGTATAACCTGCATTTTTGCAAGAATACGGCCAACGATAGGGGTTGAGAATAGTTCTTTTTTAGCGAGTGCTGTTACATCACTTCGAAGACAGAAGGTCATAATTGCATCTGCATTACTCTGATGGGCAGCTGCCAGAATAAACCCGCCCTCTTTAGGGTAGTTTTCCAAACCGCGGTATTCTGCTTTAATGCCCATAATCCAACGGGCAATCCAAAGCGATGAACTGCAATAAACACCCACCATACGGCGTACACGTTTTTCGGACTTAAAATAGCATAACGGTAATACAGCCAGCCCCAAAAAAAGAATGGTGAAGCTATAAAAGACTATATTAAAAAAAACAGATCTTATGGGGTCAAGCCAGCGCATCATAGTTCAGCCTTAGAAAACAATAACAGGTTAATAGTAACACACTTATGCCAAGTGCCATTTTAAGTAGCTTTAACTCAAGGAAAAAATCGGATACCTTTACATATAGCATATCAAACAAAGACGGAAAGTTGAAACACTCATGCCCAATAAGCGCCAAGATGATCGACTGCCAGTTTTATGGCGAGGTACGCTAACCACGGAGAATGACCAAGCTTATTCTTGTGAAGTACGGGATATATCTCTGGCGGGCACCTTGATAAGCTGTGAAGCCCCTCTTGAACTGGGTGACCGTATTTTGCTAGAAATTGACGGTCTCGGCGAATTTGCCGCGGAAATAAAATGGCAGGGGTCAAAACAACTTGGTTTGATGATCTTAGCCGGGCCAGACTTGGTGTTAAAAAAATTCGCAGAAAACTCTGGCTCTCGTGTCTCTGAAAAGCCAACGGGCACGTCGGACGACCCTCTCTTATAAATTGAACTAACCTCCCCTGCATCTTGTTTTTGATCTGCGCCCATGCTTTTCAGAAAGCACCTTTTACACTTCACTGCCCTGCACGAATTAAGCTAAATATTATAAATTATAAGAAAAAATCATAGATTTTATGTCACATAAATACAAAAAATCACAATAATTTCGAAATTATATTATTTTTTTTAAAGGAATCCTCTTAAGCTATCCGTATAGGGTCAAAAGGGGATAATTTTATGTGGTATCTTTTTACACTGCTTGGCGGCTATGTGACTGCAAGCCTGTACTATAAGCGGGTCTCTACTAGTCTTGTTATGCCGGGGCAACTGTCAGTCTGGCTCGGATACGCTCTCTTGGCATGGGCTTTTATTGGCGTCATTGCATCAATGGGTCTGGAAAGAGGTATACCGGCATTTCTTATGACTGTGTCACTTACGGGCCCCGCTGCATTGTTGCTAGAATATTTTCTGAAAGATAAATGGGAGCAGTCTATTAAACTTATGGCTGCTCTGGCTTTGATAGCAGGTGTGCTTTCTACACTGGGAGACCTGCTATGATGAGTAAAGCCCAAACCATCATTGCTTTGTTCGGCGGCCTTATCACATCCACTCTTACGGCAGCAGCTCTGTTAAAAATATTACCTTTCAGTGAAATGAGTAACCTGCTTATTGCTGGGTTCCTGTTCCCTGTAATAAGCACCACTATTATTGTAGGCGTGTTTAAAGGCTGGCCTTTTAGTGGAATGCTGAAGTGTTTCACCGGGCTAGCGGGCGCATCCGCCTTGGTTCTGCTTTTCACTGCTTCCTTATAACGACAAGCATATAAAGAGAATATATAATGGCTAGTAAGTTTAGAGAACAAAGAAACCGCCTTTTGAGACTTCATTCGCTTGTTGGTGTTTTTATTGCGTTTTTCCTTTTTGTTGTGTGTTTTTCAGGAACTTTTTCCCTATTTTCGCATGAACTAGCTCGCTGGGTAGACGGCGATGTTCGCATAAAGCTGTCGGAAAACCTGCCATCCCTTGATGAAAGGTTTACCGGCTTTTTAAAAGATGCCCCAGAAGGTGCTGAGTTTCCGTTAATTGTTTTGAACTTCCCGACAGAAAATACACCTTATTATGACATGATGGCCCTTGCCGCAGCAAGTGGACCACCAAAGCAAATGAAAGGCCGCTGGTCTGGAAGTGACGCAAGTACCCTAGACATGCACGGAAACACTTTGCCAGAATGGCTAGCCTTTTTTCACACAGACCTGTGGTTGCCTTACCCGTTTGGACGGTCAATCGTTGGCATTACTGGCATATTATTGCTTCTTATTGTTGTCACAGGTTTTTTTATGCACAGACAACCAATAAAGGATAGCTTTAAGTGGCGGCCTAACAAAAACCTAATGACCCTGCTTCTTGATAGCCATAGCTCACTTGGTCTTTGGGGGCTTTTATTTCACTTTGTAACAGCTTTTACTGGTGCCGTACTTGGTTTATCTTCCCTGGTAGGTGCCATTTTTACGGTCCTTGCATATAGCGACGGAAACCATGCTGAACTAGAGCCATTCCCGCTTCCTGAATTTGAAGCACAAGGCGTGGTATCCCCTTCCATAACACCCGATGAAGTTAGTCATATTGTTAAAGAAGCGACAGGCGTTACCCCTGCAATTCTTATCGCTATTAACTATGGCAAGGATAGCGGTATCTACCGTGTTTATCATGAAGTTGAGAAAAACATGGTACGCTTTGGGGTCATTGACATTCAAGCAAGCAACGGTGTGATATTGAGCCAAGGTGAAGCCCCTGCCAATTTTGCAGCCAGAACATATGCCTCAGTTCTTCCGCTCCATACAGCTTCCTACGGGGGTATTTGGTTAAAAGTGGTTTACGGCGTACTCGCAACATCACTCAGTTTAATTATCATTACAGGCGTCATGATGTGGTTAGAACGAGCCAATGCTTTGGACGGGGCGAAAAAGGATGAACGCCTGTTAAATGTTATGAGCAAACTATCAGTTGGTGTTTGTGCAGGCTTTCCTCTAGCTGTCGTCACCACCCTGTACATTGAGCAATTTATCACCGTAGCACCCGCTGAACGCGCATTTGCCATTGGTACGTCCGTGTTTAGTATTTGGGTAAGCGCTATGATGTTTTCGTTCCTGATGAAAAAAACAGCTGCGGCGCTACGTGGTCTTTTGGCCTTAACTGCTCTTATTCTTGCCGGGTTACCCGTCCTGAATTATCTAGTGTACGGGGACGGCATCTCCGCCCTTCTTTCCACAGGCTCCCATGCTGTTATTATAGCTGATGTCGTGTTCTTGCTTCTAGCCGCAGGCCTTGCCCTGATCGTCAGGACATTGAAGCGAGAATCAGCAAAATAAATTATGAAACGAGGGGTGTTGTCAGAAGAAAATTTGCACCACAATTTAATCAGGCTATGAGCTGATATAACATCAGCTCATTTCCACCCTGAAGCCCTTCCGGAATGGCAAAGACCCATAGCTTGAAGTCTGCTTAATCTAGCAATACCTGAGATTAGTTGGCTTTTGCCTGACAACGCCCAAGCTTATAAACTTACGCTTTACCGGCAATTCGATAAAAAGCTATTTTTCCACCCTTTTTTGCAGATAAACCAGCACCCAGACACACATCAGGGCCACAGCTCCCAGCAACATGAAAATGCTTTGCGCTGACCAGCCTAAATTGATTAATAAACTGCCAAGAAGTGGGGCTACAATTGCGCCAATCCGCCCAACACCAAGAGCACCACCAAGCCCGGTAGAACGAATGGCCGTTGGGTAATATATAGCGGCAACCACAGCAAGGAAAAATTGAGCTCCTAAAATACCCGCCCCTGCAAAGAATACAGAAATATATAAAATGGTTGGGTTCGTAAAAAAGTGCGCAATCACGACCATTGCAATTGCAGCAACACTTAAAACCACTTTTAAAATAGGTATCACGCCCCACTTGTCACATGCAAAACTAAGTGTAATTCCCCCAATAACGCCGCCCATATTAAATACACCGACAATCTTAAAGGCAGCATTCCTGGAGAGGCCGAACTCTGATAACAAGCCAGGAAGCCAGCTCAGCATAAAATAAAGTATAAGGAGGTTTAAAAAGAACAAACTCCAAATGAGTAATGTTCCAATAAGCCTACCCTCTTTTAACAGAGCCCAAATCGATACTTTTTCCTGCACTGCGCCTTCCGTATCGATACAAAAGCCCTTGTGTTCGGGTAGAGTTTCAGCACCTGCAATACGTTGTAAGATTTTACTAATGACAGAGAGGTCCCGTTTCTTTCTCACCAAGAAATAAACAGATTCGGGAAGCAAAAAGCATAAGAGGCCACTTACGATTATGGGTAGAGCACCTCCGATCCAGAAAATAGCTTTCCATGAATAAACTTCAATAACATGGTCAGATATAAACCCGCCAATTGCAGCACCTGCAGGAAACCCACACAGCATGATAGTTACAAAGGCAGTGCGATGCTTAGAGGGTACATACTCTGCGGTAAGAGCCAGAGCATTTGGCAGCGTCCCACCTAGCCCAACACCGGTCAAAAACCTATATATCCACAATTCTAAAAGAGATTCCGAAAAAGCTGTTGCCAAACTAAACAAACCAACGGCCGCGAAGGAGAGAAGCATCATGTTCTTTCGGCCTAGCTTATCACCCATAGGTCCCAATAAAAGTGCCCCTACCATAAGCCCCACAAGACTAGCTGATAAAACACTCCCAAAATTCGCAAGTGGTACGCCCCATATAGCCGCCAGTTCTGGAGCCGCAATGGCCATTGCTTGTGTATCAAACCCATCAAGGGCTACAACAAAACCACAAAGGATGACGATATAAATCTGATAGGCGCTAACAGGAAGAGCATCAATCATTGACGCAATATTGATCACATGTGCTTCCTTGCCTGAAGTATCTTTACCCATGTATGTATCCTTTTAAGAATTGAATAGATTAAGCGGCCTTTTGCGCTCATATTTTTGGCGAATTGGGCCATAGTCAATTTTGGCAGATACCTATGTGGCCCTTGAAAAAACACACATACTCTATCTAAAACCTGTTCCCTTATTCGCCAAATGAGGCCCCCTTGCAGCAGGGTAACCCGATCTATTGAAGTGCCCTATGGAACGTATCAGCCTTGAAACCAGAATGAATTTTCAGCAGCAAGGACTTACCTGCTTTTGGTTTATAATGGCAGGGTGGCACACCAAACCTGCGTTTGAAGGCAACCGTAAAGGCACTGACATTGCCATACCCCACATCATAGGCCACGGAAGAAACCTGCTCACCGCGCACAATTCTGGGAATCGCCATTACAAGGCGAACCTCTCGCCGCCATGCGCCAAAAGTCATGCCTGTTTCTTGCTTGAATGTACGCGTAAAACTGCGCCGGCTCATGGCAGCCTTCAAACACCATTCCCCCATTCTTTCCGGCAAAGACGGCTCCAATAAAAGCTCCTCACATACACGCAAAAGGCGCCGATCCTTGGGCATTGTTAATGGAATTTGGTCTGATACAACATTACGCTGCGTTAGATTGTGGTTCAGCATGGAAATGATCGCATTTTCGTACGAGACATCCAGCGGGCTATCACCAACCCCGACCACTTCCGTAATTAAGGATTTGATCAAGTTTGATGCCCGCAACACCCTAATATTCTTTACGTCTTTAAAGATAGATCCACTAATTTCTGCAACCTGAACAATACCAGATGAACCCCTTAAGTGACAGCAGTGCCCTGCAGGCAATAACAACACTTCTGAAAGGCTTAGGATGAAATTTCCCTGACGAGTAACGGCTGAAAACACACCGTCTTGCGGGCATACCAAATATACTGAACCACTACTCTGGAGGTCTATACCATTACAGGCATCTGCCGCAATTTCCCTACCCGAAATATACTTCTGCGGAATTTGATGTACTGGTGCGTGGATCATGGGTTCAACTTCCAAAGTTTAAACTACTGGGCTTACCCCACAAACCGTACTTTGCCATCTACCACTGTTTTCAAAACAGGCACTTCATGCAATTTTTCAGGTGCATGAGTTAGGAGATTACCGCCCCAAATGACAAAATCCGCCAAATAACCAGGAATAAGCCTGCCTAGCTTGTTTTCCTGATAGCCAACATAAGCATTGGTTTCTGTGTAAGCCTTTAGGGCTGTTTCAGCCGAGACCTTTTCGTATGGCAACCACCCCTCAGGGTTCGCGCCGTCCAGTGTTTGCCTTAATACAGCTGCCTGAATACCAAGCCGAGGATCCAAAGGAGCAACAGGCCAATCAGACCCAAAGCCCACCTGCACTCCTGCTTTCAAAAGAGAGTTAAAGGCATAAGTGCCATGAAGGCGTTTTTCACCAATACGTTTTTCAGCCCAGCGGCCATCATCAATGGCATGATAAGGTTGCATGGAAGCAATAACACCAAGATCTGCAAACCTAGAAAAGCTCTGCGGCCTGATATGCTGCGCATGCTCAATGATAAAGCGTCTGTCTCTTGGTCCGTTTTTTTGAATAGCTTCCGCAAACATACCAAGAACTTCATCATTGGCGCGGTCCCCAATAGCATGAACGGCTAAATGCAATCCGGCCCCGTCAGCTGCAATAATCTGTTCGCGCAGGTCAGCAAGTGGCACAAAAGATATGCCTTTATTACCCGGTTCATCCGTATACTCATCATAAAACAGGGCGGTCCCTGAACCCAGTGAGCCATCAGCTAAACCCTTTAGGCCGCCCCACCGGACCCAGTCATCCCCACGTCCCTCCTCGGCGATCAAGCTTTGCAATCGCTGCCAGTCTGCGAGCGGCACAAAAGACTTGAACCGAACATCTGTTTCACCTTTTGCCCGTAAAGACCTCAGCGCATCATGACTTACCCAATCAAGTGCTTTGGTGTGAATTTGGGTAACACCAAGGCTAAGTGCATGCTGAGTACAAACCCGCAAGCGGGCTTCCTTTTCAGCCTCCGTCATAGAAGGGATAACCCTTTGAACCAAGTCTTTCGCTTTGTCTTTCAATATCCCGGTAGGCTCGCCTTGCTCGTCGCGTACAATTATACCACCCTCAGGGTCTGGTGTGTTGCGATCAATGCCGGCCAGCTTAAGTGCTAGTGAATTAAGCAGCAGCATGTGAAGATCAAGCCGGGCTACGGCTACAGGGTTATTAGGAGTTACATCATCAATCCAGTGGCGGGTAGGAAGCTGACCACCCCAAAGCTGTTCATCCCAACTGCCCCCTTCAATCCACTTACCGGGTTGCACTTTTGCAGCATAATCACCTAAAATAGCGGCAAAATCAGCGGGTGTACCGGCGCTACGCAAATTAATACTGACAAGTGCTTCCGCCGCCATAAACAAATGCACATGTGGCTCAATAATGCCCGGCGTTACAAAAGCACCCTCAAGGTCTATTACCTGAGTTTTAGGGCCTATCATGGCCTTAACGGCACTACCACCTACAGCGGCAATATGATTATTGACAGTGCCTATTGCAGAGGCAAGAGGCACACCAGCGCTTACCCAAACCTGGCCATTTACATAGGCCACATCAAGGTGCACAGTGCCTGCACGAAGCGCCGCTGAAACAGCAAGTGTTGCTCCCATTCCCGCTATAAATGTCCGCCTATCCAACATTATTTTTCCCCATATTAATTCATGTCTCGATGTGTATCTTTTATTGAAGCGCAAAGCTTAATCAAACAAATGACAGACTTAGTCCTTGCCTATCAACCTTTTAGCGTGCGTAACACTCACATCCCCACTGTCCGCCAATGCTTTGGCAATTCGGTCAATGTCAGGACCGCTTGCACCAGCCGTAATTGCTATATTTCGCGCATGTAATGTCATGTGGCCACGCTGGATACCTTCGGTTGCAAGCGCCCGGATTGCCGCCATGTTTTGAGCCAAACCAACTGTTGCCACAACTTCAGAAAGCTCACTGGCACTCGAGACCTTTAATAGCCGTAATGCTGCTTGGGCAGCAGGATGGGTTTTTGTTGCCCCCCCTACCAGCCCCAAAGCCATAGGCAGTTCTATTGTACCTACCATTTTACCATTTGCGGCCATTTCCCAGCGGGTTAATGATGTATAGTGTCCGTTGCGCGCTGCATAAGCATGAGCACCCGCTTCAATAGCTCGCCAGTCGTTCCCTGTCGCAACCACAACCGGGTCAATCCCATTCATGATCCCTTTATTGTGCGTGGCAGCCCTGTAAGGGTCAACAATTGCCAGAGCGCAAGCCTCAACCATACCCCTACAAACATCGGCCCCGCTATACATTTTTGTATCCATCACAGACGGCTCAAGCTCGACCTTGGCTCGCACAATGCGCAGATCAGCGAGATTTGACAGTATCCTAAGCCTGACCTTGCCACCCGTAATCCGCTCAACATCAGGCGCAAGCATCTCAGCCATAGTATTCACAGTATTGGCCCCCATAGCGTCACGCACATCTACAAGAATATGCATAACCACCATTGGGCCAACAGGGCTGTTTTCAAAGATATGAACTTCAACATCTTTACAGCCACCACCTAGGTCTATCAGTACCTTATCGCGGGAATTGGCTTTCTCAATCAGGCTTTCTTTATGCTCCAAAAGCCGTTGCTTGGCACCAAAAGGGTCCGTTACCCCCAAAACCTGAATTTGCGCACGCATAATAGGCTGCTCGGCACGGGCCGAAAAGCCGCCGCCCTGAGCAGCGAGTTTAGCCATATAGGAAGCAGCAGCAACAACCGAAGGTTCTTCCACAACCATTGGTACAAGGTACTCTTTACCGTTCACAATAAAATTAGTTGCAATGCCGAGAGGTAGTTCAAACTTACCAATAACATTTTCTATCATGCCATTAGCGATATGGAGTGGCAGAACGCCTTCTCCTGAAAAAAAGGCACCTTCTTGTTGACCCAAATGGGCCGCAGTGCAAACCGCCGCCAACCTCTCTGCCGGCTCCATATGACGCATATTAATGATATGAGAGCGTACAGGTTTATTAGTTGGCAGTGAATCCATCCTCAAGTCCTTTTATTTAGAGGTGTAATAATATGAAAATTATATTATTGGATCACCTTCCATCGCAAAAGGTACACTTCTTGTTTACATTTTTTCTTTGTACCCTAAAAATGTTAGTAACAGTTATAGTGAAAGGCTCTGGCACATGAATAAAGCCGACAAAATTGTAGACAGTATTACGTCGGATATTCATACCGGCGCTATACTTCCCAAGCAAAAGCTTCCCTCAATCCGGAAGACCGCTGAAGATTTCAAAGTTTCAAAGAACACCGTTATTGATGCTTATGACAAACTTACCGCACAAGGGCTTGTACATGCCGTTCACGGATCTGGCTTTTATGTTTCAGACCTGACGGACATGGACCTTCAAGTTACCCAGCCACAACATATTCTGGAGGCATTTGATCGCATTTCATTATTAAATGCCCAGTTGAATCAGGAAATGCATGTTAGAGTTGGCGACGGGCGCCCACCCCTATCATGGATGCAAGATGCCCTACCTGAAAAACTTTCAGGTAACTTTCTCCGCCGATTTGAAGGCGATCAAACCGCCTATGGAAGCGCCAATGGCAACATGTCACTGCGTGAAGTTATTGCAAAAAAGTATCGCATAAACGGTATGCAAACCGCTGCAGAGCAAGTCGTAACTACATTTGGTGCCAATCATGCACTTGATCTCATTATTCGTCGCTTTCTGGAGCCTGGCGACACAGTACTTGTCGATGAACCCGGCTACTATCCTTTGTTTGCAAAACTCAAATTGTCGAAAATAAATTTCATAGGTGTACCCAGAACGCCTCAAGGGCCTGACACGCACAAACTACGCCTACTGGCAAAGCAGTACCGGCCAAAGTTTTTTTTCACGCAGTCAAGATACCAGAACCCTACAGGCTCCAGCATGGACCTACCTACTGCGCATTCGGTCTTACAAATAGGGACCATGTACGGCATGCGCATTGTAGACAATGACCCGTTTTTTGATTTGCCTGATCAAACTGGTGTACCTCTCGCACTCTTGGATCAATTCGAAAATGTAATCGCCATCTCTAGCTATTCGAAACTGTTGTCGGCAAGCTTTCGTGTTGGATACTTAATCGCTTCACCGCAAATTACTAAAGAAATTGCCGAGCTAAAACTGATAACAACGATCAATAGTTCACGCTTCACCGAAATGCTGACCTGTGAAATGATAACGAACAGGCGTTACCAGCGTCATTTAAAGAAAATATCAGCACAGCTTGCCGAACTTCGAGCAAACTTTAATAAACACATTGAAAAAATAGGCCTAGAGGTTTTAGACCCTAACGGAGGTGGGTTTTATAGTTTCCTCATGTTACCTGCAAACATGGACGAGACACAAATCGCGCGACGTGCCCTGTCAAAAGGTATATTTTTGGCACCGGGAAAGTTCTTTTTTGTGGACGAGAAGAGCCGGGTGCCCGCTTTTCGCATTAATATAACCCGCGCAGATAATATGAGATTCTATCAATTTCTTAAAAATGAGGTCGCATCGTCTATATCTTGAATCCTTTAGGTTAACTATCGTAACGCAAGACTTCTCCTGCCATTCAAAAGCAGTGGGGTCTGATAGACATATGTGGGCTCATAAGGAAGGTCTATAGTGTATGCTTTTTTTAATAGTACACTTATTATAAATTTCCACACACTGTACCTGTATTACGCTGGACATATAAATATTATAGTATCTGGCATAGTAAGTACGGAGGAAGTAGCTAATGGATAGTGTAAGCTCAGAGCATGTGACCGCAAATAATAGTATGGGCCGCACGGGGCCCCTTTCTGGCGTAGTCGTGCTGGATATAACACGAGTTGTCGCAGGCCCTTACTGCTCCATGATGCTTGCAGATATGGGCGCCACGGTTATAAAAGTGGAAAATCCAGCTGACCCAGATTATGCCCGTACATTCCCTCCCTTTGCAGGCGATGCACAGTTCAGTGCTTTCTTTTCTCAGTATAACCGAAACAAAAAAGCTATAACCCTCAACCTCAAATCGGAAGAGGGTAAAACAATACTCAAGGCACTTGTAAAAAAAGCCAATATCCTTATTGAAAACTTCCGGCCTGGCACGATGGACAAGCTAGGTCTTGGGTATGAAGTGTTAGCAAAAGAAAACCCGGCTCTCATTTATACAGCGATAAGCGGGTTTGGGCGAACTGGCCCAAACTCTTCCCGTCCGGCCTTTGATAACACGGGGCAAGCCGTAGGGGGGCTATGGTCCATGAACGGTTACGAGGACCGCCCACCAGTACGTGTTGGCACCATAATAGGCGATCTATCTGCTTCGCTTTATGCAGCGGTGGGTACAGTTGCCGCCCTGCGTGAAGCTGAACGCAGCGGCATTGGACAAGTTGTTGATGTATCGCAGCAGGATTCTGTGCTTAGCTTGACGGAAAACGCAGTGATCCGTTACACGCTTGAAAATGATGTTGCATCACCCATTGGTAATAACCATCCCTTTGTACGCCCTTACGGTCAATATCCCTGCAAAGACGGTTACGTGTTTTTTGGAGGCTATACCGATAAATTCTGGAAAATATCATGTCAATTATTCGGCAATGCCGAACTGGTAAATGATCCAGAGATTGACACAATGGAAAAACGTTTCAATGAGGACACATACAAACGCCGTATCGAACCAATACTAAATAACTGGTTTAGCCGTTACACCAAAGCTGAACTGGAAGAGATTGCAGGCGACAAAATTCCACTAAGCGCAATTAAGACCATCGCGGAAGTAGTGGAGGATCCACACGTTATCGCCCGGAAAATGATAGTAGATGTACCGGTTGACACCCAGATGGTCAGAATGATTGGGAATCCTATACACCTCTCAAACATGGGAAGCCCGAAAATGGATCAAGCCCCCAATGTTGGTGCCGATAATGCCGAAATTTATTCCAGCTTACTTGGCTTTAGCTCAGAAGATATAGAGCATCTTCGTGCCGAAGGGACTCTTTAAAAATGGCTATTGATTACGAAAAGAACGGCCACGTTGCGACTATTACATTTAATCGCCCAGAAAAGCTCAACGCCATGTCACTTCGTATGTACGACGCCCTTGGTGAAGCTTATTGTGAGGCACGAGATGATAATGATGTGCGCGCAGTGGTGCTAGCAGGAAAAGGGGACCGGGCCTTTTGCGTTGGTGCAGACCTTACAGAATCAATTCCTGCATTGGCGGAAGACCGTTTCGATATAAGTGAATGGGACGCTGCCCATATGAAAGGTATCCGCATGTACAAACCTGTGATCTGTGCTGTACATGGTTTGTGTATGGGCGGTGGTTTTGAATTCATGCTTTCTACAGATATTCGGGTGGTCGCGGATGACGCTATTTTTCAACTACCTGAGCCACAGCACGGTTTTGTTCCTGCAGGCGGAACCCTAGTAAGATTAGTACGCCAAATCTCATACGCCCATGCTATGCAGATTATGCTTATGGCCGAACGCCTGACTGCCGCAGATTTATACCGAATGGGTGTGGTCAATGAGGTGTTACCATCTGATCGAGTACTGCCCCGAGCCCATGAAATAGCGCAAGGCATTGCTGCACTCGGACCAGTTGCTATCCAAACAATCAAAGAAGCAGCTTTAACGCTCCACTCTGAGCCTCTCGAAGAAGCCTTTAAAAAAGAAGCTATCCTCGGTCAAAAAGCCTTCACCTGTGACGATGCAAAGGCCGGGCTTGCTAATTTCATTGCGCGCGGCGCCAACAAAACAAAAAAGCCCTCGCATTCCCAATAAGGTTAGCAAAAGGAGGACCGTGAAGAGAAAATCATACACTAGCTTTTACCGCAGCAAGAGGCATAGGGAATCAGTTCCTTTTCCATTCAGTATCCTTAAAACTGTACCCTAATTTTAACAGGTACTATTTTGTTATTTTCCCCCAAAGCGTCTCTCTCAATATTTTTTACAATATTATAACGTGTAATGACAGACGCTCTTAAAAGGGGTCATGTCTAAAGGAAGAACACACGACGAGATGAAAATCTACTCGATCGACAACCAATTGAATGGACAATGGGAAAGCGGTGATTTCTCGGCCAATGTTCTTGCGGGCTACAATTATACGAAAACCAAAAGCGGCAATGCTGTATATTACGCATACGGCGAGGCTCAAATGAATTACTGGAGATGGGAATGACATTGAGGTTGAACCGCCGAGCCGTGCTAAACGGCCTGCTAGTGACCCCCTTACTTGCAGCTGCAGCCCCTGCACCAGTTTTATCTACAATATTAATTCGTAACACATACCTCTTCGACGGGATTAACAGCGTACGCAGGCCCTGCAATGTTCGGATAACAGGTAAGCACATTGATGCTATTTCCTCAGGAGATATTCCCATACCCGCAGGGTCAACTGTCATTGACGCTGCAGGCCAAACTCTTATGCCGGGCCTCACTGACGCACATTGGCACATGGCTGCAGTTAAAGGAGTTAGTTGGATGGGGCCAGAAGATGCCGTTTCAATTGCTCTAATTTTTGAAGATGCCAAGCGGCAACTGATGCGCGGCTTTACAACGGTGCGAGATACGGCAGGCTCTATCCTAGATGTCAGAGATGCGATTGATCGGGGGATTGTGCCTGGTCCCAGATGCTTTCCCAGCGGTGCCGCAATTTCACAAACGTCAGGGCACGGCGACTTTGACCCAGTGGATGAATTACCAGTTAGCCTCGGCGGCGCACCTTCGCATTACCGACGCTTGGGTATGACAGCCGTGGCAAACGGCGTACCCGAGGTTCTTGCGGCGGCCCGACACCAACTCAAACGCGGTGCCACACAGGTTAAAATTATGGCTGGAGGAGGTGTCACTTCGGATTACGACCCCATCGACACACTTCAGTTTACACCTAAGGAACTGCAAGCAATCGTTCAAGCAGCATCAGATTGGGGTACCTATGCCTGCGCCCATGCTTACACTGCGCACGGCGTTCGGCGATGTCTTGATGCTGGCGTGTTATCCATCGAACATGGCCACCTAATTGATGACGCAACAGCCGAACTTATGGCTGAAAAAGGTGCTTGGCTCTCGACACAACCATTCGAAGATGGTGACAACATTCTAACCGAGGCGCAACTCAAGAAAGCTCGCGAATCATTAGGCCACACAGGTTGGCAGACAAGTGTAAAACTCGCAAAAAAACATGGGGTTAAGGTTGCTTTTGGCACTGATCTTTTTGCGCGAACCGCTACATCACGAACAGAAAATGCGGCCCTACCGCGGCTTGGTGAAATATTTTCGAATGCAGAGGTTTTACGCATTGCAACCTCAGGCAATTGCGACCTTTTTGCCCAAAGCGGTAAGCGCAACCCCTATCGCGCGGCCCCTATTGGGGTAGTGAAGGAAGGCGCTTGGGCAGACCTACTCCTGATCCGCGGTAATCCCTTGGATAACCTACACTTGATTGAGGATTACGAGAAAAATATGCTGCTCATCATAAAGGATGGCATTATTCATAAGAATTTGATCGGCACTGAGATGTCGGCGCAAACACAGGAGTGGTAATAAATGTTTAGGCTTGTACCAATAGCACCCTGCCTTATCGCCTTTGCGCTCAACCTCTTTGAGGCCGCTCCCAGCTTGGCGCAAGAGCCCCCTACAAACTCTGTCAGCTACCAAATACCCGGTACTGAAGTATTTACCATGACAGCTGATAATAGTGGGGAAGCCTACCGTATTTTCGTTTCAAAGCCAGAACAACCGGCACCAAATGGTGGGTTTCCAGTGCTCTATGTATTAGACGGCAATGCATTCTTCGCAGGATTTGCAGGAGAACGACGGCTTGAAGAATTCGGCAAGCAAGCTGGTGGTTCTGTTATAATAGTTGGTGTCGGTTATCCAACTGATCAACCCTATGATATGTTACGCAGACTCTATGATTTCACACCAGCTTGGCCCGTGGAAATGCCTGCAAACCAAATTAGTATGCAGGACCTGAAAGCCGGAGGAAACGAAAATTTCGCCCAATTTCTCCTTGGACAACTACGCACCGAAATCATAAAACGTTATCCCGTTGCTCCTGACCGACAATCACTGTTTGGCCATTCACTAGGCGGTCTGTTCGCATTGCATATCTTGTACTCAAGGCCTAATGCCTTTGAGGCCATTATCGCCGCCAGCCCATCTCAGTGGTGGAATGATCAGGAAATCCTATTGGAAGAGCGTGCCTTCAGCGAACAACTGATCAAAGGCAATATTTCAGCCGGCGTTAGTCGCCTACTGCTATTGACAGGCGAGCAAGATAAAGCCGCAACGATTACCTGGGATGCTGAAGCTCTTTTAGGGCGCCTCAGCCCTCTATCGGCCTATGGGTTACGAACACGATTTGAAAAGTTTGAAAAAGAGACGCATATCACCGTACCTTATCGAGCAATAACACCAACGATACGCTTTGTATCAGGATTACCTTGAATAGAGCGATAAGATTAAAGCATACCATCGTCGTATCAATTGGCTCTAGGTTAAAGTGGCCTTCCGAGCACATTTGGCTCTAAGAGCTGTGTAAATCAGCAGAGTGCTGTTCCCACCTTTCCTCATAAAACCTCGGCATAGACTTCCCATACTATCTATAGAGATAGCCACATGAGTAAATGGCCTGACTCAAACAATTTTTATCAATCAACAGCGTCACATCTTTGACCAACCGATCTGAAGCTGAGTTTTTAGTCCTATGTGCGCTGACGGGGAACAACCCTACAGCTATAAATACTATTTCTTTTATACAAAGCCGCTATCTTACGACAACCGAAACACCTAAACATTCACTGGAAGGGCAGTGGTTTTCTTTACTTCGGTCATTATGACGCTTGAGGTAACCTCCCTTACGCCAGGAAGTTGAGACAGATGATTATAGAAAAATGCTTCATATGCTTGGATATCCTTAGCTACAACTTTAAGCAAAACATCAATAGCCCCAAGTAAAATATAACATTCCTGCACTTCTGGATAAGTTTGGACTGCTTGCCGAAAAGCTGTAGTTGCATCTGCGTCATGGGTTGCCAACTTAACTGTAGCATACATCGTCACCCCAAAACCAAGCAGTTCGGGGTTCGCCAGCCACACCTGCCTATCTAAAATGCCATCATCACGTAATCGTTTAATTCTGCGCCAACAAGGCGGAGGCGTCATACCTAGATGATCAGCAATATCACTCGCTGATAAAGCAGTCATCATTGGAGACCCTCATAAAGATAAATCTCAATTATTACTGCATACTATGGGTGACTTCGTAAATGATTTCACGGGGAAATATATTACATCTTTTGATGCAGGCACAACATTAGATGATGTTCGAACTATAGGGCAGCGCACCCCTTATGTAGGTGGCATTCAGGAAGGTGCTGGAAATGCCTCGGCATCTACAGCAAAAGGTGTCTATTTTTGTATCTCTGCTGCGGTTCGCCTCCAATTAAAGGCTACTGACTTGAAGGGAGTACGTGTTGCAATTCAAGGTGCGGGTAATGTCGGTGCGCGCCTTGCCGTGATGCTAAGCAAAGCCCAAGCCATTGTTACAATTGCTGACGTTGACATGCGAAAGGCAGAAGCTATAGCCGCCAAAACAGGAGCTACCATTGAAAGCCCAGACCGCATTCATACCCTAGATGTTGATGTATATGCTCCTTGCGCCTTAGGTGGAGTGATTACAGATGACAGTATCCCTCAAATTCAAGCCAGCATTGTTGCAGGAGGTGCCAATAATCAACTTTTAGAGGCCCGTCATGCCGATGGGTTGCAAGATGCCGGAATATTATACTGCCCTGATTATCTAGCTAATGCAGGTGGTATTATTGATTTACATTATCAACGACCAATTGCTTCCCGCAAAGAACTGAATGCGCACCTTATGAGCCTAGGTAACACCCTTGAAGACATCATTCTAAGATCAAAAGCGGCCGGTAAAACGACGTTACAGATCTCAGACGAGATTGTTCATGAGCGCCTCCATAAAGCTAAGGGTTAAACATGCTTCTAGGAAATATCATTTCAGAATATTATTCACGTATCGATAGCTGTGATATCGAATGGGTCATAAAACTATTTGCTGAAAATGCCATATATCACAGAGCTGATTCAGCATATTGTGGGCGAAATCAAATACATAAATTCTTCACAGATGGGCGGAAAATAAGAGGAGATCACATTCTCGATTCTATTTGGTCCTTTGATCATAGAGTCATATGCACAGGCACTTTTAAAGGAGTAGGAGCAGCTGGCGATCCTCGCAAAGTTGGCTTTTCTGATTTTTGGGCGTTTGACCAAAAACATTTGGTGGTTGAGCGTCAAACCTATCTGGCCTTAGGTCATCAATATGTCGCAGAATAGTGGCAACAGTGCAGAGGCCCTGAGCTTGCAATCCATTTATACCTCTTTAAACTGCTTATAAAGCATGGCTAAGTGCTAGGAGCCAACCATGTAGCATAATGGAAGAGAATGGCGAGCACGATTCAGAAACACTCCTTATGCGGCAATTATATTCTAGGTACTCAAAATTAAAGGGCATCAGCTGCTGCGGCACCCGATGCCCACGCCCACTGAAAATTATAGCCGCCTAGCCAGCCTGTAACATCCACACATTCACCAATAAAATACAGGCCCGGCTGTGTTTTTGCTTCCATCGTTCTAGAACTGAGACAATCAGTGGAAACACCGCCGCGCGTTACCTCTGCTTTTTTAAACCCTTCTGTCCCTGTTGGCTTGACCGTCCATGCAGATAGTCGCGCAGCAAGGGCATGTAGTTTCTCATGCGAATAATCGGCCATATTACCACTATCGTGACCGACCATATAAACTGCAAGCCGTTCTGGCAGCACATCTACTAAAATACTTTTCACACTTGCTCGTGGCCTCGCCTTTTTTTTATCTTTTAACCAAGAAAAAACATCGGCAATGCTAGGCAGAAGATTAATCACAACTGTATCACCGTGTTGCCAATATGATGAGATTTGCAATATGGCAGGCCCAGATAAACCTCTATGTGTAAAAAGCAGGTTTTCACGGAATGATGCCGTGCCGCACGAAGCCGTACATAAGGTTGACACTCCAGCTAGTTCTTTGGTGGCAGCAACCGTTGCTTCATCAAAAACAAAAGGCACAAGGGCGGGTACGGGTTCGATAATATCAAGGCCAAACTGTCGTGCTATTCTATAGCCAAAATCAGTGGCTCCCATTTTAGGAATCGACATACCTCCAGTTGCTATTACAAGGTTAGTCGCCGTAAATGTCCCGCAAGATGTTTCAACCCTATAGCCTGCGCTTACGGAGGCGACATCTGCCACTTCAACACCCACCTTCAGCACAACCCCAACTTTCGCACACGCTTCCAGCAGGATATTCAGTACTTTCCGTGCCCCTTCGTTACAGAAAAGTTGGCCTAGGGTTTTCTCATGCCAGGTGGCACCACCTTGCGCTAAAAGATCCATAAAGTCATAAGGGCTATACCGGCTAAGCGCTGATTTGGCAAAATGAGGGTTCTTGCTAATATAATTATGGGCTGCCACTTCGAGATTCGTAAAATTACAGCGTCCGCCACCTGAAATTAAAATCTTGGCTCCAGGCTTTTCAGTATGCTCAAGCACAAGAACTTTTTTGCCCTTTGCACCCGCAGTAAGGGCACACATCAAACCTGCTGCACCTGCACCCATAATAATAACATCGAGATTTTCCATAAACTGAAACGTGCACCTGTTTAAAATTTTGCCCTTAATATAGGCACTATATGCAAAGAGTATTGTTGCACACTCAAATAAACCCGTTAGTATCACACTTTGGGATCAGCTAATTAATAATACCTAGGTGTTATTTATGAATATTTATAATTCGTTAACTGCCATATGCAATGAATGACGGACTTAGGGTGAGAGCTCTTTTAGGCAATTTTAAATAACAGGGGGCATTTAAAACAATGGCCGCGTCTAATATTGAATCAAAAGTGAATATTTTATCTATTCGTAACCTTCTCCTCGCGGTAACAGGGGTGATGGTCGCATTTGTTTTTATTCTGACTTATATGTTGATGGACACAGCGCTTCAAAAAGAAGATCAAGCCAGACGGGCTATGCATGTCAATGATGTTATTGACGACATTGTACAGTTAAAAATGGCTCTTGGTGACCTTCGAACAGCGGTCAACACAGCGTACGGCTTAAATAGTGCCCCTGGGTCTGATTTTGACCAGATTATAAATGCCAACAAGCGCACTATTACTCAAACACACAACCAAATAAAAGCCAGCCTGCCAGAAATACCGGTCTTTGAAGGTGAAGATTTTAACCCTGAAATCTTTAATGTTGTTCAGGGGAAATTCGCAACTGCCAAAACCGCTTATAATGATGCCTACAAAGAGTATGAAGATGCGATTATCAAGATTGATGCTGATTTATATGGTAGTGGCGAAAAATCAGAATCCGGTGGTCGTGCTGTTCGCCCCCTTACAAACCTAATTGAGGCAGCTGCAACACTTCGTACTTTTCTGGAAGAGAACTATGATTTTGGTGATGACCGCATCACCCGGGTTATGTCACTGAAACATTCCCTTTGGACAATGGTGGAATATGCAACCCGCGAATCTGCTACAGTCGGTGAAAATGTTGCTCAAAAAAGCAAAGTGGGCCGTTTCCAGAAAACAATCGGTGCCCGCTACAATGGATACGGTGCCGCCGCTTGGGACCGAGTGCGTACTATTGCAAACTCTATCACTATTGCAAAAGAAGATACTACGGAAGGCGAACTGGATAAGCTTCTCAATAACATCAATAGCGTTTTCATTGATAAATTCTCTATCACCCTATTAAGCCTTTATGATGTATCTGATTATGCAGAGCCTAATGATGAAGGCGATTATATAGTTCCTTACGATGTAACGACAGATGAATGGCAAGGTGTCACCGCGATAGAGTGGGTCAATAAAGTAAATGATGCCAAAGCCCCTGTGATGAGCATGAACACATATGCAAGCACCCTCTCAAAAGCGCTTAATGAAGAAGCTGTTAGTAGCGCCGAAAGCAGTGTTTTCTGGTCCGTTATACTACTCATTGTCGTATTTTTAATCGGTGTTGGTGCACTTTATATTGTGATCTGGCGTGTTGTGAAACCGGTTAATGCTCTCTCCGACACCATGATGGTTCTGGCTGATGGCAATCTGGAAATTGACATTCCAAATGCCGAACGCGCTGATGAAATTGGCGATATGGCAAGGTCCGTTCAGGTCTTTAAAGACAATGCTATTGAACGCCAAGAAATGGAAGCGCGTCAGCGAGAGCAAGAAGAAGAAACCCGCAGATCGCAAGAAGCATCGGAAGAGCGCCAGCGTCTTGAAGCAGAAGAACGCCGTAAGCTGGAAGAAGAACAGGCACAGCAGGCTCGCGCTGAACGCCGTGCCTCAATGCTTGAGCTTGCCGATAAATTTGAAGCAAGCGTAATGGCCGTGGTGGAAAGCGTTTCCAAATCTGCACGTGACATGGAAACTGCTGCAAGTGGCATGGCGTCTACTGCTGATGATACATCACAGAAAGCCAATGTTGTGGCGAATGCGGCGCAGCAAGCAAGCAGCAATGCACAAATGGTGGCAAGTGCCGCCGAAGAGCTGTCTGCCTCTGTACGTGAAATCACAGGCCAGACAACACAGTCCAGTGCTTCCGCAAGAGATGCCGTATCCCGCACAGAGAATGCCGGGAAAGACATTGCAGAACTGGTTGATGCCGCACAGAAAATTGGCGATGTTGTTAAACTCATTAACGATATTGCCGAACAAACCAACCTGCTAGCCCTGAATGCCACTATTGAAGCTGCCAGAGCTGGGGACGCAGGCAAAGGCTTTGCCGTGGTTGCAAGTGAAGTGAAATCACTCGCGAACCAAACAGCCAAGGCAACGCAGGAGATCAGCGATCAAGTCGATGGCATGCAGCAAGCAACCAATACGGCTGTGCGGGCTATGGACCAGATTAAAAGCATTATTGGCGAGATTGAATCCACTTCAGTATCTATTGCCTCAGCTGTAGAAGAACAAGATGCCTCCACTCAGGAAATTGCTCGGAATGTGGCGGAAGTATCAACTGGCACAGAGGAAGTTACCTCCAATATTCATGCAGTGAATGAAGGGGCAACCTCGACCGGAAAAGCTGCTACAGATGTGCTATCTGCAGCCCAACTGCTGACACAGCAATCCGAGGACCTACGCGGGCAAGTGGAAAATTTCCTCAAAACCATCCGCGAATAAAAAAGCGTGTCGTCTATTCAAAAGGCCCTACGGGGCCTTTTTTTATGAACGGTTGGTAGCAATATATGCACACAAGGTATAAAAAAAGCCCCACAATCAGGGCTTTTTTTACTGTTTCAGCAAGCTTACTGAAGCCGCCAAGTAATCGGAATAACGAATGTCAAATTATCATCATCCAGTGCTGCTGGTGGAGCAGGCAAAGGATTTAGTTTTTCCATCATTTTCGGAATAGCGCCATCCAGAACAGATTCTCCAGACTCTTCAACAATCTCAAAATTTAAAATAGCGCCAGAACGATCGATCGATACCTTCACTTTTGCCTTGCCTTCAATTTCACGTGAAATTGCTGATCTTGGATAAATGTGATTTTGGATAATAGATTTTACAACATTCTTCCGCCAATCACCCAGATCATCTGCACTTGCTTGCGCAGATAAGAACACCATCGCAGAAAGCATCCCCCCACCAAGGATTGCTAACAATCGTGTTTTTCTCCCATTTAAGAGAATTGTCCGCATTATAGTCTCCCGTTCGAATCCAACCATAATCAAATCGTAAATGCCGAGGGTAAAAACACTGATAAAGAATATAGTTAACATGAATTAAAATTTTAATTCATGCGTAATAAATGTCCCCAACACCTGCGCGTAATCCTAACCACCCCTTTAGCGGCTTTCAAACATTATTATGTAAATACACTTATAATGTTAATAACAATCTTTAATGTTTAAAAATCCATTTTAATATACTCTCCTTGTATTCCTGCATGGATTTTCTAGATATAGACCCCAAAACTTATTTTAGCTTGTCAATGGGTGCCAGATAGCTATAGTGCGCGCGCAGGAACAAGGAGTCGTGGCCGAGCGGTTTAAGGCGCACGCCTGGAAAGCGTGTTGGGTGGCAACGCCCTCGAGGGTTCGAATCCCTCCGGCTCCTCCATTTATTCGCAAACCATGTAGTTACAACCTTGTGAAACTAGCTTGCCTCATGCGCTAGCTTTTACCACCATCCTATGAACCGTACACCCATTTTATCGCATGTAACGGTATCGCCAGTTCGCGTTCCCTTGTCACTCCATAATATTGAAGAATTACGCCTGAAGCGAGGTATCAGTATCTGCTCCGAAAGCGCTCCGGGTAAAAATTTACTAATATGGGTAAGCTATATGCATATCGGTGCAAAAGCCTTGCACCGCAAGCCCTCCTTTATACACAGTTAAGAGCCTGCTTATCCATATTTAGGAGATAACCTGGAAAGCAGATTACTTTAAACAGCATGGAGGGAGATAAAATGCGCACAGTTAAATTATGGATGGGCCTAGGAGTTGCTACAGTTATTCCTGCAACAGATGCCCTGTTAGACCATATTGATCTTACAACACTTACACCTGCGATTTATGCCGCCAGTTACCTTGAGGGGGGTGAAGGCGGCGAAGGAGGAGAAAAAGCTGCAACAGATGAAGGCGGTGAGGGCGGTGAAGCAGGAGGGTCTGCTCCTGCTGTCGGCTTTTACGGCGACCTTGATGATGCTCTTGAAAAAATGTTTGGTGGTGAAGGCGGTGAGCACGGTGCCGGGCTGAGTAAAATGTGGCCTTCTGTTATTGCACCCGCCATGACAGGCGATCAGGTTAAACAAGCTATGACCGGCAGGACACTGGTTACACCGGCACATGTTGCATACTATTTTTCGAAAAAAGGCAGTGTTGAAGGCTGGTATGCCGCATGGGAAAAACGTGACACTAAAGAATGTCCGGTCCCTGAAGTTGAAGACTTATATTTCTATGAAAAAGCAGCTGATACATGCTGGTATAATAATACCCTGCCCCTCAAAGGGTCATGGAAAGTTGATAACAACCAGCTCTGTATCGATGCCAAATGGAAGGGCGGTTCCGTTGACTCCTGCTGGTACGTAACAGTTTTACTTGATGATATAGCACTCTTTAAAACAGATGGTGATATTGAGGGCAAGGGCATGAAACTGCTCGACGGTAAAGTGCTCGACTAATCATTCCACAGGAAAGCAGAATGATTTTCTGCTTTCCACCCCTAAGGAGGCTTTAGTGCTTTTATGTATTGGTAGTATTTTGAAAGAACCTCAACTGGCTCTCCTTAAAAAGAAGCTTGCAAAGCAATCTTTCCTTGATGGCAAAGACACTGCTGGTTGGGCTGTTAAAAACATTAAAAGGAACGAACAGCTTTCAAAGAAAGCTACTACCTACGCAGATATACAACAGATGCTGCTAGCAGCCTTGCTAAGCCATGAGGTTTTTACATTAGCTGCGATGCCCCAAAAAGTCAGCCCGCTTTTAATCAGCCGCTATTCAAAAGGTATGGGATATGGAACACATGTGGATAACGCCTTAATGGGTGAAGGTGAAAAAATGCGAAGTGATATTTCCTTCACCTTATTCCTGTCTGACCCTGCTGATTATGAGGGCGGCGAACTTGTGCTGGAAGACTTTTCAGGAGAGCAGCCTTACAAGCTACCGGCTGGATCTGTAATTTTATACCCTAGCACTATGTTACACCGTGTTGAGACAGTAACATTAGGAGAACGCCTTGTTGCTGTTGGCTGGATACAAAGCCATATTAGAAGCTCGGAAAAACGACAAATTATCTTTGATCTTGAATCTGTTAAACGCGATATTTTTCAGGCTAGCGGTAAAACTGCACAATTTGATACAATTGCAAAAACAGCCTCAAACCTCTGGCGCTTGTGGGCCGAAACATAAAAGCTTAGTCCGTTTCATAGTTGTTAACCCTCTATCATGAGATCGATAAAACCTTACAATTATGGAGGGAAGTTTATAGGCGGCATGCGAATTATGCAGCGATGAATTTAGCAGCTTCCGGGTTAGCTTCCAGCAAAAAAGCACACCATTCTGCGAGATTTTTTTCCCGAACATATTGACGCAGCAAGCCTCTATTCCACTTATAGGTGGCCTGAGCTTGTGCTTGCAGTAAACTAATATCTTCTTCAGTCATTTCATCATACAAAACAATACCTAAGTGTAATCTCGACAGAAGAATATAAGGCTCGAAGGGAGCCGTGGTAACTGACATGTGCCACGCCTCAAGGGCTTTTAAGCGCACCCCATCATCTCCGCCGGTCCTTAAGCGTGCAAAACTAAGGCGCAGCCATGCAAACGTATTTAAGGGTGCAAGAGAAAGTGTTTTCTCAAGGCTTTCAATCGCTTTTTCCGTATACTGCGTTTTTAGTGCGCGATCCTGCTCCACGGTAGCACGTGCGAGAAACACTGTGGCGAGGTCAGAGTAAGCTTTTGGGTGATCAACAAAGGAAACTGCCTGCTCACGAGAATTCTGCGCAATATCTAAGTCTTCTACTGAAACATCACCACCCGAATTAAGCCGTTCAACAATCGGGGTGCCCGGCACGAGCATAAGTTCTGCTAGAAAACGCGGAAAGGCCATATAGAGCATCAACAGTGATGCCCCGAGCAAAAAGATCGTCAGTATATTTAGCTTTTTCAGTGCCATAACACTGGCCTAATTTGTATAATAACCGCTCTTGGTGCCGTAATAATACCCTTGGTCCCCATAGCCATAACCTTGATGCCGTTTAACATCTACTTGCGTGAGGATTGCCCCTGCCAAATAACCGCCCGTTTGGTGTAACTGTTTCACAGCATTCTTTACTGTGCCTTTTGTGGTTTTTTCCCACTGTACAGCAAAAACCATAGCATCAACATGCTTGGAAATAACCATCACATCAGATACCGCAAGTACAGGGGGGGTATCAACAATCACAAGGTCATATTGCAGCCGAGCTTCTTTTAGAAAAAGCTCAAACTCTTTTGAATTGAACAATCTCTGCGGATCATCTTCCTTATCTGCCCACAACACATGGATGTTAGAAACAGCATCCTTGAATATTTTCAAATCACCACTTGTTGCAGACCTGCCGAGCACATCGTTAAGACACGCAAATTGCCGATCAATATCCATACGTTTACGCATGACTGGGCGCCGCATATCAGCTTCCACGAGCAAAACCTTCATCCCCGAACGACCCAGCGTATGTGCAAGACATATCCCTGCTGTTGACTTACCCTCGCCAGGCACAGATGACGTAATAGCCATCAGCTTTGGTATCGTGCCGCTAGCACTGGAAAACATTAAAGATGCGTGGATATTACGGTGTGCCTCTGAAAAGGAGGATGTGGGTTTGGCAAGCAGATAGCCCTCAGGCCCCTGATTTTTTAGTACACTTCTGCCAATTAGCGGGATCATGCCAAGGCCGCGCAAGCCAAGATCATGCCTTAATTGATCAAAGTTCCTATATCCATTGTCAAGTGCCTCAAGCAGGAAGGCCAACCCAATTCCCACGACACCACCTGCAAACAATACCAGTAATAGTATTAGTTTCTTTTTCGGAAAAGAAGCAAGAGTTGGAACATCTGCCTCTGAAATAATACGTGTGTCTGCCTGTTGCATCCCGTCCTGCGATGATGTTTCCTTAAACCGTGTCAGGAATGTCTCCAGAAGGAGCCTGTTAGCCTCTGCCTCGCGGTCTAACTCACGCATCTGAACCTGAGAGCGGCTCACGGAAAAGCTTTCGCTTTTCAGAGTTGCCATGTTTTGCTCAAGGCTGCGAACACGTATTGCAGCCACCTCAGCTTCAGCCCTGATGCTTGCAACAATTTTCTCGATTTCACTATTAATTTTATTCTGAATATCAGCGGCTTCTGCCTGCACATTAATCATACGTGGGTGTTTTGGCCCGTATTTTGTGCCTAATTCTGCGCGCTTACGCTGAACCTCAGATTCCTGTTCTTTCAAACGCTGAATAAGCGGCGACTGCAAAACCTCTAAAAGGCCTGATTCAGCCAACTTCCCGTCCCGCGCATTCTGTTCAATACGCTGCTGACGTGCTTCAGAGCGGGCCAGCTCCGTGCGGGCGTCAACCAACTGTGAGTTTAACTGTGCCAACTGCTGCTCATTCACAAGACCCGCATTTTTGGTCTGGATAAGCTGGTTCTTTTCCCGAAATTGCTGCGCAGCCTGTTCGCTCTCTCGCACTTTTTCACGAAGCTGAAAAACACGCTCATTAAGCCACTCGTTAGCGCGCTGTGTTGCTTCAAACTTTACCTCTAATTGATCTGTAAGATAAAGATCGGAGAGTGTGTTAGCAAGTTTTGCAGATTTTTTAGGATCAATGGTCTCAAATGCGACTTCAATACTATACGATCGCGCAGGGTTAATGATAGTAAGGCTGCCTGAAACACTGTCTATCACTTTAGCCCTGATGGCTGTTTCAATTTCTTCATCAGATCTAGTATCTTTTTGCCGGCCAAGGATCGCATCTACCCACGCATCAGGAAGGTATGAAAATGGGTTTAAATAGCTAAGAAAGCCTTTTTTTGTATTAAGGGCCGCATTAAACTCTGGGTCTTTCACAAGGTTTAATTTATCAACCATTTTACCCAGAAGCCTGCGTGACTTCAGTACATCGATCTCTGTCTTGATTGCCGCAACGTCAGTTCCAAGACCGGACATAACAGCCTCAAGATCAACAACACTGCTCTTTCGTGTTTCAATAGCCAGCAAACTTGTTGCTGTGTAGCGCGGTGTAAGTTGCACTACAATGATGAGCGCCAGAACAACACAAAATACCGTTGTATTGACAATAACCCATTTACGCCGCCACAGCACCATCAACAAAGCGCGGATATCAAGGATATCGTCATCGGCTATAGGCGTATTAATATTTTGAGAACTATCTTGTCCTGGTTGGTTATCATACATGTGAAAATGCCTGAATAATGACTAAAAGAAACGCTCATCTACACGAATAATATCACCCGGCAATACCTTTGCAGTGATATCAACGGTAATTTTTTGCTCACTACCATCAACTTTTCTGGTGATTTCTATTTTTTTCTTATTAGCGCGATATGTAAAGCCTGAAGCAAGAGCAACGGCATTAAGAACGGTCATATCGTTTACATAAGGATAACTCCCTGGCTTATCAACCTCACCGAGAATATAAAAGGGCCGGTAATTAAGCACCTCAAGGTTCACACGCGGATTAATAAGATACTCAGGAGACAGCAAATCAGCAATCATAGCTTCGGCATTGGTAACATTTTTGCCACCAACAATAACATTGCCAATAAGAGGAAGAGAGATTTTGCCACTTCCATCAATTTCAAACTCACCAGAGAGATCTTCCTCACCGTAAACGGTTACACGGATCTGATCTCCGGCACCTAATTGGTACTCAAGGCTATCAATTGACTGAGCAAAAACAGCGACCGAAATGCCGATCGCTGCTAAAATGGTAATAAAAAAGCACTTAATCATTGTCAGAGGTATTCCATTATAACGTAAGTTGAAGCCCATTTGCCCCAACTTACGAATATGTTACCACTGTGCAGTCAGGCTAGCAATAACAGCGTGACGATCATAATCCTGAGCAAGCGCAGTTGTATTACGATTATCAAAGGAATAGTTAAGACCAAGTGCCAAATTACGGTTCATCAAATACTTAGCGCCTAAACCAAGCTTGGTAACTTCATCGTCACGCACCGTATTAACAAAATCCATTTTGTTATATGAGGCAGAGGCTCTCAAAAGCAGGTTTCTTTGAAGCTCGTGCTCAACACTAACTGAGTAAAGCGTGGATAAAATGCCTGCCGCAGGAACAGTAACACCTAATCCATTATCAGCACTTAACGTCGTTTCTGTCACTGTCCTGTCAACACCTACACGTACAGATGTAAGGCCTGTTGCATTCCACAAGAGAGAGGCACCAAACTTAAAGTCACTAACATCTTCCAGAATATCAGCGTCAAAGTCACGTTTCACATAACCAACGTATACTTCGCCTTCTGTTTTACCGCCAACTTTAAAGGCCGCACCACCAACAACATCCCAGCCGTCTGAATCGCGGAGTGGGCCACCGTCTTCACGGCTATCAACATATTCAACTGCAGTTGTAGTGAATTTAACAAAGGCTTCATAATCTTCGTTCATGTGGTAACCAACACGAACGGAACCCCAATATTGTTCGCGGTCACGGTCATCATTATTTAAAATGCCACCGCCAATAAGGCTAGCATCGTCAAAATCACGCTTTTCGTATCTGCCATCAGCCGCGAAAGAAATCAGGCCTTCATCGCGCTTGTAACCAGCTGCCGCTTTTAGCAGTGAATATTTAGTATATTCAGCAGCAGCACCGTTGTTATCTGGTGAACCACGATCTTCGTGCTCATCAGCATACGAAAGGTCCATCGTCACACTAGAACCGCGAGAAATATCAACACGACCAGAGGTGCCAACTTTAAAATCTTCGTAGTCTTCAGCGCCGTTGTCTGCATACCGACCAAGCTTAGCGTCTGCAAAGAAAGAGAAAAAGTTGTTATTCCAGTCAGATGCAAACCTGAAGGATGGTTTTACAATCGCGATGTAATCATCAACTTCAGAGCCGTCTGTTGCATAAATATTGGAATCATATTTGGCATCAACCACTACCTTTGGGTAGAAAAGAAAGCTGCCAGAACGAACGCCCGGCGCATCAAAATCAGGGCGCGCGCGCTCATAAACAGATGTCACCTTAGCGCCGTCATCGTCTTGTGCGACCGCTGCAGGTACTAGAATTGTTGTGCCAAGCAGCGCAGCCACAGCGCCTTTGATAACCGAATGTTTCATCTTAAATACCCCAATTGATCTAAATTTAGCCGGATACGTACGGCAAATATTTAACAAGCATTTACTAAATACACAAAATATAACTCATAAATCTAGGCCTTTCGATACGATAGTCTTTTGAAAAAGTCTAGGTTTTTTATTGTGTTGCAAAACTGTTACATCATAGTGACACAATTACACTTTTACTTAAGTTGATATAAAATTCACTGTATCATTTTGTAAAATAGCCGCAGTTAAGTGACCGGTTGCAAAAGCACCCGTATCTACAGCAATGCGGTTATTGTATATTTTGGGGGATGAAACACCCGTGTGCCCATGCACTACTGTTCTGCCAAAATCAAACTCTGTTTCCGTAAACTCGCGCCGAATACCAAGTTTATCGCTGCGCCTTTGCGCACCAAAAGGTAAGCCTGGCCTTAGGCCTGCATGCACAAAAACATAATCGCCAAGCTCATAATGCTCCAGCAAGCCCTTCAAAAACCGCTGATGGCTGTCAGGCATAGCCTTAACCAGATCGCTCGATGCTTTTCCCAGCACCTCAATATCTGGATTATCAGGGAGCAACACACCATAACTGGCAAGCGTTGCTATACCCCCCACATTCAGCCACGCCGTGTTTTCGGCAGGGTCATCCATAAAGCCAAGCATCATATCTTCATGATTACCGGCTAAAAATTTAAACCCCACACCCCTCACATCGAGCTTAAGCAGCAAATCAATAACTTCGCGGCTATGAAAGCCACGATCAACATAATCACCTAAAAAAATAATTTTAACCGAATTAAAGTCTTTTCTTTCAGCCATATCAGCCATGATTTTTTTGAGCAGTGTTTGCAATAAATCAACGCGGCCATGCACATCGCCGATTGCATAAACCAAAACACCCTCTGGTACACGGCGAACCGGCACAGATGGCTTTTCTTTTTTACCTATTATTTTGCGCCAAAAAGACACAGAAACATAATCCTTAGAAAGACTTATTATTATAAGAAAAAGGCGAAGATCGATCTTCGCCTTTCAAAAACTATACGGTGCTTCGATAGAAAAAGCAAACCAAGGCTAAGGCGGCCTGTTTAACTTCATCGTTCAGGATGGCCATTTGGCTTGGCATTCCATATACTCAATAAAATCAAAACCTGCACGCAAAAGCCAATCTTCAGTTGGCCCTTGCCAACGGACCAAAGACCATGTCACTTTTCCAAAAGCCGAGAAAAGCACACCCTCTTCTTCTAAAAGTTCACGTTGCCGATTACTACCGGGCCTATCGCTGACCTTACCTGCTGAATTAATGACACGGTGCCAAGGAATATTTTTTCCTTCAGGGGTCGCTGCCATGGCAAAACCAACAATGCGCGGCGTTACGCCAGACAGCAGGCTGGCAATCATGCCGTAACTCGCAACCTGCCCTGAAGGGATTTGGCGAACAAGATCATAAACGGCCTGAAAGTTCTTCCCTGTCATATTCAAATCTTATTTGAAACAACCATGCTGCATCAACAATCCACCACAGTTGCCGGGATTGGGACAGTAACAGCAAGGCCACCTCTTGCCGTTTCTTTGTATTTAGATTGCATATCGCGCCCTGTTATCCGCATGGTTCTGATCACTTTATCTAGGCTAACAAAATGTTTACCGTCCCCCCGCAGGGCAAGGCGGGAAGCGTTAATGGCCTTCACTGCCGCCATTGCATTTCGTTCGATACACGGCACTTGCACTAAGCCACCGATCGGGTCACATGTTAAACCAAGATTATGCTCCATCGCAATCTCGGCCGCATTTTCTACTTGCTCTGGTGTACCCCCCAGAACTTCCGTAAGGCCTGCGGCTGCCATCGAACAAGCACTGCCCACTTCCCCTTGGCACCCTACTTCAGCACCCGATATGGAGGCGTTTTCTTTAAAAAGTCGCCCCACGGCACCTGCCGTAAGCAAAAACCGTACAACACCTTCGTCTGTAGCACCCGGCGCAAAGCGGCTATAATAATGCAGCACAGAAGGCACTATGCCTGCGGCGCCGTTTGTCGGCGCCGTTACAACACGGCCGCCTGCTGCGTTTTCTTCATTTACTGCAAGGGCATATAGATTAACCCAGTCCATAATTGTTAACGGGTCTGATAATGCTTTTTCAGGGCGTGATGACAATTGCTCATAAAGCTGTGCTGCACGGCGCTTTACATTAAGGCCAGGCATCACACCGCCTTTTGAGCAACCACGCTTAACACACTGCTGCATCACATCCCAAATTTCCAGCAAGCCGGCCCTTGTCTCTGCTTCATCTCTGTAAGAGGCTTCGTTTGCCAGCATAATCGAGCTTATTGGCAACCCTGTTTCCCGACACTGAACCAATAACTCTTCTGCACTTTTAAAAGGATATTTAAATTTAACCTTCTCGGTTTTGAAGTGATCTGCTTTTGCTTCAGATTCGCTTACAATAAACCCGCCGCCTATAGAAAAATAAATAGCCCGCGATAGTTCAACGCCCTCTTTGTCATACGCCCAAAACTCCATCCCGTTTGGGTGAAACTTTAGCCTTTCTCTTGGCAACAATTGTAAATCTTCGTCTTCATTGAAGGCTACTTTGCGACGACCTAGCAACATAACCTCTTTAGCCGCACGAATTTCCTTAATCATGTCCGGTATTTTTTCTACATCAACAGTACGCGGACATGTCCCCATAAAGCCCAAAAGAATAGCGGTATCAGACCCGTGACCACGGCCTGTAGCACCAAGAGATCCATAGAGTTTAGCAACAACCCGATCAATCTTTTCAAGATTACCCGCACTGTTTAGTTTTTCCAAAAACTCGCGGGCGGCCTTCAGTGGCCCAACAGTATGGGAACTGGATGGCCCTATGCCGATATTAAAAAGATCAAGAACGCTGGTACTCATGGTTTTGGCCCTATGTATGTTTAGTTTAGCTGGAGCCGCACGCTATGGCTGATCTGAAATAAGATCAACCACAATATACGATGAAATCAGGAATAAAGACCGCCGAGTACGTGAAAACCGCATCGACAAAATACTCTGCCTGTACAAAGTGATGCCCTCACATAGGAAAGCGCGCGCAAATCCTATTCCAGACTAAACCTGTATGCAGAAACACCACGTGACCGATCATCTAAGATCAAGCTGCGATTTATGGGCGGGTTTGCACGCTGTGGGCAGGATGGCCGCTCGCATAGCCTACAATTCGGCCCAACAGGTGTGGCGTCAATATTTTCAAGGTCATGACCTTTTGAATAAACAAGCTCCCGCGCATAAGCAATGTCGCACCCAAGACCAATGGCAAGCTGCTGGTCGGGCTGGCCGTAACGGGCACCCACACGCCGCACTGTGCGCGCCACAGAAAAATAACGTGTATCATCCGGCATTTGAATAATCTGTGTGTCAATTCTACCCGGTGTCGAGAATGTATCGTGCACTCGCCATAAAGGGCATGTGCCGCCAAAACGTGAAAAATGAAACCGGCCAGCAGAAAACCGCTTTGACACATTGCCCGCTTTATCAATGCGTATAAAGAAAAAAGACACCCCTCGCTCACCAGGGCGCTGCAAGGTAGTAAGCCTGTGGCACACTTGCTCAAAACTTGTGCCATATCTGCGCCCCAAGTGCTCAATATCGTACTTCAAGGCTTTAGCGTCAGACAGAAACCGCCGGTAAGGCATCAGCAAAGCGCCTGCAAAATAATTGGCAAGACTCATTCTAACCAAACGGCTAGCTTCTTCGGTTTGCCATGTATGCGCATCCCCAACCCGCTGGATCATCGGCTTGAACTCAAGAAGGGCGATTTGTAAAGCCAACTGAAATATTCGGGTGCCATTATCGAGCATTTCATTCACAAGAAGCTGTCGCCTGTGTAAATCAAAGTGCCTGAGCGTTTCAGGCATAACCTCATGCGGCATAATACGCACTCGAATACCATGCTCTTCATCCAGCCTGCCGGAAAGCACCATAAAGGCATCATCCCGCTGCAGGCCCAACTCTTCATGTAAGGATTCCGCAGCCTCATCAAGTTCAGGGAAATAGTTTTTACGATCGTGAATAAAATCACGAACCTCATCAACCGGGAAGGACGAATCGGATTCACCCCCCTCACGCTGCGCCACCTGCGTTGATAGTTCAGTGGCGCTTTGCCGTGCCTGTTGTAATGATTTGTAAACCAATGAAAAGGCTTCAACAGCACGCGGCGCTGCATCTGCCATATCTTGCATTTCAGCCCGAGACAGGCCAATACCTTTGAACATGGGGTCTGCAAGTATCTCAGATAAGTCCGCAAAGGCACGTGCTTCATCTGTTCCTGCAAACGCCGTCAGCTCAACATCATACACTTCAGCAAGACGCAGTAAAAACTGTGCAGAAACAGGGCGTTGATTGCGTTCAACCAAATTTAAATAGCTTGTCGAAAAGCCGAGTTCCGCTGCCATTTGAGACTGTGAAAGGCCCCACTCCCGACGCAACCTTCTTATGCGAGGGCCAGCAAATATTTTCTTTGCCACCATGTCTGCCACGGTCATTTTCCTAATATTTACAAAATTTACATATTAACATTATGACATTTACAAAAGCATACAATCAGACACTTTTTGTATCAATAGTTATTTTATAATGGCCGGTTCTGTGAAATACACCCTGCATAAACATTACGGATTGTTGTACGTTTCTAGGCGCCAGCTACCCTTTAAGGCCAACCGCATAGATAGTTTAAAAAGGATCATCATAATGTCCGCATCAGCACTTACAGAAAAAGCGCATGCCGCACTCAAACTAACAGGCACAATAGAGACCGGGTTTGACCGGGTTCTAACGCCTGCCGCGATCGCTTTTGTTGCTGATCTCGAAGAACGGTTTGGTGACCGCCGCCGGGCGCTAATCAAAGCCCGCAGTGACCGTCAGGCGCGCCTCGACGGTAATGAACTGCCTGACTTCCGTGCTGACACCAAAGACATCCGCGAAAGCGACTGGACAATTCTGGGTACGCCAGATGATCTTCAGGACCGCCGCGTTGAAATTACTGGCCCCGTTGACCGCAAAATGATGATTAACGCTTTCAACTCTGGCGCCAACGTATTTATGGCAGACTTTGAAGACGCTTCATCGCCGACATGGTCAAACATGGTAAACGGCCAAATTAACTGCATGGACTATGCCGCAGGCACACTAGACTATACCGACCCTAAAAGCGGTAAAGAATATAGCCTGAATGCAAAAATAGCTGTTCTAAAAGTGCGCCCCCGTGGCTGGCACATGACAGAGGCTCATGCTCTTCTCGGCGGCAAGCCCATATCAGCTGGCTTGTTTGATTTTGGCCTGTATATTTTCCATAATGCCAAGGCCCTCATTGCTAAAGGTACTGGCCCTTACTTTTACTTACCTAAAATGGAAAGCATGGAAGAAGCAAAGCTGTGGGATGATGTTTTCACTTACACAGAAAAAACACTAGGCCTTACACACGGCACAATCAAAACAACAGTATTGATCGAAACACTGCCTGCTGCCTTTGAAATGGATGAAATTCTTTTTGCCCTTAAGGACCATATCGTTGGCCTAAACTGTGGCCGCTGGGACTATATTTTCAGCTATATCAAGCGCATTGGCAAACATGCTGAATATCTGCTGCCTGACAGGGCACAAGTTGGCATGGGCGAAGCTTTTCTGAAAGCTTACTCCTTGCTCCTTATTCAAACATGCCATAAGCGCGGCGCACACGCCATGGGTGGTATGGCTGCTCAAATTCCGGTTAAAAATGATGATGCCGCCAACAAAGCCGCATATGATAAAGTGCGTGCTGATAAAGACCGTGAAGCATCAAATGGCCATGACGGTACATGGGTTGCACACCCGGGTATGGTAGAAATTGCCAAAGAAGCCTTCAACAATGTCATGAGTAGTGCCAATCAGATTCACCGCAAGCGCGAAGACCTGACAATCACGCAGGAAGACCTCTTAAAACCACACGCTGGCCAAGCAACAGAAGACGGCGTACGCGAAAACATTCGTGTTGGCATTCAGTATACTGCGGCATGGCTTGAAGGCCGTGGTGCTGTACCGCTTTATAACCTGATGGAAGATGCAGCCACCGCAGAGATTAGCCGCACACAGATTTGGCAACAGCTTAAGCACGGTGCAAAGCTTGCTGATGGCCGCACTGTTACAGAAGATATGATCCGCACTCTCTACAATGATGAAATGGTGAAATTGAAGGAATCCTTAGGCCAGAGTACTTTTGATAACAGTAGGCTTGCAGAAGCAGGGAAGCTGTTTCTTGAACTAGCCTTCGCGGAAGAACTCACTGAGTTTCTAACAACGCCTGCATACGAATTTATAAAATAGCAAAGCCAGCATCAAAGACAGGCTACTTTGGTGCTGTTGCTGTTGACGAAATTTATCTCCCGCAGTTATGAGCTAGCCTACAGCGGCTTCACCGTTCAAAACTGCTGCGTAAAAGTTTGTCCCTCACATCTGCCTAATAAGCAGATGTACTCAAGGGCCGGATCATTTGATCCGGCCTTTTTTTCTCCTCGCCGCCCCGCAGCTTTATTGCACGAAAACAGGCCACATATTGTGAAATTATATTGCGTATCCACCATTATCACCGCTTTTTTCTTGCCATTCTCTTGTGTTTGGTCAATGAAGCTATCACTTATCAAACACATTTAAAGCCACCAACAAGACGGAATAAGACATGGTAAAGATTTCAGTGACAAACCTTGCGGGCCAAACCAGCGAAATTGAAGCAGAAGTTGGTCTGTCGCTTATGGAAAACATTCGCAATAACGATTTTGACGATCTGGCAGCAATCTGTGGTGGCTGCTGTAGCTGCTGCACCTGTCATGTATTTGTTGACGAAGAAAGCTATGAAAAGCTAACCGAGATGGATGAAGACGAGCAATATCTGCTTGAAGATAGTGAAAACTATCATGCTGGCACATCACGTCTTTCATGCCAGATCGAAGTTGATGACAGCATGGGCGGCATGAAAGTGACAATCGCGCCTGAAGCTTAATACTCTGCGCCCCTGAAACGGAGAAACATTTTGACAGACTTCACCACGCTACTGGTTTCTGAGACCGATTCATCAGTAGCTGTTCCGTTAGAGTTTGTAACTGAAGCAGACTTACAGTCGCTTTCGCAAACTGAACAGGAATGGGTGAAGATTGCAGGTTTCACCGCCGAAGCGGGTACCATATGCCCGCTTCCCACAGGCGACCAGAAAACAGGGCGTATGCTCGCCGGGCTTGGCACACTTGTGCCAACTGCCAACAACCCTTGGTGGGCGGCGGCTGTATGCGAAAAATTACCTGCTGGCAGCTATAAAATTACCAACACATATACAGACGACATTCTGGCCGCTGGTGCTTTTGGCTGGTGCATGGTGCATTATAAATTTGATCGCTATTTTACGAGTGCCTCTGTTGTAAAGCAGCGACAGCTTACCCTGCCCCTGTCGGTAGATACATCTGCCATTCAAGCAGAAGCCCACACATATGCCTTGGTGCGCGACCTTGTTAACACACCAACCGAAGATATGGGCCCTGCCGATCTGCAAGATGCAGTTGAAGCTCTTGCTGAAGAGTTTGGTGGCACATGCGGCACATTTGTTGGTGACGACCTTATCGACGAAAATTTCCCAGCTGTTCATGCCGTTGGCCGCGCGGCAGCTACTGGCCGCGAACCACGCCTGATAGACCTGCGCTGGGGCACTGAGGGTGGACCAAAGCTAACCCTTGTCGGCAAAGGTGTTTGTTATGATACCGGCGGATTGGATCTCAAGCCCGGTTCTGGAATGCGGCTCATGAAAAAAGACATGGGCGGCGCGGCACACGCTATTGGCCTTGCCCGCATGATCATGCAAGCCGGGCTTAAAGTTGACCTACGCGTTATTATTCCTGCTGTTGAAAATGCTGTCTCATCAAATAGTTATCGCCCTGGGGATATTATTTCGACGCGTAAAGGCCTATTTGTTGAAGTTGGCAACACAGATGCTGAAGGCCGGATCATCCTTTGTGATGCACTCGCCTTTGCCTGTGAAGAAAAACCAGACCTCTTGCTTGATTTTGCGACACTTACCGGCGCCGCACGTGTTGCCCTAGGTGCAGATTTGCCCGCAACCTATACCAATACCGACCCATTTTGGGCAGCACTTGAAGCTGCCGCTGCAGAGAAGGGCGATCCTTTATGGCGCATGCCACTTTGGGCACCTTATGATAAAAAACTGAATAGCCCGGTTGCTGACCTGTCGAACATTTCCGAAGGTGGCATGGCTGGTTCAATAACAGCAGCGCTCTATTTACAGCGTTTCATTGAAGCAGACACCCCTTGGGCACACTTTGACCTGTATGCCTGGACACTGGAAAACCAGCCCGGCAGACCACAAGGTGCCGCCGTCCAAGCTATTCGTGCAAGCTTTGAAGCAATAATAAAATTCTTGTCTCTTGACGCCTGACCATTCAATAAGCCACTTTTACCGCTAAACGATGAGTAGGTTTTGGGTGAAGGAGCAGATACATGGCGGAAAAAACCAACCCCCGCATGCTAAAAGTGTGGCGCGAGGCACATTTGCAGTGTGTACGATCCCATGACCCTGACCTTACCAGCAGGCAAATGTCTGTGCTTCTTTCTGTTTACATGACTGACCCGCCGCACACCGTGCGCGGCTTAGCCGCTAGCCTGAATGTGGCAAAGCCCGTTATAACCCGCGCTCTTGATACTTTGGGCGGCATGGGCCTGACAAAGCGAAAACGCGATGATGCCGACAAACGCAGTGTTTTAGTCCAGCGAACGGTGAAAGGCGCTGTTTATCTGAGCGAGCTTTCAGACCGAATAGTGACAGCTGATAAAAGCATTCCACCGGACGAAACCGATGTACCACAAAGCGTGTAGCCACAATGGACATAGGCCATGAATGAAAAAGACTTTGGTCTGCCACCGCTCTATGACCCGCAGAGCGAAATTGCACAGCAAAATAACCTCATGGATGCTCAGGTTATTACCGCACAGGTTTCAGTGCCCACCGCCCCCTTGCATGAAACGCCCGACACTGATTCGCAGGCCCTCACCTATGTATTGTTAGGCGAGCCTTTATACTGCACGGAAACAAAGGGTTCTTGGCAGAAGGTTGTCTCCATAATAGATGGATATAGCGGCTGGATAGATACAGCTTTTGTAAATACAGCACCAACAGCACCGACGCACCGAATCATAGTACCGCTTTCACATATTTATACTTTGGCACACCTAAAATCACAGCCCCTAAATATTTTACCTATGGGAGCCTTTGTAACAGTAGCCGGGCAACCCGAGAATGGTTTTATGCCCCTTCTGGGGGGCGGCTGGGTTTTCGCAAAACACCTGTACCCTATCGGTACAGAAGCCATTGATCCGCTTGCCGCAGCAGAAAGTTTTATTGCAACACCGTACCTTTGGGGTGGTCGTAGCTATATGGGAATTGATTGTTCCGGCCTTGTGCAAATCGCACTCGCAGCCAGCGGCAAGCGTATCCACCGAGATAGCGGCCCTCAATTTAGAAGCCTTGGCCGCCCTTTGAGTAAGGACGAAGCCCCTGCGCGCGGCGATCTCGCTTTTTTCCCCGGGCATGTAGGCTGGATGATAGACGGTATCCACCTGCTTCATGCCAACGCAACCCACATGGCTGTTACCATCGACACAGTAGCTGATGTTACATCGTGGGTTGCCGCCCAAACCGACAAGCCCCCCTTCTCAGGCTACAAACGCCTATCAGAATGAAAAACGGCGGGTATTACCCCGCCGTCTTATCAATATTAAATTTCTTACGACTTAGCGGCCAGAGCTTGCATCATCTGCTGGTGCTTCCGCTTCTGGTGCGGCAGATGCCTCAACAGCAGGGAAAGGTACATGTGTATCAGCCATCGACGCTAGGTACGCAATCAGGTCTGCGCGCTGATCATCTTTCCTAATGCCCGCAAAGCCCATTGTTGTGCCTTTGGCAACGGATTTAGGATTAGCTAGCCAGTGATCGATAAGTTCATATGTCCATGAGCCACCAACCTCTTGCAAGGCAGATGAATATTTTGCGCCTTCATGGCTTGCAACAGCACGGCCAATAACACCGTAAAGGTTTGGCCCTGTACCATTTGCACCGCCTTTTTCAACGGTGTGACAAGATTTGCATTTCGCAAACTGCCTCTCACCTTTGGCAACATCAGCCGTTGCCAACAATTCAGCAAGGCTTGGTCCAGCTTCTTCAGGGGTGGCTTCCGCCTCTCCGCCTGCCTCTGCTACTTCAATAGTAAAAGCAGGCTTAACACCTTCTTCTTCATGAAAAAGATTTTCAGAAATTGTTGTAATCACCATAATTAGTAACGCAGAAGCAATAACCGCTGCGAAAACTTTATTCCACTCGAAGGAATCCACAGGCTCTTCTCCTTGGTAGGCGAGCGCCAATATACCATTCAGCTACCTATCTGCCGATATCCTGACAGACGTGACCAGACAGGCAAGCCAGTTCGGCGCGACAATAGCCGCTGATGCGCCCATTTTTCAAGCTGTGTTTTACAGCTTTTTCACATCTTTAGCTAAAAAAGCACACTTTTTTACCGTGACACATTGGCGCAGTCCATATTATGACCTATCCCGCGTTGACTTGAATGCACCAAATAGGCACAAGTTTGCGGTAACGATGAACGATTGGACCCATAATGACAGCAACTGCAAAAAATACAGATAATATAATAGCTTTTCAGGGGGAACCGGGCGCCTATTCCCATATGGCAGCCATTGCAAAGTTCCCAAATATGGAGGTTTTACCCTGCCAAAGCTTTGAAGATGCCCTTGCTGCTGTACAAGATGGTAACGCCCGACTAGCTATGATTCCGATTGAAAACTCAACAGCAGGCCGCGTGGCTGATATCCACATTTTATTACCCGGTAGTGGCCTTTATATCATCGGTGAGCACTTCGAATCAGTGCGACACTGCCTAATGGGCACAGAGCAATCAAGCCTCGACACTATAAAAACAGTGACCAGCCACATACAAGCGCTAGATCAGTGTCGTCATAATATCCGCGCTGCTGGGTTCGCACGTGAAACATTTGCCGACACAGCCGGTGCTGCTCACTATGTTGCAGAAAAAGGCGATACCTCTCTTGCAGCGCTCGCCAGCAAACTTGCGGCAGAGGTTTACGACCTGAAAATTATTCAGGAAGATTTTCAGGATGAAGGCAACAACACCACCCGATTTGTTGTGCTTTCCCGTGAGCCAGTAGATGTTGCTACTTTAAAAGGCCCACTCATGACCAGCTTCACTTTTGAAGTGAAGAACGTACCCGCAGCGCTTTATAAGGCCCTAGGTGGTTTCGCAACCAACATGGTGAACATGACCAAGCTGGAAAGCTATTACGAATCAGATAGTTTCACTGCGACAGAGTTTTATGCTGACATTGTTGGTCATGAAAGCATGGAAAATGTCGCCCGCGCGATGGAAGAACTGCGCTTTCATACCAAGCATGTCAATATTCTAGGTACATACGAGCAAGAGCGCCAACGCGGCTAAATGCCTACGACTGGCTTTAAAATGTAAGCCAGTCGCCGCCTGAACCCTTTTCCAGAACATCTGCAAGTCCGCTGATTTCAACAGCAGGCCGGGTAATTAGGCTAGCGACATCTATATCGTGCTCACGTAGCGCTGTTTCACAGGCAACAAAGCGCACATTCAGGGATGGCAGTGCCTCCATCAAGAGAGACGAATCAGCAATGCCCTTTGCTTCCTGCACGGCATCCACGTCTGGTGCTGGGGTGCCTTCAGTTGTAACAAGGCCTGCCCAGCCATCTTGCACCAAAAACCTGATCGCGCCTTTAGAGAAAAAGAAAGTAACCGGTCGCCCAACAGCTGCCGCCGTTGCTCCCATCATCAGCGCCATATGTATGCGGTCTGCAAGCGGGCTGATCACCAGCAATGTCATCGGGTGCTTCGGTACGGCTTTAGCCATGCGAACCTCCACATGACGGGCAGCCCTGATCTTTTGGCAGACCAATTTTCCGCATTGTCATGGTGAAAGCATCCACCATCAACATTTTGCCGGCAAGGCCTTCGCCCACACCGGTAATTTCCTTTAAAATCTCAAGTGCCTGCAAGCTACCCATAACCCCCGCCACCGCGCCAAGGATGCCAAAATCAGAACAAGTGCGCTGTTCGTCTGGATCAGGCTCCACAGGCAGGAAACAGCGATAACACGGCAAGCCCATGCTTGCATGCGGCTTAAAAGTAGCCAGTTGGCCCTCGTAAGGCCCAAGCGCTGCTGAAACCAGGGTTTTATTTAAGGCAACACAGGTGTCAGAAACAAGATGCCGGGTTTTGAAATTATCAGTGCCATCCGCCACAATGTCATATGCGCCAATTATCTTGGCAGCATTCTCTGACGTTAAGCGTTCTTCATAAAGGTCTAGTTTTACATCTGGGTTTAGTGCTGTGATTTTCTCTGCCGCGCTGCGGACCTTTGCTTTACCAACATCTGGTGTAGTGTGAATCACCTGCCGCTGCAGGTTTGAAAGCTCCACCGTATCATTATCAATAATACCAAGATTACCAACGCCAGCGGCCGCCAGATAAAGCAGTAACGGTGAACCAAGGCCCCCAGCGCCCACAACCAGCACACGGGCATCAAGCAGCGCCTTTTGCCCCTCGCCCCCTACTTCCTTCAGTATAATGTGGCGGGCATAGCGTTCTAGCTGTTCGTCAGTAAATTCCAATTTGTTATCCTATAAACATCGCTGATAAATGGCGCATACTAAATACAGTGTATAGAAAAAATTAAATGGTAGATTAATGACCAATGACGCCCATCCAGATATGGCGTTTTGCGTATAAACCAAAACCATTGCTATAGGGGCAGAAATTAACATACCAACAACAGTTACAATGTCATAGTAACCTATTAACTGTCCCAACAACATAACACACGGCAAGATCAACATATTAGCTACAGCCGCTATAAAGAGCCATTTTATACATGACCATATAGCAGCAGCATTCATCAACGGGTACCCGTTGAACCAAAACCGCCTTCACCGCGCTCGGTCGCACCCAATTCGGAAACTTCTGCCCACGTGCCCTGCGTTACTGGCGCAATTACCATTTGGGCAATCCGCATGCCGCGCTCAATGGTGAAGGGGTCATTCGAAAGGTTCACCAGAATTACTTTCACTTCTCCCCTATAGTCCGCATCAATCGTACCGGGTGTATTAAGGCAGGTAATACCGTTTTTGGCAGCAAGGCCGGAACGCGGCCTGATCTGCGCTTCATGCCGGTGCGGCAAAGCCATTGCAAGGCCTGTGGGGATCATCGCGCGCTGAAGCGGGCCAAGTGTTACCCTTTCACCGTCTGCAAGTGCTGCGTACAGGTCCATCCCTGCGCTATCAGATGTTTCGTACTTTGGCAGGGGCAAGCCTTCGCCGTGCGGCAGGCGTTTCACTTCAATGGTAACGGTATTTGTCATAAATTTATTTTCCTAAATATTCAGCAATTTTAAGGGCAAGCTTTACAGCCACTTCTGTTTTGCTCAACTTGGGCCAGCTTTCCACGCCCTTATCAGATATAATATGCACTTCGTTTTCATGGCCGCCCATAATACCTGTAGCGTGAGACACATCATTTGCCACAATAATATCGCAGCCTTTGCGCTCGCGTTTGGCCGCAGCATAGTCGATCACATTTTCAGTTTCTGCTGCAAATCCAACAACAAGAGTTGGGCGCTTTTCAATATGCTTTGAAAGCCCGGCCAAAATATCTGGGTTCTCTGTTAATTTCAGGTCAGGCAAGCCACCTTTTGATTTCTTTAGTTTTTGGCCGTGATCACAATCAGCGCGCCAATCTGCAACAGCTGCAACGCACACCGCGACATCAGCGGGTAGTGCTGCCTCTACAGCACCCTGCATTTCTAGGGCAGTTTCCACATCAATGCGGTTCACACCCACAGGCGTTTCAAGGGCAACAGGCCCCGCTACAAGTGTAACCTTTGCACCGAGCGAGGCAAGCGCCCCGGCAATTGCAAAACCCTGCGTGCCGCTTGATCTGTTAGCAATATAGCGCACCGGGTCAATCGGTTCATGGGTTGGGCCTGCCGTTACCACAATATGCTTGCCGGTTAGTGGCTGGATATCAGCATGGAAAAAATCTATCACAGCCTCAACCATATCTGGCACCTCAGCAAGCCTGCCTGGGCCAACCTCACCGCATGCAAGCATGCCGCTACCCGGTTCAATAAAGCTAACACCGTCTTTCTTGAGCGTGGCCATGTTGCGTTTTGTTGCGGGGTGCGCCCACATCTGCGCATTCATAGCAGGCGCCACCATCACCGGCTTGTCTGACGCCAGTAAAATTGTGGTTGCCAAGTCGTTGGCAAGCCCGGCCACCATTTTTGCCATAAGGTCTGCTGTTGCTGGCGCGATCAAAATAAGATCAGCCTCGCGTGACAGGCGAATATGGCCCATCTCGGCTTCATCTTTCAGGGAAAAAAGGTCTGTGTAACATTGATCGCCGGTTAAGCTTGCCACACTAAGCGGCGTTATAAATTCCTGCCCGCCAGCCGTTAGCACACCGCGCACAGTTGCACCGCGCTCCATTAGGCGCCGTGCCAAATCAAGCGACTTATAAGCCGCAATCCCACCACCTATAATCAGTAATATACGTTTACCTGTCAGCATAAAACGCCTTTCACCTTACCCCCTTCATATAGGGTGCTTTGAGGCTTGCTGCAATCATACTGTCATGATCAATTTTTTTTGACGTTACAGCATCAGTATTTTGATGATGGCTACCCCCGTTATAAGACCTAATGCAAACGGCCAAAGCCTTGCTGCGCGCGGCACAAGTACAACAGGGTTATGTTCAGCGTTTCTCGGTTCTCTGTCCTGCAAAAAGCGCTCAACAAGCAAGGGCAAGCGTTCCATATAACGAGGAATATTAGTAATAAATTCTGCCAGCCGCACTTCTGGTGACAGGTTTTCACGAATCCAAAGCTCAAGCACCGGTTCGCTTATAGCCCACATATTAGCCTGCGCATTAAGATGCAGGGCCATGCCCTCTGCCATCACCATTGACCGCTGTAGAACCAGCAACTGCGGCTGTGTTTGCATGTTAAAGCGTTCTGTTGTCGCAAAGAGCTGGGCTAAAAGTTTACCTGCTGATATCTGCTCAATTGGCAAATCTAGGATTGGGTCTGCAATCGAGCGCATGGCTTGCGTAAATTCTTCAAGGCTTTCCCCCTCGGGCACGTACCCCGCATCAAAGTGCACCTCTGCAACGCGCCTGTAATCCCGCTTGATAAAGCCGTATAGAATTTCAGCCAAAAAGCGGCGCTCGCGCTTAGACAGACGGCCCATAATACCGTAATCTATGGCGGCAATAGTGCCGTTTGCCTCTATTATTAGGTTTCCTTGATGCAGATCAGCATGGAAATAACCATCATGAAGCGCTTGCTTCAAAAAAACCTGTACTATCTTTTCACCGAGCGCTGGCAGGTTATGCCCGGCGGCGACAAGGGCCTCCCTGTCTGAAAGGCGGATACCCGTTACCCATTCAAGGGTTAAAACCCGCTCTGATGTTTGGTCCCAGTGTATAGCAGGCAGCCTGTACCCGCTTTCGCCAGCCATGTTGGCAGCCAGTTCTGCGGCGGATGCCGCCTCAAGCCGCAGGTCCATTTCCCGCAAAACAGTCTCGCGTATTTTTGCGACAACCTGCACCAGCCTAAGGCGACGAGCCTCAACACTGTGTTGCACAGCCATCTGTGCCAGCCATTCAAAAAGCGCGAGATCGCGCTTAAACCGTGCTTTCACATCAGGGCGCAGCACCTTTACAGCTACATCTTGACCACAAACGGTAACAGCCTTGTGCACCTGTGCAATAGAAGCCGCCGCTACCGCAGTTTCGTCAAAGGCACTAAAATGGTCTTGCAGTTTGCCGCCCAGATCCTGCTCTATTGTTGCCTTCACTTTTTTAAAAGAAAACGGTGGCAAACGATCTTGCAGCGTCGTCAAACCTTCAGCAATTGGCCTGCCCACAAGGTCTGGCCGCGTTGCGAGCGTTTGGCCAAGTTTTATATAGGCTGGCCCCATAGCTGCAAGGGCAAGAGCAAGGCGTTCCCCTTCAGCAACAGGCAAGCCGCGCCGGCGCGGGATATAAAAAGTAAAAATACGAAGCGCACGCGGCGGCCAATCAGGCATACCGTCAATGGATGCCAATGCCCGAATAGCACCGTACCGCCTAAGGCACACAGCAAGCGCATATAGTTTTAAAAGATAATAAAGAACCCGCACACTGCAATCCTAAATTCGTGTACCATAATGCACAGCAACAACACCTGCACTCATGGTTCTAAAGCCCGTTCTTTCAAAACCGGCAGCGTCAATCATGGCTTTAAATTTTGCTGGCGGCGGAAATTTACGAATCGACTCCACCAAATACTGATAGCTGTCATAATCTTTTGTAATCCACCCGCCCATTTTGGGAATTATAGTAAAGCTATAACTATCATAGGCTTTTTGCAGTAAAGGCACCACTTCAGGGCTGAACTCAAGACACTGGAAACGGCCACCTGGTTTCAGCACGCGGTAAGCTTCTGATAAAGCCTCTTCAAAACGGGTTACATTCCTAATGCCAAATGCAATTGTATAAGCATCAACTGACCGGTCGCTTACCGGCAGCTTCATGGCATCGCCGCACACAAACTCTGCCCTATCTGCATACCCCTGAGTTAAAGCGCGCGCCTTACCCACACGCAGCATTTCAGCGTTAATATCGCAAACCGTGACAGTGCCTTGTTTTGCTGTATCCAGAAACCGAAAAGCAATATCGCCTGTACCACCTGCAACATCTAGCAAATGCATCTGGGCACGCGGATTCAGTTCATCAATAAACGAATCTTTCCAAAGCCTATGAACCCCCGCGCTCATCACATCGTTCATGAGGTCATACCGGTCAGCCACAGAGTTAAACACACCCCGCACCATGGTGGCTTTGTCACTTTCCTTTACAGTCTTAAACCCGAAATGGGTTGTTGCTGTATCGGCTTGGTTTTCTTCATTCATGCTTGACATTAATGCCTGTTACCTTGTCATCTCACTTGCTACCATGGCCGGACCATAGCCGACCAGCCATCAGCATGCCAGTATGTTTAATAACAAGAAAGTAATCGCGACACTATGCCCGAACTTCCCGAAGTTGAAACCGTTAGGCGAGGACTACTGCCTGTCCTTGAAGGTGCCACGATCCGTACGGCTGTCGCCCGACGTGCAAACCTGCGGTTCCCGATCCCAAATGACTTCACAAAAAGGCTTGAGGGCAACCGTATTACTGGCTTGCGGCGGCGTTCAAAGTATATTTTGATCGACTGCGAAGATAGGCTTGTTGTTATTGTACACCTTGGCATGTCTGGTCGCGTGACCATATATAAAGGTACGGAGCCAGATACCATCGGCAAACACGATCATATCAGCCTTATTACTGAAAACGGCGATCATATCCTCTATACTGACCCCCGCCGATTCGGATTATGGACCTTTACCACAGCGGATGCAGTCGAAACACATCCGCTTTTAATCAATATTGGCCCAGAACCGCTTGGGAACAGCTTCAATTCTAATGTACTAAAAACTGCCTTCTCGGGCAAAAAATCGCCAATAAAGGCCGCCTTGCTTGATCAACGCAGTGTAGCCGGGCTTGGAAATATTTATGTCTGTGAAGCGCTGTGGCGAGCTGGCATTCACCCAGAAAAACAAGCCGGGCACCTAACCAGCGCTGAAATAGAGGCCTTAGTGCCTATTATCAGAGATGTTTTAACCAAAGCAATCGAAGCAGGTGGATCATCCCTCAAGGATTATACACAGGCAAACGGTGAGCTAGGATATTTCCAGCATTCATTTCAGGCCTATGACCGCGAAGGCACAAAGTGCTATAAAGAAGGATGTGGCGGTACTATCATGCGTATTATACAGTCTAACAGGTCAACCTTTTATTGCCCAACCTGTCAGCACTAAACCTGAATAACGGACGCCCTGACATAAGGAATACTATGCGGAACCTATTATTGGCACTTTTCTTTATCACCACCTCTGCTTGGTCGGCAGATCAGGTCTTTTTAGAGGGATTCCCAGATGTGCCCCTTCTTGACGGCCTAAGCGAGCAAGCAGATGATAGGGTAATATTCGACACCCCAAGTGGCACTGTAGCAGAAACAGTGATTCGGGCGAAAATACCAGCAAAACAAGTGCTAAATACCTATTCAAAAGAACTGGTTACTTTTGGCTGGGACTGTGCACGCGGCCCCCTAAGCCTGACATGTGAACGGGAAAATGACCGGCTGGTTTTTCTAGACGATGACCCAGATGCCTCCGAGGGCATCATGATCTTGCGACTAGAGCCAGTAGAATAACCAGATATAGGGCCTGCACCCAGCACCATTATAAAAAGTCTTTGCAAAAACCAAAATGCCCAGTAGGAGTCCATCGAACGACTGGACCAAAAAGAAGGCTAACATATGACTTTTGAAACAATCCTGCTCGACAAGCAAGAAGGGGTTGCTTTTATCACCCTGAACCGGCCAGAGGCTCTGAATGCGCTCAACGCTGCGCTTTTGAGCGAAGTTGGGGAAGCGCTTTTATCTCTCGATAAAGATGATGACGTTGGCGCAATTGTCATAACTGGTAGTGAAAAAGCTTTCGCCGCTGGGGCAGATATTAAGGAAATGGCAGAGCAAAGCTTTGCTGAGGTTCTTAAAGAAGACAAATTCGCTGCCATAAATGCTGTGTTTGCTGCAATCCATAAGCCCGTTATTGCTGCGGTTTCTGGCTATGCACTTGGTGGTGGCTGTGAGCTTGCAATGGCATGTGATTTTATTATTGCTGCTGAAAGTGCCAAGTTTGGTCAGCCCGAGATTAAACTTGGTGTTATTCCCGGCATGGGCGGCAGCCAGCGCTTGACACGAATCATCGGAAAATCCAAAGCGATGGACATGATTTTAACAGGCCGAATGATGGATGCAGCAGAGGCTGAACGAGCTGGCCTTGTAAGCCGAATCGTACCAACAGAAGACCTGATTGAGCATGTTACAGAAATTGCACGGGGCATCGCTCATCTGTCACTCCCTTCTGTTATACTTGCGAAAGAAGCCACAAACCGCGCGCTAGAGACCACGTTAACTGAAGGTTTGATCTTTGAGCGCCGGGTTTTCCACTCACTTTTTGCCACGAATGACCAGAAAGAAGGCATGAACGCCTTTATAGAAAAACGGCAACCGCAGTTCAAAAACAGCTAAGCCTGAATGAAAGGCCGGAAATCCGGCCTTTTTGCCCCTTGACGTTCGCGCCATTGAGCGGTATAGACCGCACCTCGAATTATGAAACTTTTGCGGCATAGGCATTTTGGCTGCCGCGAATATAGGAAACAGAAACAGGCAAGCGCGCCGAGTAAGGACCAAGGTCCAACCGATTGCAGTGCTTCCCGATGAAGGTAAAGTAAGAATATGGCAAACTCACCACAGGCCACAAAACGTATCCGCCGCAATGATCGTCGTGCAGCTATTAACAAATCACGCGTTAGCCGGATTCGTACATTCATTCGTAAAGTTGAAGAAGCTCTAGCAACTGGCGACCAGTCTGCTGCAGCGACTGCCCTGCAAAACGCACAGCCAGAAATCATGCGCGGCGTTAGCAAAGGTGTTCTCCACAAAAAAACTGCTTCACGCAAAGTTTCGCGTCTAGCTGGTCGGGTTAAAGCCCTCGCTTAAGAGCTGATCTAACTACCGATTCGCTTTTAAAGAAGAGTGACTATCTAAAGCTGCACAGATTCGTGCGGCTTTTTTTATTTTTGATGCCTAACAAAAGAACAAAGCAGGGACAGTAAATTCATCAATTTTTCCCTGAATCAAGATATTGTAGACGACCAAGTTTTAACCCATAGGCGAATCATCTAATTTACTGTCAAGCAATAGATTCAGTTGCCGCCCATCAGCCCCGGATGTATCTTTCAGACAGTGGTAACGGGGTGTTCCGGACAACCAGCCATCCCCTCTGTGGGAGCTGTTCGGCCGTAATTCAGAAAACTAATTCTGAACTACACCATTGCCTTTGAAAAAAACAATGCCGCAGGCGCTATTACAGCGTGCCGCTGGTCTTTTGTGCTGTAGGGAGCGCATGATACTGGCAAATCGCCCTATATTGCGTGGCAACAAAATAAGTGCAGCCTTTTTGCTGATACTTTGATTGATATAAAATGCTGACACCTAAACCGGTGATGGAAACGTGAGTAGGAATTGAATACAATGGGGGAAAGAGGGAGC